>JAYYZG010000100.1:0-27501 GCA_036687775.1 Actinomycetota bacterium
CCTAAGAAACTTTTCGCCTGACCCTCGGTACCTGCTATTACCCACCCAACTCGGCAATCAGCACCAGTGAAATTCTTCAACACTCTTCCGGCAGTTTCTACAATCCATGAACTTTCATGAGTAAACGGATCAAGAACGACAAGAAGAAGATGGAACGAAGTCACCCAACCTTTCAAAGGTAAGGATTGACCTCCCAAAGAAGTTAGAATTGAGTTCGGATCGGGTGATTTATGCACAAATAAAAACTAGCGCATTGTCATTTGAATAGGGAATTTAAACAGCAATAGCTGAGAATCTATCAGAAATATGTTTGGTGGCAGTTACTCGATAAGAGATAGCAACTAGTAAGCGCTAAGTCTTCCCAAATGATTTTCGACCTTGTCGCCGAATACTGAAAATTGCGACAATTGGAAACAAGATCAAAAGACCTAAAAGAGTTAGCTGTAATGCTCCGCCTCTATCTGTAGCGCTTGCAGGGGGAGTTCCAGAACCTGGCTTCGGGATAATGCTGTTAGCATCATCGCTCTGAAAAACTTTCACCCCATCGGAATCGTTGCTTTCCTCAGCTAATGCAAAGTTGTTTCCAAGAAAAAACAATTGTGCGTAGAGCCCAAAAAAAATGACAGAAGAAACTACTACGAAACGCATTACAAATGTAGAGACAGTTTTCTGGGCTTGCATTTGTGCCATAGGACAATCTTAGAGCTACGTTCTTGTTTGATGCACAGTAGAACGCAAGACCAAGTGCTTAGTTGGTGGGAATTAGAGTATAGAGATTTTCCTTGGCGGCGAACTCGTGACCCTTGGGCCATCCTCGTTAGCGAATTCATGCTTCAACAAACACAAGCTCAGAGAGTGATTCCCAAATATGAGACATTTTTACGGCGTTACCCAAACGTTCTTTCTTGCAGCCAAAGCACATCCGGAGCAGTAATTGAATTGTGGAGTGGACTGGGTTACAACCGGCGGGCAATAAATTTGCATGCCACAGCCCAGCAGATCGTCAATAGGCATAATGGCATAATTCCAGCCTCAATTGACGAGTTGCGGTCACTCCCTGGAGTCGGAGAATATACTGCTCGTGCTATTCTCTCTTTTGCATTTGAAGTGGACGTAGCTGTAGTTGATGTAAACGTCAAACGAGTTTTATGCCGGTACGCAGGAGAATATTTAACTAATAAAGAAAGCCAAAACATTGCAGATGGAAATCTTCCTTTAAATGATGGATGGAGATGGAATCAGGCGATGATTGAATTAGGTGCGACAATATGCACTTCTCGAAAAGCAAATTGCACTGCATGTCCTCTCCGGAAAACTTGCTCATGGTCAAAGAATCTCAAAGACAGCGACCCAGCCCTTAACCCGAAACGACCACCTCAGAAATCAAAACCTTTTCAAGGTTCAGACCGACAAGGAAGAGGAAGATTTATAGAAAAACTCCGAGAAAGAAACGTCGTTTCAAAAGAGATCGGAATAGTCATGGGTTGGCCTGAAGACCCAATTCGCTGCAAGAAAGTCTTAAAAGGGCTTATTAATGATGGGCTGGTTGTTGAAAAGAACAAAGGGGAATTCTCTCTCCCTAAATAAGTGATAGTTTCCAGCGATGGAATCCCTGTCATTACCAGAAGCAAGAAGGCTTGCTTTAAAGGCACAAGGTTTCGGAAAGAAAGCAACGAAACCGAAAATAACCGTTCCTCACATGAAAACGGCAATGAATACAATGCGGGTCGTTCAATTAGACGCGGTACCAATCGTTATTCGCAGCCAATACATTCCCTTCTACTCAAGGTTAGGGAATTACGATGTTGGTCTCTACGAAAAGATTGCCTATAAAGAAGATAAATGGTTTGAATTATGGGCTCATGAAGCAAGCATCGCTCCTATTGAGGCGGAACCATATTTCCGTTTTCTGAAATCTCGAGCGAAACGCGGTGAGACATGGAAGGGCCTGTACCGGGTAGCAACGGAACATCCTGAGTATGTGAAACAAATTCTGCGCGAAGTCAAACTTCGTGGTCCTCTTGAAGCAAAAGATCTGAAAGATCCAAGACCGAGAGAAAGCACTGGGTGGGGGAATCGGTCAATGGGCCAAATTGCATTAAATTGGCTATACCGTATCGGGGAAGTTGGGATACGGAGAGGGAAAAATTTTGAAAAAAAATATGATCTTTTAACACGAATAGTCCCTGAAACAATTCTTTCTCTTCCTACACCTCCTGAGGAAGTCGCAGTAAAGAAGTTATTTATCGCCGCAATAGAAGCACTGGGTGTAGGGACAGCAACAGATATATCAGACTATTTTCGGATCCGTCATAGCGACACAAAGCGTTTCCTAAATGAACTCGTTGAATCAGGGGAAATCCGAGAAATCGCAGTCGAAAACTGGAGGGAAAAGAGCTACATATCTAAAACGATTAAAATTCCAAAGGAAATTAAAGCATCAACGGTACTTTCGCCATTTGATCCAATCATTTGGACTCGGAAACGGTTGGAGCGCCTCTTCAATTTCAACTACAAACTTGAAATATATAAGCCCAAGGGAAAGAGACAATACGGCTACTACGTCATGCCGTATCTTCTTGATGACAAGATAGTTGCAAGATTCGACCTAGCCAACAAACGTGAAACTCAATCGTTGCACGTCATTGGAGCATTTGCAGAGAAAGAGTCAGAGCCCGGAAACGTTGGAAAATATGCGCATAAAGAACTCTCAGGCTTCGCTTCATTTCTTGGTAGCCCCAACCTAAAAATTGAAAGACGTGGAGCCCTATCCAAATATTTGAAGACCTAATCTAAAATTATAAGTTTTTTGTTAGGGCATTAACGACCTGATCAAAAACTTTCCGAGCGATTACTACCATCTCTTCATCAGTTCTGTCTTGAATGGGATGTTCGGTAAAAACGCATTCTGGGGATGACCGTAAAGCTTCCGATTGTCCTTCAGCAGCAGAGATGAACTCCTCAGTCGCGACAATAACTCCAGGGATTCCCCTCTTTTCAAGATCGGTGATGTCATGCACACTGCATGTTGTGCAACTACCTCAATCCGCTAAAGCCTCAATCACTGCATCACACTGCGTTGCGATTTCATGCCTAAGATCCACAGGGGCGGGCTTTGTGAAAGTGGGTTTCATATATCGCTTGGGAATAGCTCCAACTTCTGTTAGGAGTAACTCCAAAGTATCAAGGAAAACATTACCCCTTGGCTTACTTATATCAAGCAAACCAATGGTTGCGCCTTCAAAGGTGATAAGCCGATCGGGGCTTTCCACGGCAGAGATCAATTGTTCTGAAGTCGGATCTAAAACTCGCGTGGTCATTTACCAATCTCCCTTGTTATGTACTGACTGCCCTTTGGTCCAGAAAGCCAGCCACTAATGCTGGTTGAAAATAGACCTGCACCTCCACCACCATACACAATCAACAAGCCCCCATCAGGTCTCAGCTTGGGGAACTGTAGACCAGCGAAATCTTGAGGTAATCCTTCTGCAACTCCATCAACACCACGGAGAAGTAAATCAGTTTCGCGAATCGTGTGGGCGATAATTGACTCATTCACTTCTGCCTTAGACCACCCAGCATCCGCGAACCGAGCCGCATGCTCAGGGCTAATTACTAAAATCGCATCAAAACCTAAAACTAACTTCGGATGCATATTTCCCAAAAGTCCCATCGCTAAACTTCGCGCAAGTTCATCAGCTGAACGCGATAATTGATCCACAATTGCTCTTGGTCCTTCGCCGGGGAAGACAGTCACTGTGTTCTGGCCAGCATTAAACCCTAAATCTTCTGAAAATGAAGACCAAGGTGAACCCTCCTCATCTTCTGCAAAACATAAACCTATTTTGGCTGGGCTACCATGAGTCGCTCGATCAACTTCACCAGGTCGGCCTCCTCCTACATTCCGTATGACCAGTTGAAGGGCTCGACCGATTGTACTGTTTGCCCGGTTTCCTTGTCCTAGGAGATTCATACCAGAATTCATCCCTATTTCATTTCGGATTGGACCATTTATAAACAACACAGGTCCAACCGGCATGGTAGTGGCGAGCAAACCATGCATATTAAACTCATCAGTGCAAGCTGCCTCCAAGGCAGTAATAACAATAGGTAAATACTCTGGTTTGCACCCAGCCATGACAGCATTAATAGCAATTTTCTCAACCGTTAAATCATCAAGATTCGGTGGTACGAGAGTCACTATTTCATCTCCAGACCGAGAAGTCCCCTCAAGCATCTTCAGGACACGCTTTTCAGTAGGGGGAACTATAGGTAACCCATCGGACCAGCCAAGTTCATACATAGCTTCAAATTCATCCTCACTTGAGGCAAATTCAACAAGGTTACTTCCAAGCCCCGACCCAAATTTTTTCTGCAATATTGGTTGGAGGTCAGGATCAACGCTTCGTGAACCACACCCGGGGCTGAAATCACTGATTCCTTCTGCTCCTAGATCGTTGGTTTCGCAAAAACCCTCCCATTCCTCTTTAAACCAACCTATGATTCTGCTTGTTTCCTTGCCGCCGCTTACCTTGAGAAGAGTCGGAACAGTTCCAATTTCTAACTTGAAACTTAGCTCAAGGTCTGAATCATCTTGAGTTATCCCTAACGCAGGAAACTCCGGATTGTCTTGAGAGTACACAGCCTTGAGAATACCTACTTCTGCCAGTTGTGTTAGAACGGGTTCAATCAGAGTGCATGTTGGGCAATCTTGCTTCACGAATGCAACGTATCCGTCTTCTAAAATAGGTTTCCCGGTTCCCATTCAGAAAGAGTAACATTTCGGTTACTCTTTCTGAAATTGGTAAAGTTGGTAAAGAGATGCTGCTGATTGCATAGTGAGAGATTTAGAGATGGGTGCTACTTCAAGATCTCTGAGGTAACGTCTAAGAGTTGGACAGCGAAGACATGAAAGGCAGACAAAGCCATGACAAATCCCAACATCGATGGAACAGAATTTAGAAAAATACTCGGCAATTACCCGACTGGGGTAACTTTGGTCAGTGCACAAGACAATGATGGTCCATTTGCAATGGTAATAGGCTCATTTGGATCCGTGTCTCTTGACCCGCCACTAGTTCAGTTCATGCCTGCCAAAGGTTCTAAGACTTGGGAAAGAATTGCTGCGACAGGAAATTATTGTGTGAATGTCCTTAACGAAAACCAACTCGCACTTAGTAATAGCTTTTTTGACAAAGAAAAGGACCCATTTGACGCGATTGAATGGAGAGAAGCAATTACCGGGTCACCAATTATCAAAGATTGCATTGCATGGATAGATTGTGTTATCGGAGATATCCATGACGCAGGAGATCACGACATTGTCATTGGAGAAGTCCAAGGGTTGGGCTCCGAAAATCAGGATGATGGACCGCTACTTTTCCTAGGGGGAAGTTATGGTTCATTCACAGAACTCACAGAAAGTTAGTTGTTATGCCTATATATGCATTAGGTGATCTCGAACCAAATATCGCTGCATCAGCGTATATTCACCCTGATGCGGTCGTCATCGGAAACGTCACCATCGGTTCTGAATCTTCGGTTTGGGCATGCGCAGTTCTTCGCGGAGATGATGGAGAGGTTGCGATCGGAAACAGAAGCAACATTCAAGATGGCGCAGTGCTTCATACAACACCAATCTACCCAACGATCGTGGGCAACGATTGCACCATAGGGCATCTGGCGCACCTAGAGGGATGCACAATTAAAGACGGGTCCCTAGTGGGGACAGCTTCTGTCGTTCTTCACGACGCGGTAGTGCACGAGGGCGCACTTGTTGGGGCTAACGCAGTTGTTACTGGGGGAACGATAGTACCGGCAGGAGCACTGGCTCTTGGAATCCCAGCAAAAATCCGTGAAGGTCTCGCAAATCAAGAGGAAATTACCCTTGGAGTGGAATCTTACGTAGCGAGAGCAAAATGGTTCCGGGAAGAACTCCGAAGAATAGATTAGAAATAAAAAAATAAACAAGGAATTCAACGTAGAACTCTGCCCAGACAGAGATAGATTTGTTACTATCTACATAGGAGAAACTCCATCTAAGGCAGTTTATGACTGAGACAAATACTGGAATTGATTTAAGTAAATATCAACTTGGTTGGAGCGATGACGAAGATTATGTTTTCAAACCCACGAAAGGCCTTAATGAGGACCTTGTTAGAGAAATTTCTTGGATGAAGGGTGAACCAAATTGGATGAGAGATTTCCGGGTTAAATCGCTTGACTTGTTTGAGAAAAGACCCATGCCTAATTGGGGCGGGGATATGTCCGAAATCTATTTTGACGACATTTATTACTACATAAAACCAAGCGAATCCGTTGTTGACGAATGGGATGATGTCCCCGAATCAATTAAAGACACGTATGAAAAGCTTGGAATTCCTGAAGCTGAACGAAAATACCTGGCTGGTGTAACAGCTCAATACGAATCAGAGGTTGTTTACCATAAGAACCGAGAAGACCTAGAACAGCAAGGTGTGATTTTCTGCGATATGGATACTGCGTTACGTGAATACCCAGAAATAGTAAGGGCATATTTCGGGAAAGTAATTCCACCAAATGACAATAAGTTCTCAGCCTTAAACTCTGCTGTTTGGTCAGGCGGCTCTTTTATCTATGTTCCTGAAGGGGTCGAGGTTGAAATGCCTCTTCAAGCATATTTTCGCATTAACGCTGAAAATATGGGGCAATTTGAGAGAACTCTAATTATCGCTGACAAAGGATCAAAGGTGCATTACATAGAAGGATGCTCAGCCCCCGTCTATAGCACGGATTCCTTACATTCTGCAGTAGTTGAAATTATCGTGAAAGAGTCAGCCCGAGTTACTTATACAACCATTCAGAACTGGTCTAGCAACGTTTTTAACCTCGTAACAAAGAGAGCCATCGTAGAGGCAGAAGGTCATATGGAATGGATAGATGGGAATATTGGTAGTCGCCTTACCATGAAATACCCTGCAGTAGTTATGGTGGGTCCTAAAGCTTCAGGTGAAGTTCTTTCCGTTGCATATGCTGGAGCAGGACAGCACCAAGATGCGGGCGCAAAGATGACACATGCTGCGCCAGAAACAACCTCAAAAATCGTATCAAAATCAATTTCCAAAAATGGAGGAAGATCAAGCTACCGCGGACTCGTTCGCGTTGAGGATGAAGCGTATGGTTGCAAAAGCCACGTTCAATGCGATGCCCTCATTCTCGACGAAGACTCAATAAGTGATACGTACCCATACATGGAGATCGGTTCAAAAGACGCTATCGTCGGCCACGAAGCCACAGTCTCAAAAGTTGCCGATGAGCAACTCTTCTACCTCACAAGCCGAGGTCTCACTGAAGAGCAAGCAACCGGAATGATCGTGAACGGATTTATTGAACCCGTAACGAGAACATTACCTATGGAATATGCAGTTGAGTGGAGCAGGCTCATCGAACTCCAGATGGAGGGATCTGTCGGCTAAGGCTAGGACTACAGGTCCCAGGACAACTCAATTGCATCACAAAGGCCATCATCTTCAACAGAGCTAACGATATATTTCCCAACCGAAAGAACTTCGGCGTGCCCATTTCCCATAGCCACGGGATGACCGACCACGTTTAAAGCATCTAGATCATTTAGACCATCACCGACCATCATGACGCTAGAAAGATCAAAGCCTAATAATGAAGCAAGATAAGAGATTGCAGAGCCCTTGTCCACGCCCTCATCAGTAATGGATATAAAAGCAACACCGGGCAATGCGGGAGAAGTTGCGGCAGTAAGTTTTCCAAATCCAGACATAGCTTCTTGAACCTCGTTTGCGGATGATTCCCTAACAACGAATTGTACTCGGACTATTCCACCAGAAAGGTCTGAAGGAGTACCAGAGATATGCTCTACGCCGAGCATTTCTGAATGGGCGACAGCTAACTCGTACTCTCCAGCGTGATCTAGGATCGCTGCTGACCCACTTAGATGACCAGCTCTATAATCTCTTGCGCTGTAGAACTCGATAGCCCAATTGTTCTCTTGACTGACTTCAAGCGCTAAGTCCACTATTCGTTGAGGAAGAGTATGGTCAACGACTTCGCCTGACCCAGTATGAAGAAGAACCCCACCAGAATGAAAAATATGCCACCCATTCGGGTTTAGCATTTCCGCGTACCTATAAGTTGGCCCCATCGCTCCTCGTGCCGTTGAAAGACATAACTGTTGCCCACGCGATAATGCGCGGTTAATGGTTTCAAGAACATGAAACGAAGGGACCCCAGAAGAACCTATGAGAGTTCCGTCAACATCAATACAAACTAAAGGGAGCACCTACATATGGTAACCCTTAATGAAGGTAACACTTCATCAAAAAAGAACTGAGAAACATCTCCTTGAAAGAGTCACTAGCAGTCACGGATTTGCACTATCACGATAGGATTTAAACACCAGTCACTTCGCGTGCTGGAACAGTGAACTTAGCGAGGAAAAATTGAACGCACCTGAACTAATAGATTCTCTTGAAGGAGAAAACTGGCTTAAAGAGATTAGAAAAGAGGCAATCTCAACTGCTCAAGAAGTTAAGTTTCCGACAGGTCAACAAGAAAAATGGAGATACAGCCCCATCCACAAACTCAGACTTGAAGACTATGAATTAATAAAACACAAACCAGAAAACCCTCGTATAAGAAGCAGTGAAATCGCCTTGCCATCTTCGAATGTTGTTGAGATAAACGACGGTTACCTTACCTCAAGAACCAACTCAGAGGAATACGATGTTTTGCATATTTCTCAGATGGGGAGCCCATTTGAATTCAAAGTTGGAATTGATTTTTTCTCCCAACTCAACCTCGCTCTTTCACCAGACCCAATCGTTATAAAGGTGCAGCGCAATAGCACAGTGCAGGAATCAATAATTGTCCATAACAATTTGACCGTTGAACAAGCAATGACATTTCCTCAACTACATTTTGAAATAGAAACTGGAGCCAATGTATCGATAGTTGAAATTTTCCATAGCGATAATTTGAGATGCCTTTCTATTCCTGAAACAAAAATCGCCGTCGGGGATGGCGCAAATGTTAAATATCAACAAGTACAAAATGTCGGCCCGAATGTTTGGCAAATAGGTAATCTTGACGTGTCCGTTGGTCAGCAGGCAACATTTAACGGTGCAACTGTAGGTATAGGCGGAGGGTATGCGCGTATGGAATCCCATTGCCGATTAATCGGAAGAGGGGCAACGGGGAACCTTTCAGCCATATACCACGGGACCGGAGAACAAGTACTTGACTACCGGACCTACCAGGAACATGTCGGACGAGATACGCAAAGCAACCTTTTGTTTAAAGGAGTTCTTGACGATCAAGCAACTTCTATCTATACCGGTCTTATTCGAGTGCATAAGGACGCTTCAGGCACAAATGCCTTCCAGACAAATCGGACCATAAAACTAAGTGAACAAACATTGGCAGAATCTGTCCCCAACCTGGAAATAGAGAACAATGATGTTAGATGCAGCCACGCCTCTACCGTAAGCCCTGTAGACGATGATCAACGTTTCTACCTAGAAACTCGAGGAATCCCATCCGAAGTCGTTGACAAGCTAATTGTCCGCGGTTTCATAAACGAAGTTGTTCAGAAACTTCCGATTACGGCAGTAAACGAATGGATTTTAAGCCTTCTTTCAGAGAAACAAAATCTGGAGAATTCATGATGGTTGTTCGTGATAATAATGAGACGTCAACTCGTAAAGTTCAATTACTTGATGTAGATGATATTCCGGAAGGGAAGGCGAAAAGAGTCGAAATTGAAGGCTTACGCATTGCAGTAACTAGGATAAATGACGATATTTATGCTGTAGGGGATATGTGCACACATGCAAACTATGCATTGTCTGAGGGCCCTATAGACACGGAAGAATTAACAATTGAGTGTTGGAAACATGGAGCTCAATTCTGTCTTAAAACCGGAGAAGCTATTTCACTCCCTGCAACAAAACCGATCACGGCTTACCCGTTAGAGACTACTCAGACTTCAGTATTTATTCACCTTCCAGAGAAAGGTTCAGCATGAGCGAACTACATATTGAAAACCTTCACGCACGAACGGAAGAAACTGAAATTCTTCAAGGTGTGAACCTTACGATACGTTCAGGCGAAGTACATGCATTAATGGGACCTAACGGTTCGGGTAAGTCAACTCTCGCTCATATCCTGATGGGGCGATCGGGATATGAAGTCACTAAGGGATCGATATCACTAGATGGGCATGACTTGACGAAATTGGGAACTTCAGAGCGCGCCGAACTAGGCCTCTTTCTCGCTATGCAATACCCAGTAGAAATTGACGGGGTAACGCTCCATGACGTGATGAACGAATCATCTCTTGCTCCAGAGAACTTTCAAGAATTTATAGAAGAGGAATCTCGAAACCTCGGACTAGATGGAAATGATCTATCACGAGGAATCAACCTTGACATGTCTGGAGGGGAAAAGAAGCGCATGGAAACCCTTCAACTAATCTCGCTACGCTCTCGAATAGCAATTCTAGATGAATTGGATTCCGGACTTGACATCGACGGCTTACGGGTCGTCAGCAGTCGTATTCAAAGAGCAACGAAGGAAGATGATCTTGGAGTTCTAGTCATCACTCATTACAGTCGACTGCTTGAAGAACTCAAACCAGATAAAGTACACATTTTCGTCAATGGAAGAATTGTTGAGTCTGGTAAGGCTGAACTTGCTATTGAATTGGAAGAAACCGGGTACGAAAAATGGACGTCCTCTTTGGAAACTTCGGTCACTCTCGGAGGTTTGTAAACTATGGGAGGACCTGATCGGAAACAGATACTTGCAACAGATCAGGTCTTTACCTCCGAATACAAAAATCTAGATTGGGATCTAAAGGACTCCAAATTAGAAAAAACCTTTGAATTCAAGGACTTCTCTGAAGCTTTCACTTTTATGAAAAAGGTAGCGGAGATTGCTGAAGAACTTGACCACCACCCAGATTGGTTCAATAGTTGGAATACGGTAAAAATCTCTGTGACAAATCACCAAGCTGGTGGAATAACAGAAATAGATCTTTTGCTCTGTGCAAGAATTAACGAAACGGCAAAATTATGGGTGACCTAGAAAAAAAGAAAGTTGCTTTAGTAACCGGAGCAGCATCAGGAATTGGAGCAGCCCTAGTGCGCCAACTTACAGCAGATAACTGTGAAGTTCTAGGAGTGGACCTAAACGAAGAAGGCCTAACAAAAGTCGCAGCGGAAACGGGCTGCGAAATACTTAGAGGCGATATTTCTGACCAAGAATTTAACGAAACGGCCGTAACGAACGCCTCAGATCTCTTTGGATCGCTTGACTTGCTATTTCTCAATGCAGGAATCCTTGGAAGAAAAATTGAACTCCAAATAAATGATTTGACGCCAGATGAGCTAGATCCTAGCCAGTACACAAAAGTAAGAGCAATAAATTTTGACTCTGTCGTATTCGGGACATTAGCTGCAGCGCCGCTAATGTCGGCACATAATGGAGGATCGATCATTGCTACTGCTTCCATAGCTGGGCTTGCTGCGTGGAACCGAGACCCCTTCTATACAGCAACCAAACATGCAGTAGTTGGGTGGGTGCGAGGAATAGCCCCGACTTTACATACACAAGGAATTTCAATCAACGCTATCTGTCCCGGTGGTGTAGCAACGCCATTAGTGGGAATTGACCGACTTGAATCAGCGAACCCTAACCTACTTGAACCTGAACAAGTGGCGAAAGCCATGATAGAAACGGCACTTGAAGAAGGAACAGGGAAAGCATTTACCGTGAAAGCAGATCACGAACCTGTCCGGCAAGAATACCATTTCACTCAAATAGAAGGTTTCCCCGTTTAGGGACTGGAGATAGTCATGAATTTCGCAAGACAAACCGCAATAGTAGGGATAGGAGCTACAGAGTTCTCCAAGAATTCTGGACGAACCCCCATGCAACTCGCAACTGAATGCAGTCTCAAAGCCTGTGAAGACGCTGGCATAGACCCAACCATGATTAATGGTATTTCAGTATTCAGCGCCGAAAAAAACACAGAAATCGAAGTCGCCCGAAACCTCGGGATACCTGAACTCACATTCTTCTCCATGATTCACCACGGAGGAGGAGCTCCTGGAGGTGTGATCCAACAAGCCGCCATGGCAGTGCACTCAGGAGTAGCTGACTACGTCCTCGTCTACAGGGCGTTCAATGAACGGTCCTGGCATCGATTCGGTTCAGGAGTTCAAGGCAGACACCAAAGCCCTGAAGCATTTGATGTCAGCTTTAGTTGGAGCTCTCCTTTCGGCCTACTAACACCAGCGTCATGGGTGGCTATGTACGCAACCCGATACATGCACCAATATGGTGCAACCAGTGAAGATTTTGGAACAATTGCGGTAACTGACCGTAAACACGCAGCTACAAACCCCGCTGCATTCTTCTATGAGAAACCAATAACGCTGGAAGATCACCAGAACAGCCGGTATATCGTCGAACCCCTTCACCTTCTAGATTGCTGTCAAGAAAGCGATGGGGGTCAGGCAATGATCGTCACCACATTAGAAAAAGCCAAAGATTTAAAACAAAAACCGGCAGTCATAGCCGCAGCAGCCCAAGGTGTCGCCAAAGACCAACATATGATGACATCCTACTACCGAGAAGACATCACCGGAATACCCGAAATGGGTGTCGTCGCCCGCCAACTATGGGAAGCTACCGGTCTTGGCCCCAAAGACATACAGACAGCTACTATCTACGACCACTTCACACCACTCGCTCTTCCACAATTCGAAGAATTTGGTTTCTGTGAAAGAGGAGAAGCAAAAGACTTCATCAAAGACGGAAATATTGAAATTGGAGGGCAACTCCCAATCAACACTAACGGGGGGCAACTCGGAGAAGCGTACATTCATGGAATGAACGGAATCGCAGAAGGAGTCCGTCAGATCCGTGGAACATCCGTAAACCAAGTCCCTGATGTCGAGAACGTACTCGTCACGGCAGGCACAGCGGTACCGACCAGCGGACTCATACTCACGCAGTCAGCGTAATCAACCAAATTTGGATACTTAACTTCCTCCGGCTATACCAAATAGATGGATGATCCACTAGCGAAACCAGCAACGACCCATACCATCAACGCTAATCAAAGAGCTGGGGCACTCATAAATTTTGATGATGGTAGCGATTTTGAACGGGCGCAACAGGGTCTTATTGCTACTCATGAAACAGGACGCATTGAACTTGATGGAAGAGCTGTTTGGGATACAGCATCACATGATTTCCTTCGTCAAGGAAAACCCGCACCTGAAACAGTCCACCCCGGACTGTGGCGTCAAGGAAAACTAAATGCCATCCATGGGCTTTTTGAGGTCGCTGAAGGGATATGGCAAGCAAGAGGATACGACATATCAAATATTACATTTATGGAAACACCAAATGGGTGGCTCATCATTGACCCACTCACGACGAGCTCCACAGCAGAAGCATGTCTTAATCTTGCCAATGAAACATTAGGGAAACGACCCGTACATTCAATTATCTACACCCACAGCCACCTTGACCACTTCGGAGGAATTCTCGGAGTCACATCCCAAGATGAAGTTGACGCAGGAAATGTAAGAATCATCGCCCCAGATGGTTTCCTTGAAGAAGTAGTCCGAGAAAATATCATCGCTGGACCAATGATGGCCCGCCGAGCCCACTACCAATTCGGTCCACTGCTACCACCAGGTCCGCACGGTCAAGTTGACATCGGATTAGGACAATCACTACCACTTGGAGCCTCACACCTTATCCCCCCAACAGAAACAGTGTATGAAACTGGAACAGAGTTAGACATAGACGGGTTACGAGTCATTTTCCAAAACACACCCGATGCCGAAGCCCCATCCGAAATGAATTTCTTCTTCCCAGACAAAAACCTGCTCTGTATGGCTGAAAACTGCACCCATACTATGCACAACCTTTATCCAATACGCGGAGCTCAAACTCGAGATGCTCTGGCATGGAGCAAATACATTCACGAAGCTCTTCTCCTATGGGGGGAACACACTGAGATTATGTTCGCAACACACCACTGGCCACGATTCGGCAAACAAGACGTGCAAGACTTCTTATGCCTACAAAGAGACGTCTACAGATGGCAGCATGACCAAACCATGCGACTCGCAAACATGGGTTATGTGCCGGCAGAGATAGCTGAAACCCTCAAACTTCCAGAAGAATTCCTACAAGAATCCCATGTGCAAGGATATTACGGAACAGTTTCACATAACAGCAAAGCTGTTTACACCAAATACCTTGGCTGGTACGACGGCAATCCGGCAAACCTTAATCCGCTGCCACCAGTCGAATCCGGAAAAAAATACGTTGAATACATGGGAGGAACCGCAGACCTTATTGAAAAAGCCACCAAAGCATTTGAAGAAGGCGATTACCGGTGGGTAGTTCAAGTCATGAACCATGCTGTTTTCGCTGATCCAACCAACACCGAAGTAAGGAACTTGCAAGCTGACGCGTTTGAACAACTCGGATACCAATCAGAATCAGGAACATGGAGAAACGCGTATCTCACAGCAGCACGGGAGCTCAGATATGGGTCGCTGCGAATACCAGCATCAATGGGAAGGCAAATAGCGCACGCAATTACCATTGAACAACTCTTTGACATGATCGGAGTTCGCTTTGACCCCGAAAAATTTGATCATGGGTCAGTTCGTATCAACTGGCACTTTGAAGACTTAGAAGAAGATCATGTACTTGGTATCCAAAGAGATACGATCTATCACGACCCTCACACAAATGATGATGCTGGAGATGCAGGGGTCACGACGACAAGAAAGACCATCGCTCTAATACTCGGCGGGCAGAAAACTTTAGAAGAAACATTTGAATCAGGTGATCTCACCATTCAGGGGGATGAGGATATTATCGCGACCTTTTTCAATTCACTTGAATCGTTTATAACAGCACCCTTAATTGAACCCAAATGAAATGGAAACGCTATGTCATTCTTGAATTTCATCAATTGATTGGGCGAGTGTGTTCCAGGCAAGTGTCGCGCATTTAATTCTCACAGGGTATTTGACAACTCCTTGGAGTGCTTCAAGGTCACCTAAATCAACATTAGGATTTGTTGATTCAATTTTCTTATTTCCTGAGAGTTCGGTCTCGTAAATATCCATCATCTCCTTGAAAGCATGAATGATTCGCTCGGCTTCCTCAATACTTTTCCCTTTAATGATTTCTGACATCATTGACGCTGATGCCTGACTGATTGAACAGCCCTGACCACCGATTTTAATGTCGTCAATCTTCCCATTGTTTAATGCTACGTAAACTATGACTTCGTCACCGCACAAAGGGTTAAAGCCTTCACAACGGTGAGCTGGATGATCTAACTCACCCTGATTTCTTGGAGATCGGTAATGATCAAGAATGATTTCTTTATAGAGATCGTCAAGAGCAGCCATAAGTACTCATCCTAATTCGGGTTGAAGATATTACGGACTTTGCGTAACCCTTCCACAAGAGCGTCAATCTCTGATTCGTCGTTGTATAGGTAAGCAGAGGCTCGTGATGTGGCGCCAACACCTAAGACCTGCATCAAGGGCTTCGCGCAATGGTGACCGGCTCGGATACAAATATTGTCTTCGTCGAGAATTTGTGCGATGTCGTGTGGGTGGGCTCCTTCAAAAGAGAAAGATAAGACGCCGCCTCGTTTCGCAGCATCTTTAGGGCCATATATCCTAATGCTGTCACCAAAATCGTATTTAAGCTTAGCTAGAGCGTATTCCATCAGGGAGATTTCATGGGAGCGGACTTGATCCATTCCGATCTCATTGAGATAGTCAATAGCGGCCCCTAGTCCTGCTGCTTCTGCAACCATCGGCGTGCCGGCTTCAAATTTCCACGGAAGTTCATTTGTGGAGAACCCTTCTTTTGTGACGTTTAGAATCATTTCTCCACCTCCAAGAAATGGAGGCATAGCATCAAGGATTTCTTCTTTCCCCCATAAGACTCCTATCCCCATCGGTCCAAGTAATTTATGGCCAGTAAATGTAAGAAAATCAGCTCCGAGCTCTTGAACATCTGTTTGTGAATGTGGCGTGTATTGGCTGGCATCAATAAGAACTTTAGCTCCTGCAGCATGTGCTCTCTCACTCAATTCCTTCGCCGGTGTGAATGTTCCGAGCACATTAGACATTGCCGCGAAACTCAGAAGTTTCGCACCATCAATAAGAGTATCGAAATCAGATAAATCTAGATCCCCATCATCCGTTACTTTTATCCACCGGATTTCTATTTCTTTCTCTTCAGCGAGAATGTGCCAAGGAACGATATTGGCATGATGTTCAAGTTCAGTTAGAACAATCACATCGCCTTTGGTTAAGTTCGTCCGCCCCCATGTGTTTGAAACGAGATTGATTGCTTCAGTTGCGTTTTTGGTAAATACAATTTCTTGTCGACTATTAGCGTTTATAAAATCAGTGACCTTGTCACGGGCGCCTTCAAGAATAGCGGTCGCTTCATTAGCTAACTGGTAGGAGCCTCTATGAACGTTAGCGTTGTAAGTACTGTAGTAATCATCCATGGCTGAAATAACAGAGTTCGGTTTCTGCGATGTGTTCGCTGAATCAAGATATACGAGATCTTTTCCGTTAATCTCCCTTTGAAGTACTGGGAAGTCTTGTTTGATGCGGTTTACGTCTACGCTCATAGCCAGGCCTCATAACCTTCGGTATCAAGTTTTTCAACTAATTCGAAACCACCCGAATCAACAATTTCTCCCTCGACCAGTATGTGGACGTGGCTAGGTTTGAGGTGATCAAGAAGACGCTGATAATGGGTGATGGTCAATACACCTAATTGGGGTCTAGACGACCTAATTTCATTGACACCGTTGGCGACAACTTGAAGTGCGTCTATATCTAATCCAGAGTCAGTTTCATCAAGAACAGCAAAATCAGGTTCAAGAAGGGCCATCTGTAGAATTTCGTTTCGTTTCTTTTCCCCACCTGAGAAACCCTCGTTCAAGTACCGATCAGCGAAAGCAGAATCCATACCTAGTCTTTCCATCCAGAAAAGCATTTGTTTGCGAAGATTGAGAATAGAAATCTCCTTAGAGGTTCTTGCTTCAAAGGTTTGACGAAGAAAATTCAAGACCGACACGCCAGGAAATTCTTGTGGGTATTGGAAAGCTAGAAACATACCTTTCTTCCCACGCTCGGAAGAATCCAGAGACGTTATGTCCTCACCTTTAAACTTTATGGTTCCTTTCTCAACTACATATTCCGGGGAACCCAAAAGAGTGGACGCTAACGTAGATTTCCCACATCCATTAGGGCCCATAAGGGCATGGACTTCTCCCTCATTGATCTCAAGAGAGATTCCGTTAAGAATTTTCGTTCCGTCCTCTGCATGGATATGCAAGTCGGTAATTTCAAGCAAAGCATTAGCCACAATGAAGTTTATCTAGCAAAGCAATTAACCCTATTTAAATAGTATTAATTCTTCGTGAAACCTGACTCACCAGCCACGTTCAACCCAATCATCTAAATTCGGTCGTTCATCTGCAATACGGGTGTTATCCCCATGACCTGGTAGCACAAGAGTTTCAGCATCAAGAGTAAAAAGACGCCGGTCAATTGATTCAATAATTGCGCTGAAGTCACCACCTTCAAACTGGGTAGCTCCAGGCCCTCCTGGGAACAACGTATCGCCGCTAAATAAGATAGGACGGTCCTTGACTTTGAAACACATCGACCCCGGGGTATGACCTGGGGTATGAATTGTTTCTAATGACAACCTTCCTACAGAAACAACAGAGTCATCTTCAAGGATTTCATCATAGCTATCCAACATATGAGCATCTTGTTGCGTGACATGAACAGAGTATCCGGCATCACGCACTTGAGGAACAGCCTGAATATGATCCCAATGGCCGTGTGTTTCTAGAACTTGTCGTACATTCAGTAATTCACATAACTCTAGAAGGCGTTCGTGCTCGTTCGCTGCATCAATAAGAAGACCTTCTCCTGTCTCCCTGCACCGAAGAACGAAGACATTGTTATCCATGGGTCCAACAACAATTTTGTGTATTTCTAGTTCTGAGTCTTTGAAATGCAAAGTTGACATATAACTTCCTCCTATCTGAAGATTACTGCTTCATTGCATAAACGACTAACGTTTGTGCATTATGTGGATCTATATTTCTGTTGCTTCGGTTGTCGTTATTGCTGCAGCTTGGTTCGCAGTCATCTCAGTGTCTTCAAGACTTCGATATACCCCAGAACAAGTTATTTTTGATATTGACAAAGCAACCGATTATGTTGCCGATAACCTGCCAGAGGCAATAACAGGACGGCTTTCTTACCGAGACGTTGAACTTCTCATTAAGTGGGAACTCACATATCTTCGGCAACGCGGAATAGCGTCTTACGGTTCGGTTGACGACCTTGCGGAGAAAGCTTCACAATCTGTCGACACCGTGTTCGCCCATGAAGACGAACTTGTTGATCAGTTGTATGCACAATCTAAAGAGAAGAATCTTGATATTGACGCGGTCGATATCGTATGCGTTACCGAGCTTGTCAACCAATATTTAACAACCCTTGGAGCGATCGGAGATCCGATCAATAGAACCAAGTTCGGAGAAATTGAAAGCTAAATACGAGCATAATTTTAAAAGGCTTAGTAAAAACTCCCGTTCTGAGCGTTACTTGATTTAGTATCAGGTTTACCAACGAAAGGAGGTGGTCCAACTGAGTAGTCAAATTTATGGGACCTTGGAGGTGGCCAGCTACTAGCGGCCCCTGGACCATTATGTAAAAATACACTGGTCACCCGCGGAATGCGGTCAGGTCCGGTCCCACCTGATCCAATTTATTGGAACGCTTTTCGTGATCCAGGCAAGATGGGGAAACTTTTTAGTTTCCCCATCTTTTATTGGGAATGGTCACTAAGGTCTCCCCACTTTCCTAGACTTAAATGCAAGGGAGGATAAATGAAACGACCAACTCGCGTAGAGCACTTTCGCTGGCTCGGGGATAAAAGAAATCAAAACGTTTACGATTTGGATGAAATTACCAACGAACAGGTTATTGAGGAACTCATAGAATCCGAGAAATACCTTGTTTTCAGCCCGGACACTCTGCCAGAAGCCCGTAATCGCGGCTACCGGCACAAAAAAATATAACGAGATTAGTTACGTGGAGCATCATTTTGAATCCGATGGTTTGCAACTGGTAGGTCGCCTTACTGAACCACATAGAACCAATGGAGGTAAAACCGCTGGCCTTGTTCTATGTCATGGATTTCCTTCAATGTCAGTTGGAGATAAAGATGCAGCTCAGTCATACTATGATTTAGCAGACTTAATCTCAGACCACCTCGGATGGTTCGTATTCGCAATTACCTACAGAGGGTGTGGAACCTCTGAAGGAAACTTTTCGCTACAGGGATGGTTGAACGACACTATCAATGCTGCCCACCATCTCAGTCAAATCAATGAAGTGGAAACCGTTTACGCCGTAGGGTTTGGGACAGGAGGGGCCTTGGCTATTAATGCAGCTAGTACCTGCGAAGAACTAAAAGGCGTTGCTGCTGTTTCCCCACCATCAGATTTCAACGATTGGATTAAAGAACCAGAGGACCTTCTAAGCTATGCAAGAAAAGTGGGTGTGATCTCCGATAGTAATTATCCAGAGAATGAGAATGAATGGATACAAGAACTCTCTGAAATCCAAACAATAGAATCTGCTGGAGCTATGAAAGAGAAGCCGCTACTTGTTCTCCATGGCGCTGACGATAGAGTCGTTCCATCCTTTGATGCCCGAGTGATCGCTGATGCCCATGGTTCTGCTGATCTCCGGATAATTGAAGGCGCAACTCACCGGTTGCGATTTGACCCAAGAACTACAGCGGTTCTCATCGGTTGGCTAGATAGGGTAAACCGTTCCAACCTGAAGCAAATGGACCTAGACCAGAATTTCCTCCAACAAGAAGAGCAACAATGACTCAAAGAAAACAGATTTTCACTGACGGTGCTTGCAGCGGAAACCCAGGGCCAGGGGGCTGGGCATGGATCGTCCCTTACGGAGAATACTCCTCTGGTAATGCTTCCCAAACAACGAATCAACGCATGGAACTCACTGCAGCGTACGAGGCAGTACTAAATAATGAGGGACCAATCGAGATTATTAGCGATTCAACCTATGTAGTGAAATGTTTCAATGATGAATGGTGGAAAGGTTGGTTAAAGAGAAATTGGAAAAATAGTCAGAGGAAACCTGTAGCAAACAGGGATCTCTGGGAACCATTCATTGAAGAAGTCGTTCAGCGAGACGTTATCTTTACCTGGGTAAAGGGGCACGCAGGAAATGAATGGAATGATTTTGCAGACCAATTAGCCGTTGAAGCAGGATATTTACAACAAACCAGAAATGGGTTCGAACCCCCGAGCGAGATTATTCTTCCATAAATCAAAAGGTTGAAGTTTTTAGATTTAGCGACAGGTTTGAGTACTCGTACTAGCTTCTACTACGGTTACAGGAATTGAAAGGGAGAGTCATGCCATACCCACAGGAAATAATTGACCTAGGAGAAAAAGTTAAAAACTGGGGACGCTGGGGAGAAGACGATGAAAGAGGAACCGTTAATTTCATAACGGACCAAGTAGTGAAAGAAGCAATGAAATGCGTTAAGACAGGAAAAAGGTTCTCACTCGCATTTCCTCTCCAACATCAAGGAGGGCTCCAGTTAGGTTCAATGCCCGGAAGAATCAATCCACTTCGCACAATGGTCCAGTTGAATACACCGGTCATGGGAGACCCATCGCAATTCTGCACATCGGATGATGTCGTCACTATGGGACTCCAAGCTGCTACGCATTGGGATGGGCTATGCCATGCAAGTTGGAATGGCAAAATATATGGAGGACGAGATGCAGAAACCATAACTTATGATGGCGCTTCCGTCTGTGGAATAGAGAAGATAGAGACACTCACCAGCAGGGGAGTCCTGTTAGATATAGCGTCGCTACATGGTATAGAAGAACTACCAGGGGGGCATGCCATAACTTACGAGGACTGTGAAAATGCTGAGAAAGAACAAGGCGTGGAAGTCCGGTCTGGAGATATTCTTTTACTTCGCACTGGCATGATGGCCAAAGCACGAAGTGGCGATATTTTGTCATATGGCAGTGGAAGCCCGATTGAAGGCGCGCCTATGCCGGGTTTTCCGGGTGTCGGACTCGGAGCCGTAGAGTTTTTCCATGAACGAGAAATTGCTGCTGTAGCTACAGACACAATCACTTTTGAAGTTATGCCATGGGACCCCAGCGTACCCGGAGCGATTTTGCCAATACATTGTATAAATCTTGTCATGATGGGGTTAACACAAGGGCAGAATTGGGATTTGGAAGAATTGGCGAAGGATTGTAACCAAGATGACCAATGGGACTTTCTTCTAGAAGCAAGCCCCCAACCTTTTGTCGGCGGTATAGGTTCACCTGTCAACCCAGTAGCGATCAAATAGGTTCTTAATCTAAATCCATTTTTTATGATCGGCCATTAGTAGCATCTCTTTGTCACCTGAAGAATTTCCGTATGCCCATATTTCAGCATCACTTGAGCCAAGCCATTCTCTAAGGCGACGTGCCTTTTCTGGACCACGCACATTCCTTTCAGGCATTTCACCAGATAGCCGACCGGCATGAGAACTTAACTCAACAGCAATCACATGATCAAATCCAAGTTTCTCAGCTGCAGGTCGCGCATAACATCCAAGTGAAGCTGTGATTAAGACCAATTCATGACCGGCATTACGATGATAGGCAATCATAGAAAGAACATCATCGCGATACAAAGGTGGCAAGGTAGAAGCGTACGCTTCCCCATCATCTTCAAATTTTTGAAGCTGTTTTCCTAAAAAGGCTTTCCGCAAAACATTAGCTTTCAGGCTCTCGCGCCAACCATGAGGTTTACGATCAATAAGCGTGGAAAAGGTTGCTTGTAAAATATTTACCATGCCATACTTGCGTAAAAAAGGAAATAACGTATCGCGTTTCGTGATCGTTCCATCAAAATCAAATGCAGCTATGCGTCTCAATGTCATTGTTCTTCAAGCAAATGAATTAATGCTTTAAGAGTTTTTTTCATCCGAGGAGGGTGAGACTTCGGATACCCAGCTAGCTCAATCAACCATGGGAAAACAGAGTATGACCAGTCAAACGTCTCATTGATTATCGTTCCACCATCGACTTCTTCGAGTTCGTAACGCCAGCGATGTTTTCCTAGATGCGCCCAAGCCACTAAAGAGTTTTCCTCGTACTCCATAACTGTGTTTTTTATTCTGTATGGAATTCCCCACATTCGCATTCTGATTCGAAATACCTCTCCAACTCCAGTAATGCGTGTTCCATCCACTAAACCTTTAACAGTTCCAGATCCATCGAAATCCGTATGGTTAGAAGGGTTCGTAATTACTGAAAAGACCAAGTCCTTTGGAAAAGGCGCAAATATTGAAACAGAAATTTTTTTTTGGGGTGACACAATCAGGTACTCCTATTCATTTCGTTAGGATTTCAGCAAATAATTCATCTAAATTGGCGTGTTTGAATTCAAATCCATTGTTAAGAGCTCGTTGAGGGAAAACCCGCAGGCTATTTTGAATTAGCTCGGTCGCTAATTCTTTACCCAAAAGTAGGCGAGGCCCAAACGGGGGAACAGGGAGGAACGTGGGCCGTTTCAAAGCTGCTCCTAACGCATTGGTGAATTCTGCGTTTGTCACAGGGGTAGGTGCTGTTAAATTCACCGGCCCAGATATTTCGTTTGTCAGGAGCCAACTTATCAATCGCATTTCATCCTCTAGAGAAACCCAACTCCAGAACTGCTCGCCGCTTCCCATTCTTCCCCCTAAGCCAAGTTTGAAGAGTGGGAGTGTTTTTTTTAGCATTCCATCGAAAGGAGACTGGACGAGCCCAGTTCGTAAATGTGTGACCCGTATCCCAGCATCTTCAGCAGCTTTTGTAGCATTCTCCCACTTTTCTACAACATCAGCTAGAAAACCTTTCCCATGACTAGATTCTTCATCTAATGCTTCATCGCCTCGATTGCCGTAAATGCCGATCGCTGACCCGCTTAACAACACCTGAGGTGGATTTGACATATCAGCCATTGTCTTTGCTATAAGCTCAGTCCCATTGACACGACTATCAAGTATTCGCTTCTTTTGTTTTTCGGTCCACCGTTGAGTGGCAATATTTTCACCAGCTAAGTGAATAATGGCTTCAACTCCGTTTAATTTCTGGGCATCTATCTTCCCATTGGAAGGGTCCCATACCACGTCGCTATCAGGACGCCGACTAACTGAAAGCACAGAGTGGCCTTCCTCCTTAAGGAATTCACATAATGCGGAACCGATAAATCCTGTTGCACCAGTAACTGCAATTAGCATAAGTCCTCCTGAGGTTTGAAGGTAACGAAATTGTATCTGTTTAAAAACTTAGGAATATTCTATGCGTAAATCGTGCTTTCGTTCTTCTCAAAGAGAGATAGTAGTCAGTAAGAAAAATATGTTGTACTCATTTAAATGTTGTTATGGAATAAGAATTTTTCCATGGCAGACTATGTTATGGATCTTGATGGAACTGAAGACGATCTTTCTGAAGAAAACGAAATTAAAAAACCCAAAGGAGCGGGGTCGGTCATTCTAGGAGCCGCTATGATAGCCGTCGGTGAAATCTTAGAGCCTGATAAAACTTCAGTTGAAATATCTGAAGTTAGCGATGATCATGAACCTGACCCGCCCTTAGGACTTAATTTCGGGGACCTCCCACCATTGGATTAGGTTCAAGGGGTTACGTCAACTTAAGCCTTCTTGATAAATCGCTTTGCCAAACATTTCCTGGGTCGTACTGTGCTCTAACTTGTTTCCAATCGTCTAAGCGGGGAAACATGACGTTCAGTAGGTCCGGATTCATTCCTCCATCTTTCGCAAGGTATATTCGGCCTCCGATACCGGCAAGCCTTGTATCAAAATCATTTAGAAGACGCCTGCTTGACCCATCTGTGAAGGGAAAATCTACAGCTAGAGTCCACCCCGGTTTACAGAATGATAAATAACTTTCGCTTTCCGAACCTAACCTCTTAAGGACTGCAAGAGAAGGCAGAAGCGGCAAATCACCCAATTCTCTGATGATTTCGCCTAAGAAAGACTCCTCGGTTTCGGGAACAACAATTTGCCACTGGGAAAAACCCTTCTTCCCGTACAAATTATTCCAATTTCTCACTTGATCCAATGGATGAATGAATTCTGGAATCGACATTAGATTTCGTTGCATTGGAGATGGATGGCTATGGAATCTAGCTGCATTGAATACCCCGCAACTTACTTTATTCACAAGACTGAAAGGAAGCTGTTTCGGGACTCCTACTCGTTGAGGGGATTCGTAAGACAAAGTCTCTGAAGGGAGATCAACAGGGTCAGCTGACTGAATTATCCCCCGACCAGATTTCTTCTTTGATACAAGATCAATCCAGGCGACAGAATATGAATGGTCGAGAGACGCTGCTTTGAAACGATCCATCAACTCATCAAAATCTGAAAATTTCTCTGATTGTACGATGAACTGGTCAGACATAATTTCTTCTAACTGAACAGTCGCTCTCAATATCAACCCAGTTAAGCCTAAACCCCCTATAGTCGCCCAAAATAGCTCAGGATCATTTGACCTATTGCACCTAACAACTGATCCCTTAGCAGTTAGAAGATCAATGTCAACTATGTAGGAAGAAAGACTTGATTTGTGGAAATGGTTTTTTCCATGAGCATCAGCAGCGATTGCGCCGCCAAGTGTTATTGATCTTGAACCGGGGATAACAGGCATGATCCAACCCTGTTTAACAGAAGCGTTTAGTAACACCTCGTACGATGTTCCACCGCGAACCGAAGCGTGCCCTTCGGCAGTGATTATAAGTTCGTCATCAGCAGGAAAATCTTGTATGGAGACTATGCCCCCCTTAGTATTCAACGCTTGATCACCGTAACTATTACCTGAACCACGTGGGATGACGCCGTATACGTCATTCAAATCAAATAATGAAAGCGCTTCTTCTTCAGTTGCGGGTTTAAATTGCCACGATTTTGAAGCATGGGCACCACCCCAACTTCTTAAGATCTTGCTATCCATATACTGACCCTACGTATAGGCAAACCCAAGAGATGAGCATAAAAACAAGCAACTGGTCTTCAAATAAGACCCGCGCAGGGTTTTCACATGACCCTAATTTGGCGAGATACCCGAATCGAAGAAGAGCGAAAGAGTAAATTCCCAATGAAAGAATTGCCAATACATTATTTGTGGTCCCATCCTGAGAAACCCAGATTAAATACATTAGAAAACTTCCGAATATAGAAGCAGCGATCACTATCAAAAGACTTCGCTGGGAATAACCTTTTAAAACAGGCCTGAAATCGTATTTCTCGTGTGCGACGAACTCCGAATACCTTTTGCAAGAAATGAGATACAAGGATGAAAAAGAGACAACGGAAATATAACTGAAAGTAAACGGTGTATCTGTGGCAAGACCCCCAGCAATGGCACGTAGGGTAAATCCGGATGCTACGAAGAACAGTTCAATGAAGGGTACATTCTTGATAAGCAATGAATACGCAATATTGACACTGAAGTAGATTATTAGGACACAGCCTACGGATAAGTTAAAGAAAAGGGCGCTAGTTAGCGCAACGAGGAAACACGAAAAACCTACAGAAACTGCTGCTTTGCAAGAAACTTGGCCTAAAGCTACTGGACGAAGGGATTTTATTGGATGGAAAGTATCGAGCTGCTTGTCGCGCATGTCATTAAAGACATATACAGCAGAGGAAGCAAAAATAAACAAGATCATTGTGAATGAGGCTTTGAGGAAAGTAGAAGTTTCAGTAAGTGTCCCTGCAGCAATCGGGGCACTCAAAACGAGTAGATTCTTTACCCACTGATCAGGACGTACAGCCCTCACTATGTTATTCAATGAACCCATCTCCCACCTGCCTATTCTTGACAATATCAGTCGCTTTCTCAAAGAAACCAGTTGCTTTGATTTGGTCTATGGCGAATCAAATCGCATTAGGTTTTATATATGCCAATCCCAGCTAGTAGTCTTGAAGTCGCCATGAGTACAAGAATGTTAATCATCGTTTCTCTCGCTTGCGGTTTAGCGATCCTTTTAGCATTCACTATCCAAGTTCTTGTAGCTTCGTGAAAGCAGCTAACCCCTTTGCAAAGGAATGGGTCTGCAAAGCAAATGATCAAGATAGGATCGCCGTATGAGCCAAGAACCCACGCACTTTGATCTAATCGTAATTGGAGGTGGCCCAGGTGGCTACGCGTCAGCGTTGTATGGATCCGCAGCCGGAATGAACGTAGCGCTTGTAGAAATGGCAAAGATAGGGGGGACTTGTTTGCATGTCGGATGCATACCAGCGAAAGAACTATTAGAAACGGCTTCAGTTCTTAGAACCGTCCGTGAAGCCGAAGAATTCGGTGTTATAACATCAGAACCCACCTTAAATCTGTCAAAGACCATGGAGAGAAAACAAGGAGTAATCAATCAACTCACCACAGGAGTAGAAAGTCTTTTGGAACGGCGTAAAGTAACCGTTTTTAATGGAACCGGGAGCCTTCTTTCTGATAGGCAAATTAAAGTTCAAGGAATCGATGGCTTAGAAATCGTGATTAGCGGAGATCATGTGATTCTTGCAAGCGGTTCAAAACCAAGGACTATCCCAGGCTTTGAAATAGATGGTAAAAGAATTCTTACTTCAGACGAGCTGCTCTCTTTGGACGAAGTTCCGAAATCTGTGGCGATTATCGGTGGAGGAGCTATTGGAGTTGAATTTGCCTCGGCTCTCAATGATTTCGGCGCTAGCGTAACCATCGTCGAAGCACTACCTGAGATTCTCGCAGGCTGCGATAAAGATCTTTCAAAAACTGTAAGCCGATCATTTAAAAAACGAGGAATTAGAGTCCTCACTGGATGCACCGTCAAGGGGCACACCCAAAAAGAAGATAAAGTAACGCTCCACCTTGAGGATGAAGACATAAACGTTGAAAAAGTAGTCATGTCTATAGGTCGTCGACCATTTGCAGATTTACTAGGACTAAGCGAAACTTCGATTTCAGTTGACGCCAATGGATTCATCCCTGTTGATCCATTTTGTCGAACCGATGAGAAAGATGTTTACGCAATAGGGGACTTGATAAATACACCCCAATTAGCGCATGTAGCGTTTGCCGAGGCGATCATGGTCATCAAAGATATTTGCAGCGAAGATGTTTCACCTGTTGATTACGACAAAGTTCCATGGGCTATTTATTGCTACCCAGAAGTAGCTTTCGCTGGGCTCACTGAATCAAAAGCGAAAGAGGCTGGATACGAGATAGAAGTATCCAAACACCGATTCACGGGCAATGGGCGAGCCATGATTGTTGGCGAGACTGAAGGACTT
>JAYYZG010000101.1:0-10698 GCA_036687775.1 Actinomycetota bacterium
GTAGTTCGAGTAGAAAACGTATCAGAAGATGGAGCTACGGCGACAATAACGAGTGGAGGGCGACTTCATGGCCGTCCTGGCATACGGATTCCATCTGAGAGACTTAGTATGCCAACTCCTACCGATGAAGACCTTCGTAAATTAGATGCATTTGTCGATGTAGGGATAGATATGGTGGCAGTTAGCTATGTACGCTCAGCTCATGATGTTCGGCGAGTTGGGACCGAACCACATCCTCGAGGGCCTCTGGTAGTAGCAAAAATCGAGACGAAGTCAGCTGTTGAGAATCTGAAGGGAATCATTGAAGCATCAGCTGCAATCATGGTTGCCCGAGGTGACCTTGGAACAGAATTTGATTTAGCTGACTTACCGCATCTTCAAAAGAAAATTATTGCAGAATGCATTGCCGGAGGGTTGCCGGTGATTACGGCAACGCAAATGCTGGATTCAATGATTCAGAATTCATCCCCAACGCGAGCGGAGGCATCTGATGTCGCAAATGCAGTATTTGATGGAACATCTGCTGTAATGCTTTCCGGAGAAACGGCAATTGGGGACTATGCCGTAGAGTCCGTTGAAACTATGGCGAGAATAGCGCATAGAGCAGATGAAAAATTTGATTACGAGCGGTGGGCTGAGCGAGTAGCGGAACTTCGGAAAGAAACCGACACTGAAGCATCTAATGGGGGGTCGCAAGGTATCACGGATGCTATGACCTTAGCTACATGGAGAGCAGCTAACGAACTTGATTTGGCAGCATTACTTTGCATATCAGGTTCAGGATTTACAGTTCGGTCTATGGCTCGTTTCCGCCCTAATGTTCCAATTCTTGGCATGACAATGGATGAGAGGACAGCTCAACAACTGACTTTAAGTTGGGGAGTGACTCCATTTAAGATCACTGCAGAGTTAGGCTATGAAACTCGAATTAAGAATGCCATTGAAATGGCAAAATCAGAAGGACATATCAACACTAATGATTTAATTGGTGTTTTGGCAGGGATTACAGGTGATTCGCCTGCGACTGATGTACTTCGAATATTACGAGTTCCTTAAAGGGGTAAACAGTGAATGAGGTGAAGTTAAATAAGGGAGGACTTCCTGAAACAGTTCTTCCTAGTGAAAGCAGCGAAATCCTTGCTGGAATTGAGGAAGCAGTATCGTTGGAGGCACTTTCCGATACTATTGCCAAGTTACTAAGGCTAGCTGAGAAATACCCAGACTCAATTGCAGTTTGGACTCAGTTGGGTGCAGCAAGCTCGGAGAAAATGCAAACCTATGCCTTCTACCGATTGGCCTACCACAGGGGGTTAGATGCTTTACGAAAGAATGGTTGGCGGGGATCTGGCTATGTTCGGTGGGAGAATAGTTCTAACAGGAGTTTTTTGCGAGCATTGCATGGGTTGCAAAAATTATCTGAAGATATAGGAGATTTAGAAGAGGCAACACGATGCCACCATTTTTTATTGCAGCTAGAGCCGAGGTGGGAAAATATTCACCCAACAATTGATCAAATCCCCAACCATTTCAAGCACTAAGCCACTATGCAATTCACTGGGGCCGTCCTTAACGGAGGTAAATCATCTCGAATGGGGACAGATAAATCTGTTCTTGACTTTGAGGGTCAGAGACTTATTGATGTCTCGTTAAACTCGCTGATAGAAGCTGGCGCCGAAGAGGTGTTGATCATAGGTGGTGACCAAAATATTGCTAGTCACAATTCAGCTACAACCTATTGCAAAGATCTTTTTCCTAATGAAGGACCACTTGGAGGAATCATAACAGCCCTCACTTTCGCAACATCAGAGATCATAGTTATACTCGCATGCGACCACATGTATTTGACTCCTAATGTCCTTGTCGAATGCCTGGCTCAGCTAGAAGGAAATGAGGTTTCTTGTCCTATAAGTAATGGCACGAAGCAAGTCTTGTGTTCGGCATGGCGAAAATCTTCACTGGCGAAAATACAGGAAAACTATCGTTTAGGGAATCGTTCTGTGATGAGAACTATAGAAGAAATGCGTTGTCAAACTTTCGAAATTCATGATCCGCAATTATTACGAACAGCAAATACTCCTGAGGAATTGTCTAGCTGAGTAATGTTGTAGGATCATTCCAACAGATAGGTAGTGAAAATTTGGGAAATATACCAGAAATAAATATTGACGAATTAGCGAAATTAAATCTTGAAAGTATTTGCCTAGTTGATGTTAGAGAAAAATATGAATTTATTGAGATGAGAGTTCCTGGAGCTAAATTACTCCCATTGGGTGAAGTGCCAGAAAATCTGGATGCTTTCCCGTCGGACACTCCCGTTTATCTTATTTGCGCTAGTGGGAATCGCTCTGGTGTGGCTGGCGAGTTTCTCTTAGGGCATAAGGTTAATGCTATTAATATCGCCGGGGGAACAAAAGCATGGGTGGTATCTGGCAAAGCTTACCTTCAGGGGGAAGATGACCTTGTAATGTTTGTTGAATCTGAATGAACTCTAAATCAATCCAACCGAGAATTATTGATAATCAAAATGATCTAGATTCAGTGATATCGGAGCTCCAAGATGTTGAAAACTACGCCATAGATACTGAATTTCATCGGGAAAAAACATACTATCCTCGGCTTGCACTCATTCAGATCCGCTGGGACAACAGTATCGTCCTGATAGACCCGTTAACTGTTGAACTCACGGGGCTCTCAACTGTTTTTCAATCTGATGCACTTGCAATATTCCATGCTGGATCGCAGGACCTTGAAGTTCTCCTGCGAGCTGTGGGGGGGGTTCCAAAATTAATCTTTGATACACAAATAGCGGCTGGATTTATCGGGATGAGAACTCCTTCTTTAGGGGCTCTGCACGAGACCCTGCTTGGGATCAAATTAACGAAAGGGGACCGATTGACTGACTGGTTCCAGCGCCCCCTTTCAGATAATCAAATACAGTACGCTGCATCCGACGTAAGGTACCTGTTGGAAATTCATGAAAAACTTCTGCATGAACTTGAAGGTAGGAATCGTTTGGAATGGGCAGAATCTGAGTTTCAACTTTTTTTATCTAAACGACAAAACATAGTTGAACCAATTAACGCCTGGTTGAAAATTAAAGAATCAAAACATCTTAATAAGAAAGCGAGAGGTGTCGCTCAAGCATTAGCCGAATGGAGAGAAATTACCGCAAGGCGAAGCGATATTCCGCCAAGGTATGTTATATCTGACCTTGGTTTGATAGGGGTTGCTCAACGAATGCCTGAACAAGCAAAGGATTTAAACAATATCCGAGGACTCGATACTAAACAATTCCAAGGGAGTAAGTCATCCATCTTGCTTGACATAGTTGCTGATGGATTAAACAGAGATGTAAAGAAGCCTGTGTCCAAATCGCAGAATAACTTAAGTGCTGAACTACGTCCTGCAGTTACATTGCTATCTGCTTGGCTGTCTCAATACGCGACTGACAATGACATAGATCCAGCTATTCTTGGGACACGATCAGACATTGAAGAATTACTGCGAGGTGCTGATAATCCTCGACTGGCTGAAGGTTGGCGGCAAATAGAGGTTGGGAGTCCTATCGAGCAGCTCCTAATGGGTAAAGCAACCCTTGCTTTTTCAGATGGCCGATTAATTTTGGAAAAAAGGATTGCCTGAACTGTTCTGACTATTACGCAGTTTATGTTGAGCTTGGTCTAGAATAGATGAATCATCCGGCTGGCAAAGTGGCGTTTTGGAGGTAGTGATGAAAAAGGGTCGACATCGTAGATATGAAGAAGCCAGAGCTCTTAAACAACAAAATGATCAATTGGACGAGCTTTTTGTAGAAAATGAAGCTCCATGTGCTGAATGCGACGCCTTGCCCGGTCAAGACCATAAAGAGTGGTGTTTGGCATAATCCTCGTCATGATTCTAAATCTGGAATGCCTATTTAGGTAAAAGGATTATTCAGCTCGAACAGGAATTGAGAGCCGTTCTGCATTCATGCCCGGTTTGACTATTGGTTCATATAACGTTGACCGTTGAGATAATTTACGCCCAAGTGGCCTGCATAAACCTTCAAATTCTTTTTCTGTGAGTCTCTGCCCATGCTTAGCTCCTGCTGCTCGAGAAATGTTCTCACCATTAAGTGTTCCCCCAACATCGTTGACTCCTGCCTGAAGCATTTGGGTCATCCCTTCAAGGCCGATTTTAACCCAGGAAGCTTGTATGTTGTCAATGTATCCATGGTAAGTGATTCTAGCGATAGCGTGTACTAACAGGTTTTCTCTAAAAGTAGGACCTCTTCTGGCTCGCTTCCTGAGATAAATTGGTGATGCCATGTGTACGAAAGGTAGACCAACAAATTCAGTAAACCCTCTGGTTTCCTTCTGTAAAGCTCGTGTGGCTAGGAGATGCTTTGCCCAATGAATTGGATTTTCAACGCTTCCAAACATCATCGTGACATTTGAGCGTAAACCAACGTTGTGCGCTATCCGGTGCGCTTCTAACCATTCTTCGGTGTTAATTTTATCTGGGCATAATATTTCTCGTATCCCATCATCAAGGATCTCAGCCGCAGTACCGGGAAGCGATTTCAAACCAGCTGCGACTGCGCGTTGAAGATAGGAATCCAATGGTTCGCTTAATCTCTTTGCGCCTTCTGTAACTTCAAGCGCTGTAAAGCCATGTATATGGAGATTCGGTAATTCTTCATGGATCGCTTGGCACATATCGATGTAGTAGTTGCCATCAAAATCAGGGTGAATCCCGCCCTGTAAACAAACTTCAGTAGCTCCACCGTGGTGGGCTTCAGATGCTCTTGCAATAATCTCTTCTAAGGTATGCAAATATGGCTTCCCCCTAAGGTTAAGAGAAAGTGGCCCTTTGGAGAATCCGCAGAACCGGCATTTGAACGTGCAGACATTAGTGTAGTTAATATTGCAATTTGAAACGTACGTGACGGTATCACCGTTGACTTTGGCACGTAAAGTATCAGCTAATTCAGCTACTGCTCTTACTTCACCCCCTCGAGCGCGGAATAAAGCGAGAATTTGAGGAAGTTCTACTTCTTGCCCCAGTGTGACTCCTTGAGTCACCTCGTCAACCGCGGAAGTTGACCGAGGATGACCTAGTAGAAGATTTACCGGGTTTATAGTAGAGCCTGAGTACCATTGCGTTGAATCTTCACCAACTTGTGCTACTTCAGCTCCATCCGATACGTCAGTTTTAAATTCTATTTTTTCAGGGAAAATTGCACCAGGGTCATCACGACCTAGCCATTCACTGTCGGATCGGTCCAGCACAGAGAAATGAAGGTCAGGGTGCAGCCAAATATCCGGATTACTGGCATATTCAGGGTAGATAGTAAGTCGAGGAGCCAGAAAGAAACCTTGCTTTTCCGTTACCTCATTAATGCGATTAAGGGCCGGCCAAGGTCGTTCAGGATTCACATGGTCTGCTGTCACCGGTGATACTCCCCCCCAATCATCAATTCCAGCGTTGAGGAGAATCCCAAAGTCATCAGATAGATTTGGAGGAGCCTGTATATGGATATCTTCAGGCAGTATCAATCGGGCAAGTGCAATAGCTTCAAGGTAGTCTTCACTTGGGCAAGGTTTGTTCTTATGCATTCGCGTTCCTGCTTTTGGCAGGAAATTCTGCACGATAACTTCTTGGATATGCCCATATCGGTGATGTGACGCAGCAATCGCTTCAATCGTTTCAATTCGGTCAACTCTAGTTTCTCCTATACCAACAAGTAAACCTGTCGTAAATGGGATTTTTAACTGCCCAGCTGCTTCAAGAGTTGCTAATCGTCTTGAAGGCACTTTATCTGGGGCTCCCAGGTGACAATCCAATTCTGCATTCAGAGATTCCAGCATCATTCCTTGAGAAGGAGAAACTTCTCTCAATAGTGAAAGTTCTTCGAGGGCTATAGCGCCAGCATTCGCGTGTGGAAGTAGTCCGGTTTCCTCTAGGACAAGTTTTGCCATTGCATGCAAATAATCAATCGTACTTTCATAACCATTTTCATGTAGCCAAATTTTTGCACCTGGGTAGCGAAGCTCTGGTTTTTCTCCAAGAGTAAAGAGTGCTTCATGGCAGCCATGTTGTGCCCCTCTAAAAGCGATATTTAAAACATCCTCGGGGGACAGGAATGGGCTTTTAACTCTTGCGGGTGGCTGGGCGAACGTACAATACCCGCATTTATCGCGACATAAATGTGTCAAGGGGATAAAGACTTTCGGAGAATAAGTTATACGCTGCCCAAATGTAGCATCCCGTTTTTCGCTAGCTTCTTTAAGCAATGTTGTTAATTCTCGAGAAATTACCTGGCTCATGCTGGCCTTTGAAAGGATTGAGGCTCACCAGGTCTACTTGCAATTTGATCTGGAGAGACAGATGTATCGCAATGAGGGCAATGGGTAAATTGTTGTAAAGCAGTATCGCAAGCCGAATGAGTCAAAATTGTTGGCGGGTTTCCATTTGCATACCAGCGGTCACCCCAGTGCATTAGAGCAACGAGCGAGGGTGAAAGGTCAACTCCTTTTTCAGTGAGATAATATTCATGGCGTATAGGGTTGGTTTGGTATGGCTGCTGATGCACTATTCCAGCTTCATGTAGTTTGGTTAACCGGTCACTGAGAATATTTTTTGCAATTCCTAAATCTTTACGGAGCTGCTCAAACCGCCTAACTCCGCGAAATAGATCTCGAAGGATTAACATAGTCCACCGGTCTCCGATTACTGAGAGTGTTGAATCAATTGAGCAATCGGTTTTATCGTCAGGCACAAAAATAGAATAGCATGTTAGTTTCAAAATGCAACTGACTTTTATCGCAGCATTTCCGCTTTCTTGGAAAGTGTTTCTAGAAGATTTTCAAATGAATTCTCAAATGAAGAAACGCCTTCACGTTCGAGCTTATCTGCGACATCTTGAAGGTTAACTCCTAGAGTTTCCACTTTCTGAAGTACTTCCATAGCAGCATCAAAGGATGCATCAATTGTTCTCTCCAGAGTTCCATGGTCAAGGAAAGCAGCTAATGTCCCATCGGGTAGCGTATTAACAGTATTCGGACCAATTAATTGGTCAACGTACAAGGTGTCAGAATATGTCGGATTTTTAGTAGATGTTGAAGCCCACAAGGGTCGTTGCAATCTAGCTCCGCGATTTTCAAGTGCTTTCCACCGGTCTGTATTAAAATTATCCAAAAATATTCTGTATGCCAATTGACCTTGAGCAACCGCAGTCTTGCCTTTGAGGTCAAGGGCTTCACTTGTTCCAATAGCTTCTAACCGAGAATCTACTTCAGTTTCGGTTCGAGAAATAAAGAAAGAAGCAACTGATGATATAGCTGAAAGGTCCCCATCTCTCGCTTCTAATCCAGAAACGTAAGATTCGATGACTTCTGCATACCTCTCCAACGAAAAAAGTAAAGTTACATTTATAGAGCGTCCCTCACTTATCATTTGCTTAATAGCAGGCAAACCTTCTTTCGTTCCTGGGATTTTAATATAGAGATTTTTGCTACTTAGTTGATCATCTAAATACCTTGCTGCATCTATTGTCGCTGTAGTATCTCGGGCAAGTCGCGGATCAACTTCCACCGAAACGTATCCATCAAGACCTTTACTTGAATCATGAATAGGTTCCATCAGGTCAAGGGCATCGGCGATATCAGTTTGGACCAGAGTCCAGTACGCATCTTCAATGCTAACTCCATTCTGGATTAAGGATTGGAATTGTTGATCGTAGGCTTCAGAATCTGAAATTGCTTTCTCAAAAATAGATGGATTTGATGTTAAGCCACGTACGCCTTTATCAATCCAGTTTTGTAACTCTCCAGAATGCAACCACTCTCGTCTTAAATTATCCAGCCACGGGCTCTGCCCATGTTGGCTAAAAAGGTCATCTAATATAGTCATTCGGATATTGCCTCCTGAATAGATTGAAGATTAATGCCAAGATTGTGCATAACTTCATTCCCAGGGGCAGAGGAACCGAAACGATCTATGCCGACATGTTTAGTAGCGTATTGTGCCCAACCCAAAGTTATTCCAGCTTCAACAGACACCGTAGGGATAGAAGTATCAATTGCAAAATCCTTTGAACCATCTAAATCCCAGCTCGGCATCGAAACCACTCGCACAGGATTCTCGTCGGCAAATTGGACGCAGAGCGACACTTCAGAACCGGTAGCTATAAGCGTTGCTTCAGGTGAATTATGGTCTATTAACGTATAGATACCGTGTTGAGACATTTGAACGTTAGTTTCTTTAAGTATTGGTAGATTCTGTCGCGAAAGTATTAGCGCAGTTGGGCCATCATTGTTTAGCGCGGTTATCCACGCTGCAACTGTTTCCTTCGCATCTGCAGGGCGTATAACAGTTAATCCCGGGATAGCTCTTAGAGACATAATTTGCTCTACGGGTTGATGGGTCGGTCCATCTTCTCCCACGCCTACCGAGTCATGGGTAAATGAGTATATAACTTTGGCTTGGGATAAGGCTGCAAGTCGAATCGCTGGGCGCATATAGTCACTAAATACCAAAAACGTGCCCCCCACGGGAACTATTCCTCCGTGTAGGGCAATCCCATTCATAACTGCACCCATTGCATGTTCTCTGACGCCATAAAATAGTTGTTTCCCAGCAGGGTATTCAGGTGATAATGGCAAACTGTCTTTGATGGCTGTGCCTGTATTTCCAGTTAAGTCAGCACCACCGGCGATAATAGCAAGGTCCGATGATATTTGATTTAAGCACACTCCACTCGCGACTCGTGTAGCAACCGATTCTCCAACTTGTGATTCATACATCTCTTGAACGCTGCCAAGGTCCCAACTACCAAGTTCTGAGTCAGGAGACCAGTCAGCCATTGAAGCCTCAGCTTCGTATTTTCTCCCAGCATTGCGGTATAAATCGATTACTTCTTGAGGTACGTGGAAGGGTTCATTTTCAGGTATGCCCATAATGCTTTTAGCCTCTGCAATTTCTTCATCTTTAAATGCGTAGCCATGAGCATCAGGTGTGTCACTCAAAGTGGGGGAGGGGTAGCCGATATGTGTTCTAATAATAACTAACGAAGGAGCATCTTCTTTTTCTCTGGCAAGTTGGAGCGCATCCTCAATTGCATCAAGATCTTCGCCGGATTCCCCTATGTCTATAACTTGCCATCCGTAAGATTCAAACCGTTTAGCCGCATTGTCTTGTAACGAAAGCTCGGTCGGTCCATCAATCGTTATATGGTTGTCATCATAGATGCAGATTAGCCGCCCTAGTTTTTGCTGACCTGCAAGCGAAGCTGCCTCGTGACTAATGCCTTCAGAAAGGTCGCCGTCTCCACAAATAGCGTATATGCGGTGATCAATTTTGTCGGTTCCATAATTCTCCCTCATCCACCGTTCTGAAATTGCCATACCTACTGCATTTGCAAAACCTTGCCCAAGAGGACCGGTTGTTACTTCAACGCCAGTTGTGTGACCGACTTCAGGGTGGCCAGGTGTCAGGCTATTCCACTGACGGAAATTTTGAATATCATCAAGTGAAAGGCCAAAGCCAGTTAAATACAGCATTGCATATTGGAGTATCGAGGCATGTCCTGCGCTTAAAATGAAACGGTCACGATTCGCCCACTCTGGGTGTTTAGCGCTGTAACGCATAGTCCTTGTAAATAAGACGTGAGCCAAAGGTGCTAAAGCCATAGCCGTTCCTTGATGCCCAGATCTTGCTTTATGAGGGGCATCCATAGCAATTCCTCGAATTGTGTTTATGGCCAATTCCTCAAGTTGCGGATTTTTGTCGTTCACGTTCATCCCTCTCCCTATTAACGTGTATACATTAACGTGGACGAACTGAGAAAGCCGTCATATTTGAAAAATCAAATATCAAACTATGGAGAAGCTTCAATTGCGTAAGGAACCACAACGGGTTCTCCTTTATCGATACGGCAATGAGCGAAAACTTTACAGGGTTCTGTCAGCTCTAATTCAGCCCTGATTAGACGATAAGCAAAGAGTCCGGGTTCAATCTCTAATGGTTGAACATTTCTCGCAATTTGTGAGTCCCCAAGATGGTAAGTGACTTCAAGAACACCAACTCCAGTTCCTTCTGATTCACTATGCACTAGTACAACCAGGTGTGGCGACAACTCCAAAGGAAAATCTTCGGAGACTTTTGTCGTAAATTGAACACCAGATAAGTCAAGTCTAGTTAGCGAATCAGGAGTATGTCTCATCGAAATATCATCAATGAAAAGCGCTGCGAGAATCTGCATAGTCAAGCTCCTTAAAGTCGTAGATTACCATCAGGTTTCAAATAAGGCACAACCGCACATTGATGCTAATGCTTTAGCGATATCGTTATACAAATGATTTCTTTATCTGAGTTCGCTAGTAAAAGATTACTGAATGAATATGGGTTGCCAATAACAAATGAATTTTTAGCCAAAGATGCGGAGGAAGCGGTAAAGGCAGCAAGTTCATTGGGATATCCAGTAGTTGCGAAACTCTGCGGGGAAACAATTCAGCACAAAACTGAACTGAATGGCGTTCGTTTAAATCTTCAGAACCGAACGGAATTAGAAGTAGCTATTGCAGAACTTGAAGACATCAGTGTAGATAACCATGAGTTCCTAATTGCTGAACAAATCCATGGCAAAAGAGAATTTATTGCTGGGTACCACATAGATGCTGACTTTGGTCCAGTTCTAATGTTTGGTCTTGGAGGGAT
>JAYYZG010000102.1:0-10692 GCA_036687775.1 Actinomycetota bacterium
GCTAATGAGTTGCAAAACAAGTACTGTTGGTAACATGGGAATTGAAATGATAGAGCAAGAAGTAATAGAGCAAACTTTGGCAGAGGCCCTTAAAACTGGTGGGGAGTTTGCTGAAGTTTTTGTTGAAGATAAGCAGTCTTCCTCAGCGTATTTTGATGATGGAAAAGTAGAAGAATTAACGTCAGGGCGAGACAGGGGAGCAGGTATCAGAGTCGTTGTTGGTGAAACAACCGGTTTCGCGCACACAGCAGATCTTACAGAATCAGGGTTGCTCGGAGCGGCAAGATCAGCAGCGGCTGCAGCTCGCAGCCACGGGCAACAAGCTACGGTAAAGAAATTGGTGGATTCATCCGCTCCATCTCCGAACCCTGTCCTTTTATTGCCTGAGAACGTAGAAAAAATTAAAAAAGTTGAGTTGCTGAAACGAGCGGACGAAGTAGCTAGAAACCAAAATAAAGCGATAACACAGGTCTCAGCTAGGTATGGGGATTCCCGACGACGAATTCTAGTTGCTAACAGTGATGGCGTTTTCGCATCTGATGATCAAGTAAGAACTCTCTTCTCCGTTTCTTGTGTTGCGACCGGTGATGCTGGAATGCAAACAGGCCGTGAATCTACTGGTCGACCCATAGGATTTGAACTTTTCAACGAATTTGATGTAGAAGAACTAGCCGAGCGAGCCGCTCAACGAGCTTTAACAAAACTAAATGCTCGACCAGCTCCAAGTGGGGCGATGCCTGTAGTAATTGGTAGCGGCGGCGGCGGTGTCCTTTTCCACGAAGCATGTGGACATGGCCTTGAAGCAGATCTGGTTAAAAAACAGGCATCAGTTTTTGCTGGGCGCGTGGGAGAGAACGTGGCCACTGAGTTAGTCACTTTAATTGACGATGGAACCATGTCTAAAGAATGGGGAGCCTTTGCGATAGATGATGAAGGCCGACCGGCGCAGAAGAATGTCCTTATCCAGGGCGGAGAGCTTATTGACTACATGTGGGATGGGCTTCGGTCAAGAGGTCAGGAAAGACAAAGTACTGGAAATGGACGGAGACAGAGCTATCAGGTGCTTCCGATGGTTCGAATGACTAATACATATATAGCGAACGGAGATACTGACCCAGAAGACATTATAGCCGATACCCCAAATGGAGTTTATGTAGCGCACCTAGGAGGAGGTCAGGTTAATACCGCTACTGGGGATTTTGTTTTCGGAATGACTGAAGCTTACCTAATAGAAGGTGGCAAAATTACCTCGCCTATTCGAGAAGGAAACCTCATAGGAAATGGGCCAGAAGTCCTCAAGCAAATTGATGCACTAGGAAATGATTTTAGGATGGGATCACCAGGGACATGTGGGAAAGACGGACAAGGTGTTCCAGTTGGTGATGGCACCCCAACCCTTCGTGTGCAAAGCATGACGGTCGGCGGAACTGCTGCTTAGGTCACGATGGAAGAGAAATTATTAACGACTGCTGAAAGAGTTATCGCCTTAGGAGAAGAAGGCGAACAAATTGAAGTTGTTGCCGTCCATGAACAAGAAACAGAAATAAGAGTCTATGAAGGTGAAATAGAATCGTTCACTGCATCAGAATCACAAGGTGTGGGAATTAGGGTTATTCAAGATGGACGCCAAGGGATGGCTTACGCCGGAACATTAGATGAGCAGATTTTAAAAGAAACACTCATCGAAGCTCGCGATAATTCCACCTTCGGAACATATGACGAATTTGTGGCAATAGCGGAACCAGATGGAGTAAAGCCAATATCGTTGGACCTCTATAACCCCATGCTTAGTCAATTCCCTACCGAAGAAAAAATACTGCTCGCTAAGGAGCTTGAGAAACATATCCGGAATTCCGACAAGAGAATTGTAGGAGTTGAGTCCACTGAATACGTTGATTCGATTTCTGCAAGTGCGATTGTTACTTCAAGTGGGATCCGACGTTCTAGCTATGAAGGGGGCTGCTATGTAGCGGCATCATCTCTCGCCTCTGACGGGAAAGATATGCAAACAGGATTTGGGTATTCAGTTGGTCGCAACCCAGAACTTCTAGACATAGAAAAAGCAGGTACCCAAGCTTCCGACAGGGCTACACGAATGCTGGGAGCTAAGAAAGCGCAATCAGGGAGGCAAACAATCATTCTTGACCCTTACGTCACAGCACAATTTCTTGGAATTATTGGGTCAACGTTCAGTGGCGAATCACTTCTGAAAGGGAGATCCTTATTCGCTGACAGAGAAAGTGAGCTAATCGCATCAAATATGGTGACTTTGGTAGATGATCCGACAGACCCAGAAGCATTTACAGCGACTGAAGTTGATGGTGAAGGTTTAGCAAGTCGAAGAAATGTTCTTATAAATAATGGGATATTGCAGGGATTTCTTCATAACAGCTATACCGCTCGGGCATTAAATACGACTTCAACTGGGTCAGCGGTCCGCAGCTACAACTCTTCACCGGGGGTTGGGTCTCTAGCCTTATCACTGGTTCCAGGATCAAAGACTCAAGAGAAACTAATTGAAAATATTGACGATGGGATCTTGATCCAAGGAGTAGCGGGACTCCACTCGGGAGTGAACCCAATTAGCGGGGATTTTTCAGCAGGAGCTGAAGGTATCCAGATAAGGAATGGGAAACTTGCTGAACCAGTTCGGGAGATCACGATCGCATCAACCCTTCAGCGAATGCTGCTTGAAGTACAAGACATCGGGAATGACCTAGAGAGGCTCCCAATGCGTTCATCGGGAGTATCACTTGTTGTCGGAGATGTAACAGTTTCTGGTGTCTGAAAACAAAAAAATCCCTATCCGCCTAGTATCCACTAGATAACCAAATTGAAACTAAGAATGATAGCTACTGAAACCAAAAAGCTCCGAAGGGTACTAATCACCCTTTCAGCTTTGGTAGCGTGCCTGACTTTATTTGTAGATCCTGCTTTAGGAGACAGCGGGGTTGCATTAAAGAGCAGTCTTGGTCTTTGGCAAGCCGTCATTCTTGGAATTGTTGAGGGATTTACTGAGTTTTTGCCTATCAGTTCAACTGGGCATTTACTCGCAGCAAAGGAATTCCTAGATCTGGGACAAACTGAAGCTACAGAGAAAGCGATTGATAGCTATATCGTCAGTATCCAAATCGGAGCTATCTGCGCAGTAGCGGTTTTGTACCGGAATCGCCTAAACCAAATGATGCAAGGTATTAAAGGGAATAGTCCAGAAGGGCGCCAGCTACTAACCAATCTCATCGTTGCCTTTATCCCAACGGCTTTGATCGGTTTCTTTGCTTCTGATTTTGTGAAAGATGAACTCTATGGACTTTCCCCAGTCGCTGCAGCATGGATTGTGGGAGGTGTCTGCATTCTTCTCGTTCAGAAAAAACAATTATTCCAAAATCAGGGAAACACTATAGAGACTCTTGGTTTCAAACAAGCTGCAATCATAGGTTTAGTCCAGGTCTTAGCCCTATGGCCCGGTGTTAGCAGAAGTCTAGTTACAATTCTCGCTGCAGTAATGATCGGTTTATCGCTTAAAGCAGCAGTTGAATTTAGTTTCCTTCTTGGGTTAGTGACTCTCACCGCCGCCACAGTGTATGAAATGGGAAGAGATGGGACAGAAATCATCAATAATTTCGGGTATCTGTCACCGGCAGTTGGGCTGGCAGTTGCTTTCATCTCTGCGGTCATCTCAGTACGATGGATGGTTGACTGGCTTGAGAAACGAAGCTTTAGCATTTTTGGTTACTACAGGATTCTTATCGGCTTGATTGCCATCGTGCTATTGTCAATAGGCTTTTTCTAAAAATTCAATCGTTTGTGGTTGTGGTTGAAGAGCTTGCGCTTTCAGCTTTCTTTGGCTTTTCCGGTGCTGAATCTTTCGTAGTTGAGGACTCGGTGCTCTCAGATTTTTTCGCACTCCCTGACTTAGAAGATGAGCTTTTGGACCTACTGTCATTCTTGTAGAAGCCAGAACCTTTAAAGGAGATACCGGGAGCTGAGAATATTTTTTTAACTGAACCCGAGCACTGTTCGGAGGGGCACGAAGTCAAAGGGTCCTCAGAGAAAGACTGAAAGATTTCAAAAGTGTTCTCGCATGTATCGCACCGGTAATCGTAAGTGGGCACGTTCTCTCTCCATGGTCAAGCAGTCGGACTGCTTCTGTATAGATTACAAAGAGGAACTCTACCGTGAGATTTCCTCAATCAATAGCTTGCTCTTCACCACGAAGCAATCGTCCGATATTTTCTGAATGTCTAGATAGAACAAGTAGTGATGCGCCGCTCGCAATTCCGAACTCTTTCCATGAACCCCCAGAGTTAATAAGTACCCCGAATGGGAAAATTGCGATCAAAGTTAGTGAACCTATTGACGCCCTTCGAAAGAGCTTCATAATTGGAATCCATATACACACTCCGACAACTGCAACAAGAGGGTATAGGGCGATGCCGACGCCTCCAAGTGTTGCCACCCCTTTCCCTCCACTCATCTTTCTTGTGATAGGGAAGATGTGGCCCAGCATCGCCGCAAACCCAGATGCAAGCCCCAGAGTATGACCCTCAATAAAAAAACAGACAAGAGCTGGGACGAAACCTTTAAGTAAGTCCCCAAGAAGGACGATTACGCCTGCTCTGGCACCGGCCACCCGATAGACGTTTGAAGCGCCCGGGTTACCAGACCCCTCAATCGTAGGGTCATGGCCAACGAAACCAGCAACAATATGAGCGGTTGGGAAAGTCCCAAGAATATAACTCGCAGGAACGAGAAGCCACCACCATGTCACGCTCCTATGATAGTCGCCATAAAGCTGATCAAGTGTCTGACAAGTTTACACATTTGTTAATATTGTAAATATGATTCCTTTAGAAGAAGCTCAAAATTATGTTCTTGAGACCGTGCAGAGGCTTGGAACTGAGCGAATAGGCTTACTCAAAGCTAGGGATCGAGTTGCTTCAGAACCAATAACTTCTTCGGAAAGTATTCCTCCGTTTGATAATACAGCGGTTGACGGATACGCAGTTATCGCTGCAGATACCCAAGGGGCTAGCAATAACTCTCCAGCAACTTTGACCGTTCTTGAGTCAATTGCTGCTGGAACCGCTCCAGAAAAATCCATCAAGGAGGGCGAGTGTTCAAAGATAATGACTGGCGCACCAATTCCAGATGGGGCGAACGCGGTTGTTATGGTTGAATGGTCTGAACCAGGAACAAGCGAGAATCATGTAAATATTACAAAAGCAGTTTCGGCAGGAGATCATATTCGAAAATCTGGTGAAGATCTTCTCCCTGATGATCTTGTCATCCCTGAAGAAACTTTTCTCAATCCGGCACATATAGGTCTACTCGCTAGCGTGGGAATCTATGAAATTGAAACATTTCGGAAGCCGAAGGTCGCTGTTTTTTCTACCGGCGATGAACTTATTGAAGGCTCACAAAGTCTAGAACCTGGCCAAATCCGAGACTCCAATCGCTTTTCTCTCATAGCGCTTCTTGAAAGAGATGGTTTCCAGGCGGTAGATTTCGGTCTGATCGCCGATGACGAATCAGCTATTGAAGAAACCATACAAAAAGCTACTAAAACTTGTGATGCAATCATTACGACAGGTGGGGTAAGCATGGGTGATTACGATTTCGTAAAAATTGTGTTAAGCAGGATTGGGGATATGCGTTGGATGCAGATCGCAATTAAGCCAGCGAAACCCTTCGCCTTCGGAATAGTTAACGAGATTCCAGTTTTCGGCCTTCCGGGAAACCCTGTTTCATCCATGGTTTCTTATGAACTCCTAACCAAACCAGCCCTTAAAAAAATGATGGGACGTGTCAAAGTATTTCCGACTTTTCTCAAGGGGGAAACGGTTGGAGATTTCAAGCGGAGAGAAGACGGGAAAACCCATTTCGTTCGAGCGATCGCATCGTTGGAAGAGATGCCGCCAAAGGTGTATTCAGCTCGGCGGCAGGGCTCACATCAGCTCACTGGGATGGCAGAAGCAAATGCCCTAGCTGTTCTTCCAGATGGGGAAGGGGTGCCAGCAGGTTCTTCATTGCAGTTCTTCTTCCTTGATTGACCTGTTAGCGCTACCATGAAAGTCATATGAAGCATCAACTTATAGACACATATGGAAGAATCCATAAAGATCTCAGGATCTCAATAACGGATCGGTGTAACTTTCGATGCTCATATTGCATGCCAGAAGATGGATTGGAATGGGCTCCCCGTGAAGAACTTCTTACCTTTGAAGAAATTGAACGACTTTCAAGCCTTCTTGTCACACGTTTCGGAGTGGAAAGCATCCGACTCACTGGAGGTGAACCAACAGTAAGAGCGAACCTCAGTGACCTTGTAACTCGTCTGGCAAAGTTAAACGTCGATCTTTCGATGACAACAAATGGAGCGACTCTTCCTTTGGCAGCAAACCGATTGAAAGAAGCCGGTCTCAAAAGAATCAACATTTCACTTGACTCCCTACAAAGGGAACGATTCGCTGAATTAACTAGACGAGATAACCTCGAGCAAGTTCTAGAAGGAATCTCAACCGCTGCTCACGTCGGATTTAACCCCGTAAAAATCAACATGGTTGTGATGAAAGGGATCAACGATGATGAGATACTAGATTTTGTTGAATTCGGTCGTGAAAAAAGAGTGGTCGTGAGATTCATTGAATTTATGCCACTTGATGCTGATGAGGCATGGGATCAAAGAAAGGTGGTGCCTCTAAGCGAAATCTTAGAAATTATCTCTGAAGCGCATGGACTTATACCCGTTGAGAGAGGAAATTCCCCGGCAGCACGGTGGAAGTACGAAGATGGGGCTGGTGAGGTCGGGGTGATAGCGACTGTTTCAGAAGCATTCTGCGATTCGTGCGACCGGATACGGCTCACGGCAGATGGGAAGTTTCGCAACTGCCTATTTGCTCTGGAAGATTATGATGTTAGAGAACTACTCCGGAATGGGGCAGATGATGATGAGATTTCCAACCTCTTTGTGAATGCTGTCAGGGAAAAATGGGCGGGACATCAGATAGGGAAGCCAGTCTTCATACGCCCAAGTAAATCCATGTCCCAGATCGGGGGATAATGTGACCGAACAAGAATTTACTCACCTGAATTCTCGTGGCGAGGCCAGAATGGTAGATGTTAGCCCGAAGGAACCGACCTTGCGGAAAGCTCTTGCAAAGGCGCAGATTTCTATGTCGGAAGAAACTCTGAACTCTTTATCTCACGGGTCCATAGTCAAAGGTGATGTTTTCGCTATTGCTCGAGTAGCAGGGATACAAGCTGCAAAGAAAACCTCAGAACTGATCCCTTTATGCCACCCGCTTATGCTGAACACCGTCGAAATAAATTTTGAGATTAATAAACAAAGTGTTTCCATCGAGGCTCAAGCGACAACTCTCAGTCAAACCGGAGTAGAAATGGAAGCATTAACTGCATGTTCAATTGCTGCATTAACCATCTATGACATGTGCAAGAGTGTTGATAAGGAAATGGTTATCTCTGAATTAGCGTTATGGGAAAAAACTGGTGGGAAATCAGGGCCATACAAAAGAATTTGAAAACAGTCACATCAACTAGAAATCAAGTTATTTGTAAGCCATCCTAAAGAGCAAGGAATCCTTGAACTATCCACCATTTATGACCTAAATAGTGCAAAAATTTTACTAATACAGCTGAGAGGGTTTGGTGGAGTAGTGCTGCTGGTGGCGTTAGCTATTTTATGGTTAGGTGCAGGAGTTTATTGGTTGCGTAATCGTATAGCTGCTCCCGCAATGGCGATCGGAGAGTTTCGCGGTCGGTTACGTTTCCGGAGAAGCGCAAGAGCTGTAGTAGTACCTCTTAGAGGTCCTCAAAACACTTGGGGATCTGTACACCAACCAGGACATTCGTTAATCGAGCCTCCACTCGATATGAGACAAAAGGGGATAAATCCCATGGAAATAACAAGTGAACAAGCACGTATTCGAAGAAGGAAAGTATTGTTTTCTTTAGTTGGACTAGTCGTGTTCACGCTTCTTTTAGCAATCGTCGCAGGCGGGAGCTTCATTGCACTTCAACTATTCTCTGACACACTCCTTTTCGCATACGTTCTTGCACTGGTCCATTATCAACGTTTGGTTGAACAAGACAAGCAAAGCTTCTACGAAACTTATGAAACTCCAAGTTTGGGCTATGCTGCCACGGGAACAGAAAGCCTTTAAACGACTTTCTGTTAACAAAGGTTTTCTGACTAATCTAGAGAGAAAATCATTAGGGGCTGTAGCTCAGCTGGCTAGAGCGCCTCGGTCGCATCGAGGAGGCCAGGGGTTCGACTCCCCTCAGCTCCACTCCGTTCTATCTTGTGAACCTACCTATCTATCAACATCTGGCTGAGACTATGATGGGCATGTGAGCCAGATTTGGGAACCATCTGAAAAAAAGATAAGCAACTCTCGATTAATGGATTTCGCCCGAAAAGCAGAAAAGCGATTCAATCTCGAACTCCGAGACTATGACGCGATCCATAAGTGGAGTACGGATTCTCCGAAGGAATTCTGGACGCATGCATGGGATTATCTAGGCGTCGTAGGTTCTAAGGGGAGTCAAGTTCTTACCCATGGAGAGTCATTCCAAGATTCAGTATTCTTTTCAGACTCATCAATCAATGTTGCTGAAAACCTGCTTAGAAGAAACGATCAAAACCAAGCGATTATCTGTTTCAGTGAAACAGGGGATTCATTAGACCTCACATGGGCGGAACTCCACGATCAGGTATCTCTCATTCAGCAGGCGCTTCTTGAAATGGGTGTAACGAAAGGTGATTGCGTCGCTGCTTGGTTGCCAAACCGACCAGAGACCATTGCGATCATGATCGCTGCTGCGAGCATTGGAGCTATCTTTACGTCGGCCTCTCCTGATTTCGGGGCAAAAGGATTATTGGACCGTTTCACTCAAGTTAAACCCAAAGTTCTTTTCGTAACTGACCGGTATTCATATGGAGGTAAATGGTTTTCATGCATTAACCGATTAGAAGATATTGAGTTAGGGCTACCATCTGTATTGCGTACTATCGTCGTTCCATATCAAAATGAAGGATTTCAACCTATTGGCGATACAAGAATTATTTGGAATGATTTCTTGAGTGCGCATAGTCCAAAACCCGTTGAATTTTTCCCACAAGAGTTCAACCACCCTTGGTACATCCTTTACTCATCTGGGACAACGGGCAAGCCAAAATGCATTGTCCACCGTTCAGGAGGGGTCTTAATCAAACATTTAGTGGAACATGGACTCCAATGCGACATCAAACCTGGGGATAGAGTTTTCTATTACACAACAGCTGGGTGGATGATGTGGAACTGGTTAGCTTCTGCTCTAGCAAGTCAAGCCACAGTTGTGCTCTATGACGGATCCCCCTTTTACCCAACTCCGAATTCGTTATTTGATTTAGCTGATCACACTTCCATTACGCTGCTCGGCGTCTCCGCAAAATATATAGATTCATGTGCGAAAGCTGAAATATCCCCAATAGAAACGCATAACCTAACGAGCCTTCGGACAATTTGTTCTACGGGCTCTACCCTCGCAATTGAGGGATTTGAATACGTTTATACCCATATAAAAAATGATGTTCACCTGCAGTCAATGTCAGGAGGAACAGATCTATGCGGATGCCTTGTAGCAGGAGACCCAACAAGTCCAGTCCATAGGGGGGAAATTCAAAAACCAGCGTTAGGTGTTGGGATCGAAATCCTTAACGAAACAGGGGATAGTTTAGGGCATGGGAAACAAGGGGAATTAGTCAGTGCAACCCCTTTCCCATCGATGCCCATTGCCTTTCTAAATGATGAAACGGGAGAGAAATACCGGTCAGCGTATTTTGAAAAATATGAGGGGAAATGGCATCAGGGGGATTTCGCTGAATGGACTCAAACAAATGGCGTAATTATCCATGGAAGGTCAGATACAACTCTGAATCCAGGTGGAGTCAGAATTGGAACGGCAGAAATCTACAGCGTTGTTGATGCTCTGAAAGAAGTGCATGAAAGTGTAGTGATAAATCAGGAATGGAATGGGGATAACAGAATCGTGCTTTTCGTAACCACATCAGACACGAATGAGCTCAATCCTGAACTAAAAGAAAAAATAAAAAAGGCACTCCGAGACCAAGCATCACCAAGACATGTGCCAGCCATCATCATCTCTGTCCCAGATTTGCCGAGAACGAGAAGCGGAAAACTCTCAGAACTAGCGGTGAAAGCTGTAGTCGAAGGAACTACAGTTCGGAACACGGAAGCATTAGCAAATCCTGAAGCGTTAGACTATTTCAAAGACCTAGAGGAACTTCAATGACGCAACTATTGCGGAGCATGTTATTTGCACCAGGGAACAAAGCAGAACTTCTTCAGAAATTCCCGAAGATACAACCTGATGCGGCAGTAATTGACCTTGAGGATGCTGTACCAGATTCTGAAAAGGAAGCAGCTAGGGAAAATCTTCAAAAATTCGGAACCTTTTTCAAAGATGAGAAATTCTCCGTTTTTGCGAGAGTTAATCCAGTCACTTCAGAATTTTTTGAACCTGACATCCAAGCAGCTGGATCTGATCTAGATGGAATTGTTATCCCTAAAATCAGCAGTGTAGAGGAATTGAAAAAAGCTGAAACAGTGCTTTCTTCAACTTCATTTGCTTCTCGCATTGTAGTGGGAATTGAAACCGTGAAAGGTTTAG
>JAYYZG010000103.1:0-14290 GCA_036687775.1 Actinomycetota bacterium
GTCGCCATTTAGATTGGCTGCTTAGCCTCATCCGACAAGTTGATGGTGTTTACGACGCATACCGGATACTTCCGGGCAATACCAAAAAGAAGTCTGCTAAAAAATAATGATGTTGGCAATTAATCTTTGTGTCAGTCATAGTAGAGACTAAATAAATCGTGAGTGTGTAAATGGGATCAATGAATTTCAAAACTATTGAAAGCAGAGGCTATAGAATCTCCGAAGTTAACCGTTTCCTAGATGAAACAAATAAAGATAATTCGTCAAAGAGAACAGTTGAGGAGATAGAGAGTATCCGCTTCTCTCTTACAAGAAGAAAAGGGTACGATCCAAAAGAAGTTGACAGTTATCTGGATGATCTAATTGCAGCACAAAAAAGCTTATCTGCTGAAACTAATGAAAACGAAAAACCTGAATTCCCTAAAACAAACCCTTCACAAGGATTGACAAATGAGGTCGGGGAAAAAGAAGTATCTCTCATCACAAGTGAGCGCCTTCGTGAGTTGACGCCACCTGTGGTAGAAGGTATTGGTTATGAGATATCAGAAGTTGATCATTTTCTTCAATTAGTTGCCGACACTCTCCAAACTTTTGAAGCAAAATCTGGAACTGAAATTGAGAATTTGAAAGCTGACCAATACCTGCCCCGAAGCGAGTCTCTTCGACTTCTAACTAGTGATCAGATCCGTTGGGCTCTCTTTACGGTTAATGAGGCAGGGGGTTACGATATGCGGGGGGTAGATGCTGCTGTGAATCGTCTTGCAGATGCGCTAGATCACCATTGGCAGAGAAATAAATAGTTAGCTCTAGGTCTTAACAGTCTCATTTAAATGGCACCGGTGAGACTTGTAGCGCTGTAGTCTTGCCACATGGGTAAATCACATTTTCAGTCCCCTCGCGGCACGCGCGATATTGTTCCGCCGGAATCTGACTATATAAGATTCCTAGGAGACAACTTTGCGGACCTTTTGACAACAGCTGGTTATGGGCAAATTATTTCACCGATTTTTGAAGACATAGGTGTCTTTCAAAGAATTGGAGAGACCACGGAGATCGTTTCAAAAGAAATGTTTGATTTTTATGATAAAGACGTAAAGGACCCTCAACATCTTGCGCTTCGGCCAGAGCTGACTGCAAGCATATGTCGGGCTTTTGCCCAACATCGCCCAATTACGCCATGGAAAGTCTGGTACATGGGCCCCCAATTTCGATATGAGAAACCACAAGCAGGTCGATACAGACAATTTCTTCAAGTTGGCGCTGAAGTTCTGGGAACATCAGACCCAGCGGCAGATGTTGAAGTTATTTCGCTCGCGTGGTCTTTCTTTCAAAGAATTGGTTTGAAAAACACACGACTTTTAATTAATTCATTAGGAGATCTTGAAAGTCGAAATCGCTATAACGATGAATTAATTAGATATTTGAACAGTCGGAAACAAGAATTAAGTGAACAGTCAGTAGCCACTTTTGGCACTAATCCTATGCGCGTTCTTGACTCGAAACGTGAAGAGGATCAAGTGATAATAAATGAAGCACCTGTTCTGGAGTCATTCTTAAATGAAGAATCCGCTCAACATTTTAACGAGGTTAAAGAAGGTCTAGAGACATTAGGGGTCTCTTTCGAGATTTCACCACGATTAGTTCGCGGTTTAGATTATTACACAAGAACAACTTTTGAATTCGTCTCTCCAAGTTTGGAGACAGCACAGAATGCTATTGGCGGCGGCGGGCGCTACGACGGATTGGTTGAAGCTCTTGGGGGACCAGCAACTGAAGGCATTGGTTTCGCCATCGGAATTGATCGCACTCTTCTTGCTTGCGAGTCCGAGAAAGCCTTATTTGATCCGAACTTAGGAATAGATGTCTTTGTGGTTGATACAACTGGTGGTCGCGAAGCCCTTCTGTTATCTGATGAACTCCGTAAATTGAATATTAAAACCGATAGAAGTTTCGGGGGTAGATCAATGAAAGGTCAAATGAAGGCAGCTGATCGGTCAGGTGCACGGTATGCAATCATTATTGGGACTGATGAACTTGAAGAAAATCAGGTTACCCTTCGAGACTTGCGGGGTGAGGGAAGTCAATCACTTGTGCCTCGTGAGATAATTGGGAAAAACTTACTAACGATTCTTCAGGAGAAATAACCGATGACAATGAGAACGCATTATTGCGGGGAACTTCGATCAACTGACATTGGTTTGGAAGTGACAGTTTGTGGATGGGTTGACACGCGACGCGTGCATAGTGAACACTTGGCATTCATAGACCTCAGAGATCACTCGGGGATAGTTCAGTGTGTGGTGGATGAGAAATTAGATCTTAGATCAGAGTATGTTGCCATGATAACTGGGACTGTGAGGACCAGATTTGAAGGTAAAAGCAATGACAAACTTGCAACCGGAGAAATTGAAATAGGGGACTGTACCGTTCATGTTCTCTCCGTAGCAGAACCACCTCCTTTCCCAATGCACGAGCGGTCAGAAGTTGATGAGACTATCCGCTTGAGGCATAGGTATATTGACTTGAGAAAACCACGAATGCAGAAGAATTTAAGAACACGAGCAAAAGTGAACAGTTCAATTCGTAACGCCATGGAAAAGCAAGGTTTTGTTGAAATAGAAACTCCGATGCTCATAGCATCAACACCAGAAGGAGCTCGAGATTTTGTTGTCCCATCTAGATTGCACCCAACGAATTTCTATGCACTACCTCAAAGTCCACAAATTTTTAAACAACTATGTATGGTCGGCGGAATAGATCGGTATTACCAAATAGCGCGCTGTTTACGGGACGAAGATTTGCGGGCCGATCGACAGTTCGAGTTCATGCAATTGGATATGGAAGCAAGCTTTGTTGACCAAGCAGACATAATATCTTTCGTTTCCGAGGCAATAAAAGATTCGGCAGAAACTGTGACTGGTACTAGACCAGGAGAGATACCCACTATGACGTGGCATGAAGCCATGGAACGATTCGGATCCGACAAGCCAGATACACGTTTCGGCATGGAGTTAATAGAGTTAACACATCTATTTGAAGATACAGAGGCAAACGTATTCAAAGTCAATTGTGTCAAAGGTATCCTCCACTCAAAAGGAGCTGAAATCCTTGGAAGAAATGCTATAGATGCGTTAACTGAGAAGTGTCAAAGCTGGGGTGCAAAAGGGCTCGCATGGTTTAGGGTCGGGGAAGGCGGAGAACTTGACGGAGCCTTAACGAAATTCATGTCTAAAGATGAAATTTCCGACTTGGCTAACTCAATGGCAGCTAAAGAGGGGGACATGATATTCGTTATTGCAGACCAACGAAGAGTAGTAAATCATATTCTTGGTCTACTTAGATTAGAGATAGCCCGTCCACCAGTTGAAGAAGGTGGTTTGAACTTCTTATGGATAACAGAATTTCCTCTGTTCGAGTCAATAGCAGAATCAGGTACGCCAGTTCCTGCTCATCATCCATTTACTATGCCTCATCCAGAAGATCTAGCGAAATTAGAAACAGCTATCGGAGAAGAATATTTAGAAATACGCTCGCAAGCTTATGATCTAGTTCTCAACGGATGGGAATTGGGGTCAGGAAGCGTTCGAATACATAACAAGGAAGTACAGACGCGAATATTTGATATTTTAGGGATTGGCGAAACCGAAGCAAATGAAAAATTTGGATTTTTGCTGGATGCTTTCCGATACGGTGCTCCACCTCACGCTGGCTTTGCGTTCGGGATTGATCGACTAGCAGCCCTACTTTCTGGAGAAGAAAACATTCGTGAAGTAATAGCATTCCCTAAAACTCAATCAGGTAGTGACCCATTGACGAATGCTCCTACATCTCTTAGCCCAACTCACCTAGATGAGTTAGGGTTACGACTTTCACCGGAAGCAACCTAGATCTAGTTAATCACCCGGTGGGGTAAGCAAGTAAAGGCCTTCAGCAACTTTTTCAAAAGTTCCATCAGTCCCAAAAGCTAAACCGGAGAAAAAGTCAATGATTCTTCGTCCTGCATCCTTGGGTTCTGCCGTTAGGTGAATAATCGTAGGAAAACCCTGTTTGTAGCTTTGTGCAGGAAGCATTACATCATCAAAACTTGTCACTTCGTGTCGAGTAGGTTCATTGGAGACCATAAATAAAATTCTATCTCTTTTTGGTACGTCCTTTTTGAATGCTTCCAGATTCAACAGAAAGATGTGAATCGTAGGTCTCTTTGCAGAATAGGAGTCTAATCTTAAAGTGTGGAAAATGATTTGTTTGCATCTTCAGCTCAACGGGATTTGGAACGCCGAGCACCCCTAGCAGATAGATTACGCCCCCAAAACCTAGATGAAGTCGTTGGACAAAAGCATTTACTAGGACCTTCAAAACCTCTAAGAAGCCTTATAGAAAGAGACAAGCTCACATCTGTTATCCTCTGGGGACCACCAGGGACAGGGAAAACCTCAATCGCAAGATTGATAGCGAAATCAACTTCAAAAACATTTATACAGTTATCAGCAGTGAGCGCAACGGTCAAAGATGTTCGACAAGAAATCACTAATGCCGAAAATAGGCTAGGAGAATATGGCAAAGGAACAATACTATTCCTTGACGAAGTACACAGATTTAACAAGGCCCAACAAGATACTCTCCTTCAAGCTATTGAATCTGGCCTCATCATTTTCGTTGGAGCGACAACCGAAAATCCTTATTTTGAGGTTAATGCTCCTTTATTAAGTCGGGGCTCATTATTCCGACTGGAACCATTAACTGATCAAGACTTAGCAGAACTTATTGAGAGAGGGCTGAAATTTGAAAAAATGACAGCTGAGCCAAAGGCGATAGAGTACTTGGTCGATAAGTCGGAAGGGGACGGACGACAAAGCCTAACATCCTTGGAAGTTTCAATTATTTTAGCAAAGACAAGAGATAATCAGAAAGGTGATCACATTGTCTTTGAAGATGTCGAAGCAGCTATAGGGACACAAGCACTCAAATATGGGCGCGAAGAGCACTACGATACGATCTCCGCTTTCATAAAAAGCATTCGTGGCTCTGACCCAGATGCTGGGCTTTACTGGCTGGCAAGAATGCTTGATGCTGGAGAAGATCCTCGCTTTATCGCACGAAGATTGCTTATTCTCGCCTCAGAAGATATTGGCATGGCAGACTCAAATGCATTGGTAATTGCTGAAGCTACTGCACGGGCCATTGAATATGTCGGGCTACCTGAAGCTCAATTGAATCTAGCTCATGCAGTGATCTATCTTGCAGTCGCGCCAAAGTCAAACAATGTGATTCAAGCCTTGATATCGGCGAAACAAGATGCGAGAACTGCTTTGGGGGAAATCCCTAAACATCTTCGTGACAGCCATTACTCGGGAGCGAAGGGGATCGGGCATGGTGAAGGCTACAAATATCCTCACGATTATCCCGAGAATAAGGTTGAACAAACATATCGACCTGACAGGTTCAAAAATCATAGGTACTATATTCACGAAGAAGATAAATAGAAATCTCGGTTCATGAGAGCCAAACGCAAATAAACAGAGGTGAGGACGTATGGAGGTCTGGGAATTAGCAGCTGTCATCGTTTCATTGACAGCAATTTTTCTTGTGGCAGTGCTTGTCTATGTTGTAACTAAATTGCACTCAACCATCTCTCAAGTCGAATCTCTAATAGGAAAAATAAATGAGGATTCAATTGAAACACATTCAGAGATGAACATTAAGTCAAAAGAAATTGAAGATGAAATTCAAAGAGTGAATCAGTTAGTTGGCCAAGCAGAGCAAATCACGAAACGCGCCGATACTCATTCAAGGCTGGTATATGGATCTTTTACGCGGCCAGCTCTAATGATTTCATCTCTACTTAAAGGAACCATTAGGGCAGTAAAGCTATTAATTAGTAAATAGAAAGACATAACTTATAGGTAAAGTGGGATTAATGATAAAAAAATTTCTATGGTTAACTGCTGGTTTTGGAGCAGGTATTAGCTCATCAATTTGGGTTAAACGACTACTAAAGAAGCAAACCAGAAAATACGCAGATTCTGTAGATAATAGCTTCGTTTCTACTGGCCTTAAAACAACTAAAACAACTCTTGATAATGCTACAAAAGAAGGAAAGAAGATTATTGGGAAGTATCGTGACCGCGTCACCACGAATTCCGACCAAAAATTGTCTGGGACTCTTCTCATTGTCAATGAGTAACAGCTTTAGGTAAAGCTAGAGCCAGTAAAATGTTGATGGAGCGAATCGGCAGAGTATGAAATATTGACATGCTCTCTCACGGTAGGATGAGTAGTAATGAAAGCTAGAGAACTCCGCAGTGCATTTACGACTTTCTTTGAAGAAAGAGGGCATGAGGTCGTGCCATCCTCAAGTCTCATACCTCATGATGAAACGATACTTTTTACGAATGCGGGTATGGTTCCATTTAAAAATTTCTTTTTAGGATTAGAAAAGCCTCCTTATATGAGGGCGACAACTGTACAAAAATGTGTCCGGGCTGGAGGTAAGCACAATGACTTAGATGAGGTTGGACGCACAAGCCGACACCTAACCTTCTTTGAAATGATGGGAAACTTTAGCTTTGGAGATTATTTTAAAAAAGATGCGATCCCACTGGCTTGGGAATTCTTCACTGAAATTCTAAAACTTGACCCTGAAAGGCTGTGGGTCACTGTTCACCTTAGTGATGACGAGGCGGCTGAAATTTGGGAGAAAACGGTTGGAGTACCTCCAGAACGTATTCAGCGTTTGGATGAAGACAACTGGTGGAGAATGGCTGACACCGGTCCAAACGGTCCATGTTCAGAAATATTTTGGGACAAAGGGGAAGAATATGGACCATCTGGAGGTCCCGAAAATCTTGAGGCAGAGGAGCGTTATGTAGAGATTTGGAACCTGGTCTTTATGCAATATGATCAACAGCCAGATGGAACACAGATTCCGTTGCCTAAACCATCAATTGATACAGGGGCAGGTTTAGAAAGAGTTCTTTCAGTTGTCCAGGGGGTTGATGCAGTTTGGGAAACTGATGAATTTCAGAAACTCCTTGAAGCGGTGGCAAAGATGGCAGGGGTCACTGATATTGATAATCCATCAACTCTTATCTCACTGCAAATCTTGACCGATCATGCGCGCTCTACAACTTTCTTAACAAATGATGGAGTTATTCCAAGTAACGAGGAGCGCGGTTACGTTTTGAGACGAATAGCGCGACGAGCAATCCGGCACGCATACCTTCTTGGGGTTAAAGATCTGCTCCTGCCGAAACTAGCTGACGAAGTTATAACGATTATGGATGATGCGTACCCTGACTTAGCGGAAAATCGGGACTTGATTAAAGAGATATTACAGAGAGAGGAAGAAGGGTTTCGAAAGACGCTTGCTTCTGGAATGAAAATCCTAGATGATCATCTGGATGAGATTGGTTCAGGAAGTAACCTCTCAGGTGATGTAGCTTTCCGACTGCACGATACTTTTGGATTCCCGATGGAGTTGACTCAAGAGATAGCTGGAGAACGAGGGATTCAAATAGATCAGGCAGGTTTTGACCAAGCAATGAAAGAACAACGTGACAGGGCGAAAGCTGACTCGCTGGTAAAAGAAGGAGCAAAGGAAGTACAAGCAGAGATACTGAAGCATATTGATGTCTCGGTAGCTACAGAATTTACTGGATACGAAAGCTTTGAAAGTACGTCAACGATCCTTTTTGTTAATCGTGATGTCATTGTTCTAGATAGAACCCCTTTCTATGCTGAATCCGGCGGCCAGATTGGAGATTCAGGAAAGATTGTCGGTCGTTCTGGAACAGCCAATATCGCTGATACGACGCTTTTGCCTAGTGGGCAATACCTGCATGCGGTTGAAAGTATTGAAGGGGAACTATTGCAAGGTGAAGAAGTTCATGCGTCAATTAATGAAGAGAAGCGACTGTCTATACAAAGGCATCATACGGGAACTCATCTTCTCCATTGGGCGCTCAGAGAAGTACTCGGATTGCATGTTAAGCAACAAGGCTCGTGGGCAGGCCCTGACCGTTTAAGATTTGATTTCAGTCATTTTGAATCGCTTACAGATCTTCAAATAAACGAAATAGAGGATCTAGTAAATAATCAGATTCTTTCAGATTATTCAGTTGAAGTTATAGAGACGAGAATGGATGAAGCAAAAGAACTTGGGGCAATAGCTTTCTTTGGTGATAAGTATGGAGAAACTGTCCGTGTTTTAAAAGCTGGAGAAAAATCTATTGAATTGTGTGGCGGAACGCATGTCAGGCATTTGAGTGAGATAGGGCTAATTAAAATAGTTTCCGAAGGGTCAATTGGTTCCAATATTCGCAGAGTTGAAGCTGTTGCAGGCTTGGGTGCTTTCCAACTGGTCCGCGAACAAAAAGCAATTCTTGATGAAATAGCAGGCACTTTAGGAGTACCTGTATCAAATCTCACTGAAGGTCTTGCGAAAAAAATCCGTGAAATTGAAGAACTGACAGAAGAGATTCAACTATTACGTAAATCGTTCATCATGAATGAAGCACAGAAACTGATTCAAAATGCCTCAGATGGAACAATTGTGGAGAGAATAGATGGAATTGGACGAGAAGACCTTAAACAATTAACACTCCAATTAAGAAACGATCAAAATATAGAAACTGTAATTCTCGGAACAGCACTTGAAAATGGTGGTGCTGCGATCGCTGCAGCTGTTTCCGAAAACTCATCTCGAAGCGCTTCAGAATTAATTATTGAAGCTGCCAAACTCATTAAAGGAGGGGGAGGAAAAGGGAAGGATTTCGCTATGGCGGGAGGAAAAGACTCTGGAGCCTTAGATGAAGCCCTAGCTATTGCCCGAAAAACGGCGGTGGAAGATTGAGGGTTCTAGGTATAGATCTTGGAACAAAAAGAATAGGGGTAGCTTTGAGTAATTCTGAGCGAACAGTTGCAACCCCGTACAGTGTGATAACGAGAAGTGGAGATACGCGGCGAGATCATAATCAGATCATAGGAATAGCGAATGAATGGGAAATATCTACTTTGGTTTTTGGATTACCTATTTCTCTTGATGGAACCCTAGGACCCGCTGCCCAAAAAACTAAAGATGAAATTGATGAGTTGAAGAAATTAACCCGTTTGGAAATCCAAACCTTTGATGAACGTTTCACAACCGTAACAGCCGAACAAGTGCTTAAGGACCAGAATGTGAGCGTCATCAAAAGACGCGGACTGGTTGATCAGGTAGCTGCATCCATTATCTTGCAAGCATGGCTTGACACTCAATTAAATGAGGGTTCAATTCCGGACAAGGAAGCTGCAAATGAATAGTGGAGAAAGTGAGGACCAAAGTTCAGGAGATGAACATGAAAATGACTCTGTTTACCCTGATTCTCCCCGTACGCAGAAAGAAAATGAAGAGTTCGTTTTCGAAGATTTTTTCTTAGGTGGATCGAAGGGCGAGAATAGGGAACCTTTGTCAGTTGCTGAGAATGATCAAGGCTTAACTTATCCCGAGGACCTCCCTCCATGGTATGAAGACGAATACTATGACGATCGTGACTGGGAACGTTTGCCACGTAAAACAAGTACAGCTTTACGTTTCGGGGTGTTCGCTGCTTTCGTGATAATTCTCAGCTTGGTAACTTATAACTTTGTTCGAGGTTGGGTAGATGACCAATTGGATCCCCCTGGAGAACCAGGTATGGAACTTGTTATTGAAATACCTCAAGGGGCTACTACAGATGACATAGCGCGGATACTCGCTGAAAATAACATAGTGGCCAATGGAACAGTGTTCCGCTACTACTTACGTTTCAAAAATGTCCCAGATTTCCAAGCAGGAATTTATACTTTTCAAACCAATAGCTCGGTTTGGGATGTGCGAAATAATTTAGAAGCTGGCCCCACGGAGATTGTAGAAGACCGATTTTATGTAACTATTCCAGAAGGTCTAACTCTTGCCGAAATGAAGATAGCTCTACTTGATCAATTGCCATCGTTTGACTCCTCAGAATTATCTTTGGCTATAGCCCAATCACGAGACCCAGAAAGTCTGGGGGCTGAATGGCAAAGAAACTTTAAAGAGGGAATTTTTTTCCCAGAGACATATGACGTTGATGAATCATTAATGTCTAACGAGCAGGGGCTACTGAACAGGATGGTTTCCCAGTTTGACTTAATCGCTTCAGAGACTGGTTTAGATAATCCCCCAAGTGAACTTGGGGTGACCCCTTATCAAGCACTGATAATAGCCTCCTTAATTGAGGAGGAAGCTGCCTTGGAAGAGGAACGTGGAAAAATTGCGCGAGTCATCTACAACCGATTAGAACAAAATATGCCACTAGGAATTGATGCAACGATTGTCTACGCATTGGGTGGAGATCGAGAGTTAACTCTCAGTGATTTAACTATTGACTCTCCCTATAACACGAGAATTGTACTTGGGTTGCCTCCAACACCGATTTCCGCACCAGGTAGAGCTTCCATCGAAGCAGCGCTGAACCCTATCGTAGGTGATTGGTTATTCTATGTACGTACTGACGATTTTGGGATTGGTTCACATACTTTTGCTGTAACAGAAGCAGAATTTAATGTAGCTGTACAAATCTGTGTGGAAAGAGACCTCGGCTGTGGTTAATTTCCCTAAAACAGAAGCTTCGCAAATTATGGCCGTGGTCATAGGTCAACCTATAAAGCACTCTCTATCGCCTTTAATACACAATACGGCCTTTGACATTGACAATCTAAATTGGACTTATCATGCTATTGAAGTCTCTAAAGATAAGGTCCAAGATTGCATCAAAGGGGTCAGGGAAAACAATATTCGAGGTGTATCTGTAACGATGCCACTGAAAGAAACTGTTATTCCTTTCCTTGACCAATTGTCAGAAGCTGCTAGCGAACTTCAAGCTGTGAACTGTATTTATTGGGATAATAAAAAACTAGTTGGTCACAATACTGATGGTGAAGGATTCGTGAATTCATTAACTGCTGAAACAGGTAAGGGCATTTTGGGGAGTTCATTTGCAATAATTGGAGCCGGAGGAGCTGCACGATCAATTGTACGTGCCCTTAAAAAAGCATCAGCAGGAAAAATTACTGTCATCAATAGAAATGATGAAAAAGCTATATTGGCAGCAAATTTAGGTGGAGAAAATGCGAATGTTGGAACTCCTGCCGAGATACCTGATTGTAAATATGTGATCAACGCAACCTCCATCGGTATGGTTGGAACTGAAAATGAGGGGATGCTGCCATTCTCTGAAAAGTACCTTCGTAGCCACCAAACCATAGTAGATCTTGTGTATAACCCAATTGAAACCCCTCTTTTGTTGGAAGCCCGAAGAATAGGGGCGACGGCAATCACAGGCATCGGAATGCTTGTCCAGCAGGCAGCGCTTCAATATCAACTCTGGACTGGAATGAACGCTCCGATAGAGGATATTCAAAGAAAAGTAATAAGTGAGATTCGCTAGATCATTCAGATAAACGAATAACTCCCCACACAGACCGCTGTAGATGACTACCCTCATTATGTGGAATCAAAAGAAATTTCCGTAAATCTAGGAGAACGTTCCTATCCGGTATTAATAGGATCTAGCTGCGTTAATGAAGTCGCTTCGTATATTGGGGCCGATGTTAAAAAAATAGCAATTGTCACCCAAGAATCTATAGGGGTGGACATTAAAACAGGAAAAGAGCAGAAAATCTTTTATTTGCCAATTGGAGAGCAAGGGAAATCAATTGAGACGATTAAAGAATTGTGTAGTTCTTGGGTGAGGTGGGGTATGACACGTTCAGATGCTGTCATAGCCGTAGGCGGTGGGATGGTCACCGATATAGCTGCTTTCGCAGCATCTATCTATCACCGAGGGATTCCAGTCATAAATGTTCCGACATCTCTGCTTGGAATGGTTGACGCTGCAATAGGTGGTAAAACAGGAGTAAATTTGCCAGAAGGGAAAAATCTCGTAGGAACATTCTGGCAACCGCAAGCAGTAATTTGCGATATTGAAACACTAACTACACTTCCGGAGAAAGAATGGAAATGTGGTTACGGCGAGATAGCTAAGTACCATTTCATCGGCTCAGGCGATCTTAGGAACATGGATTTAGCATCGCAAATAACAGAATGCATTAAGTTGAAGACTAATATCGTCGTACAAGATGAAAGAGAAAATGGGAAACGGGCGATATTAAACTATGGCCATACGCTAGCGCATGCCCTCGAGTTAGAAAATCAGTTTTCGTTAGCGCATGGGGAAGCAGTCGCTATTGGAATACGGTATGCAGCGCAAGTGGCATTTGCCTTGGGGAGGATAGACGAAAGCCGCGTTCTATACCATGAGGAAATCCTAAACCATTTCAATCTTCAATATACGTTGCCATCTCAAGTAGATGTAGAGAGAATTCTTTCACTTTTCGAAAGAGATAAAAAAGCGCAAGATGGAGTCACCTTTGTACTTGATGGGGAAAATGGAGTCGAAATCGTGAAAGTAGAGAACCAAAACTTACTAAGAAAATCCTTGGAGGTAATTCAATGAAAGCAATACTCCTTTTGTCAGGACCAAACCTCAACATGCTTGGGGAACGGGAGCCAGAGATATATGGTACGGAGACGCTTGAAGACCATGTTAATGGTGCAAGAAAAACAGCAGAAGAGACAGGATATGAATTGGTTCATTTCCAATCTAATAGCGAAAGTGAACTTGTTGAAGAAATACAAGAAGCTAGTGGTAGCTATTGTGGGATCGTGATTAATCCAGGAGCACTGACTCACTACGGGTGGTCAATTCATGACGCTCTCGCCAGTTACGATGGAATCATTGTTGAAGTGCATCTTTCGAATCCCAATGCTCGTGAAACTTGGCGACATACTTCGGTAGTAGCACCTGTAGCACATGGCTCCATTATTGGGTTTGGAGGATATGGCTATCAGTTATCAATACAAGCCATTCATAACATAATGCAATCCAATGGTGGGTAACGAAACTATTTCCTACCACAACGCAAGGGTTAACAAGGTCAGAGATTGGTTGAATAGTGAGAAGGCGGCGTTTGTAGCTTTTGATCCAGTCACCGTTCAATGGCTCACAGGTTTTACTGGCTCAAATGGGAGTATTTTTCTTGATAGCGAGAACTGCATCCTACTCACTGACAGTCGCTACAGTCTCCAAGCTCCAGAAGAGTTGCTAAAAAACAGTTCGCTGGCAGAATATAAAATCTGCTTAGAACCATTTACTTGGATTGCTGAACTAAGCAAAGGCCAGCAGATAGTTCTTGATGGGGAAAGGGTTTCTTGGGCTCAAAAGAAACGACTATCTACAGAAATAACTTCTAAGATCAGTGACGCTCAGAGCCCGATCCGAGAACTGAGGTCAGTGAAAGATCAAAGCGAAATACAAAGAATAACAACAGCAGCGTCCATAGCTTCTACAGCACTCACCGAGAGTCTGAAAGATTTAAATGAATTGACAACAGAGAAACAAATGGCAGCTAATTTGGATCACAAAATGAAACTATTGGGGGCTTCTGGGTCCGCATATCCACCTATTGTCGCCTCGGGAGTAAACAGTGCCTACCCGCATGCAACTCCAACCGATACGATCATCAATGAGAATGCGTTACTCCTCGTCGATGTCGGGGCGCTGTACGAGGGGTATCGCTCAGATATGACGAGGACAATTTCCGTAGGCACTCTGAGCGCGCAAGAAAGCGAATTACTGGAATTAGTTAAAGAGGCTCAAAATTTAGCGATAACCGAAATCAAACCTGGGGTTCAGGCAAAACATGTTGACCTAACGTGCAGAAATTTCTTAAATGAGAAAGGTTATGGAGATTTATTTAGTCATGGGACAGGGCATGGGGTTGGTCTAGAAATCCATGAATTCCCCCGAATTAATAATAGGAGTGAAGATGTACTGGAGGAAGGGATGGTGATCACCATAGAGCCGGGTCTTTACCTTCAAGGGGCTTTCGGTGTTCGTTGGGAAGATCTTATGCTGATTACGTCAGATGGCGTTGAATTTTTGACTTAGTCCTAAAACTGCAGGCGATTCAAAGAGGTGTGCCGCTAGGGTAGAATCGCTTATTAAGCAAAGGAAGTAGAAGCATGTCAACGGTTTCAACAAATGACTTTAAAAACGGATGGACAGTATTACTAGATGGGAATCTCCTGCAAGTCGTTGAGTTCCAACACGTAAAGCCTGGGAAAGGTCACGCTTTCGTCAGGACAAAGTTGAAGAATATCCGTACAGGTTCCGTAGTCGAAAAGACATTTCGAGCTGGTGAGTCCGTAGAGAGAGCCACGATTGATAAG
>JAYYZG010000104.1:0-14169 GCA_036687775.1 Actinomycetota bacterium
GCATTCATAACCCCACTATTGCTCGCCGGACTAGCTGAAACCGTCCCTCAAGAAAAATTTGGAAGAAAAGTAGGAATTTACTCAAGTTTCCAAGCACTGGGATTAGTCATGGCCCCAATCATTGGAGGTATAGCCGCAGACACGACATGGCGAGTTGCCTTCTGGGGGACAGTCGCAGTTTCTTTCACCCTGTCGCTTTTCCCACCAAATGGAGAACCAAGACGGGACGCAGACCTCCCCCCTATGAAGCCGCTATTTCAGGGACGTATCCTAAGAATCGGTTTCGCTACTTTGGCAGCAGCAGCTGGACCTATGGGGATGAGTGTCCTTGTCGCTGTCGCAGCCAGAGATATCTACAATGTTTCAGGATCTAAAGCGGGGCTAATTCTCGTTGGTGGAGCGATAGCGAGCTTTCTTCTGGGTCCAACTTGGGGAAAAAGCATCGACAAATTTGGATACCGGAAATCATCAATAATCGCTGCGATTGCTTTGACGATTTTCTCCGCTCTTCTTTTTGCCGCCTCCAATCCCTTCACATTAGGGCTACTCTGGTTTATGGCAGGTGGCATGGTTGGGTACATGTCTGTTGTGCTTCAAGCACTGGGCGCAACAGAAATCCCAGATAACCGTGGTGGTACCCTCTCCTTCATTCTTTCCTTCCGTTTTCTTGGAGTCGGGCTAGGACCCATTATCTGGATTCCCGTGATTGAACAATCTTACGAAGCGGCAATGCTAGGAGCATCAGCGTTAGGGCTGATAACTATCTATTTGTTGTCAAAAAATTGACCAAGCGGCAAAGCTCCAAATAGCTTTACAAGGGAGGTAATAGTGTCTTTCTTTGAAAATGGTAATATAAAGATCTTCTACGAACGGGAAGGTGGTGGCCCTCCTGTTCTTCTCCTCGCCCCAGGGGGAATGCGTTCTGCTAATGCCCTTTGGTTAAATATGCCTTGGAACCCACGCGAATCACTCGTAGAGAAATTTGAACTAATTGGGATGGATCAACGCAATGCAGGACAATCAAAAGCTCCGGTTACCTCTGAAGATAATTGGCAGACATACATCAACGACCATATTGCTCTTTTGGACCATCTAGAAATCGAAAAATGCCACGTTCTAGGAATGTGTATCGGAGGGCCTTTCATTGCTGGTTTACTAAAGGCCGCACCTGAACGTTTCCTATCAGCTGTCATACTTCAACCTGTCGGGATAGAGGAGAATAGACAAGCACTCTATGACATGTTTGACAGTTGGGCTGAAGATCTTAGAAATAGCGATAAGACAGTGACAGCCGAAGCCATTGCCCAATTGAGAAGCAATATGTGGGATGGCGATTTCTTACTTACAGCTTCTAAAACAGATGTCGCACAATTTCAAACCCCGATACTGTTATTCATGGGAGACGATCTCTATCATCCACAGTCTATCTCAAGAGAAATCGCACATCTTGCGCCGAACATCACTTTTATAGAGCAATGGAAAACACCAGATAGCCTCAACCAAACTAATGAGACTATTCAATCCTTCCTCTCAGCACACTCACACTAAATGAAAACTGCTAAGAAGTATTCAGCATGGTTTATACTCGCGACCGCAGTTATCGCAATGATATTGTTGCCAGCAGCGTTAACCGGAACGACTATCGCTTTTCCTGAGATCGAACAATATTTCGGTTCCAGCAGGGCAACTCTCTCATGGATCCTTTCAGGTTATTCAATAACCACAGCAGCATTTACATTATTAGGCGGTCAATTATCTGACAGACTTGGCGCCACAGCAATGTTCGTTAGAGGAATACTACTCTTTCTTTTGGGAGCCATTGCCTGCACATTTGCTCCCAATGTCGGGATTCTAATCACGGGAAGAACATTACAAGGGGTCGGCGCGGCAATTTTCGCTCCAGCCTCCTTAGCTATGGTTCTAGGAGTATTCCCCAAAACCAAACACGCTTTAACGATCGGAATTTGGGCAGCAGCTGTCCCCATAGGCTCAGCATTATCTCCGACTATCGCCTCCTTCATCCTTGAAATCGCTGACTGGAGATGGATGTTTGCGATACAGGGATTAGGAGCTGTTTGTGTGATCGCAGCGATCCTTCCATTAGGTGATACTGCACAAACTCGCAAAGGATTTAAAAGCGAATCTGTGGACTACTGGGGAATACCAATTGGAAGTGCTTCGATAGGGTTTCTCGCTTTGGGGATAGTGCAAGGACCCAGATGGGGTTGGATGAGTTGGGAAACAATGCTCGCCTTTGTCACTGCGGCACTACTATTCCCCCTCTTCCTTTATAGAAATAAAGATCAAGTAATGCCGTTGGTGGACTTTAAACTTTTTTCAATTCCAACGTTTACAACAGCTAATATTGTTTCACTTGGAGTGTCATTAGTCGGATCTTCAGTTTGGCTTCTATGGCCGATACATCTAGCAAGTGTCTGGGACTACTCGCAGATCCAAATTGGGCTCGCAATCACACCGACACCGCTCCTTGCCGGAATAGTCTCCATAGGCACCGGCTGGTGGGTTCAAACCTATGGTTATCGAGGAACTCTTCTAATCGGAACAGGCTTATTAACTCTAGGAAATATATGGTTTACCTTCTTTTATGGAGCCGACGTAGATTATTGGGGTCGAATGTTTCCCGGCCTAGTTCTTTACGGGCTAGCGATGGGACTGACTTTTGCCCCATTGAATAGCGCTGCACTCGCAGATGTACCTGAAAACGTTTATGGAAGGGCTAATGCAACGTTCTTAACCGGCCGAGCAATTTGTTCAGCGATAGGGATAGCTATTCTCGTTGCTATCATCGGAGACTCAACAGGAATCGAGGCATTACCTGCATTCCGCAAAGCCTTCATCTTCCTAGCAGGTTTAGCGGCATCATCATTTTTAGTGGTCATTGCTATTTGGCCGAAGACACCGGAAGTAAAAACCTTAATTCAGAATTAGGTGAGTTGGCCTATAGGCGGGGTTCTGTTCAGGTGATCGTTTCCAACCAATCCCTTGATGGTCATCCATCTATGCGGTCCACCTGGGAACTGCCGCCATCTCTAACGACTGGGATGAACAACCCATGTTCCACACTTGACCTTGCTCCGAGTGGAGGTTACCTAGCCACCTAGATCACTCTAGATGCTGGTGCGCTCTTACCGCACCGTTTCACCCTTACCTGTGCCACTTTCATAGCCATCGGCGGTTTACTTTCTGCTGCCCTTATCGATAGATCGCTCCATCCTGACTCTCGTCAGCACTCTGTTCATAGGAGCCCCGACCTTCCTCAACATAACAAGTTACGTTGCGACCAACCGGCCAACTCACCATCGTTAAGTCTTACAATAAAATCAGGAAAGAACAACCTTTTAAGGGAAAGACGGACAATTCAGGCTTATTTTGTATCAAAAAAGAAAAAGAAATTCGCTTCAAAGTTCTACCGAGCCTGCAGAAGTGCTAATTTCGTACATAGATTGTTTTGCACAGACCAATTTAAGATTAGGAGAACATCTTATGACTGCACCAGAAGACCTGACAGTAGCTAATTTCGGACCATTACTATCACTCGTCGGAACGTGGGAAGGACACGGCGGAGTTGATTTCTCATACCACAACGAAGAGCAAGAAACTGGCGATACGAATTACTTTGAAAGAGTAACCTTCTCAACGTTTGGACCCGTAGATAATGGGAATCAGCATCTTTACGGACTCGACTACCGAATGGCAGCATGGCGTTCGACCGAATTAGACCAAGACCCATTCCACACTGAAATCGGATACTGGTTGTATGACCCCGCAGAAAAGCAGATCATGCGGTGCTTTATGGTTCCTAGGGGAACAGTTGTTATAGCCGGCGGCACTTGTGAACCTGAAGCTACTTCTTTCAATATGGCTGCGGAACTCGGTTCAACCAACTATGGAATACTTGAGAATAAATACCTATCTGGAAATGCTTCAACGGTTGAATACACACTTAGCATCACAATTGGCGACGACGAATGGTCTTACGAAGAAGACTCAGTCCTCAAAATGGCGGTACAGGATGATTTACTTCACCACACCGACCGAAATACTTTAAAAAAAGTAACTGACTAATCTTAAAATAGATCGTTCTATCAACTGTTAGGAAATGGATATGATTGAACTTCTATCGCGACAACGACATACTTACTAAATGTCCGCAAATGCTTTCAAGAACCTATCTGGCTTGACAGTAGAGATTTTAGATGGGCGTAATCTGGATGAAGGCACGGCTGAAGCAATTCTCATTTCTGTACTTAAGGGAGAGGTGGGCGATGCGGAATTGGCAGACCTGCTTCTAGCACTTAATCAAAAGGGTGAAACGATTAGTGAAATTACAGGGTTCGTCCGCGCAATGCGGTCCTCCTGCATCCGAATTGACTGTCACTCAGAAACTATTGATCTTGTCGGAGCGGGTGGATCAGAAATGGGGCGGAAAGCCGCTCTGAATGTCTCAACGATGGCTTCCTTCGTTGCTGCTGGCGCAGGAGCAAAAGTATGCAAGCACGGCAACCGTAAAGCCTCATCATCTTCTGGTTCGTTTGACTTGTTAGACGAGCTATCAATCGCAACTGATCTAGGCGCAGGGCAGGTAGAAAAATGCGTTAATGAAATCGGACTAGGATTCGCGTTCGCAAGAATTTTCCACCCTGCAATGCGTTTCGCAGGACCTGTCAGAGCAAAACTGAAAGTCCCAACAGTTTTCAATATTCTTGGACCTTTATCTCATCCTGGTTTTCTTACCAGGCAAGTAGTAGGAGTCCCATCAATTGATCGAGGGAAACAAATGGCACAAGTCCTCCAAAATACCGGAACACAATTTGCTATGGTCATTACCGGCGATAGAGGCCTTGATGAACTTTCTACAACGGGTCCGAACACCATCCATACAGTGACTTCCAAAGAAATAAAAACCTCAGAGTTTTCACCGGAAGAGGTCGGTATCAAAAGAGTAGAGCCAGAGGAACTCTTTGGCGGAAGCCCATTAGAGAATGCGAAAATAACTCATGACGTTCTAGGTGGGGAAACAGGACCTAAAAGTGACATAGTTATTCTAAATGCTGCAGCCGGATTGGTAGTAGCCGGAATAGCTGAGAATTTCGTTGATGGGGTAGAGCGATCTCGCGCCTCAATTGCGTCAGGCGCAGCTAAAAAGTGTTTATCGGAGCTAATTACTTTAACAAGATCCTTAGGTAAGAAATGAGTGAAGCGATTCGTTACAGATGTAATGCATGTGGAAACCTAACACGGTTTGACGTTGTGCGTTTCCAAAGAACAACTGAATTCCATCACTTTACTACCGCTGGTAAGTTAAACGTCGAAGACCAGAAAGTGCTAGAAGAATCAATTGAATCGGTTGTATGTAGATGGTGTGAAAGTGGCGCTGACGTTGTAGAAAAAAACAATAAGTACAAATAAGGCAATCAGAAATATCCGGTGTTAATAGCCGACCTATATTGTCACACCCTTAATTTATATTTATTCTTATGAAAGAAAACTACCTATCAGTTGACTGTGAATTATGTCCACTACTGGACACGGCAGCCTGCGAAGACTGCTTAGTGACTTTTATTTGCGACCGAGACCCTCATTCAGCAGTAGTAATTAGCTTGGATGAGTGGCGCTCAATGAAGTCAATGACGAAAGCTGGACTACTCCCAGAACTTCGTAACCCCGTTATAACGATTCAAAGGTTTCATAAATAACTTGGAGTAGTTCCATATGGCTTTAACATCTGCGACTATTAAGATGTGCCATCTCCACCATCACTAAAAGAAATGCAAGTTATTGGATTGCGTAATGGACTCGATTCTATTGGGGTAGCGAAAGCGGAGATCTTTGCATCAACCCTTAAGGATCTTCAGGATAGAAAATCTAAGAATCTTCACGCTGGAATGTCATTTACATATAGAAATCCAAAGAGATCCACAAACCCAAAGAAAACAATGCCTGAAGGGCAGTCATTGATCGTTGGGGCGAGGTCATATTGGCAACCTAAGCCAAGGGTAATTAAACCTTCAGAACCTAAAGGTAGAGTAGCTCTTTACGCGCAACAAGATCATTACCGGATGCTTCGGATGGGTTTGGAAGCTATGGCAAATGAATTGATTGATGCCGGTTTCAAAGCACGACTTCTAGTTGACGACAATGCACTAGTAGACAGAGAGGCAGCATATCGCGCTGGAATCGGTTGGTATGGGAAAAATGCTAATCTTCTTATTCCTAAACGCGGAAGTTGGTTTGTCCTTGGATCAATTCTTACAAATGCTATCTACGAACCTAACGAGCCAGTCAACGATGACTGTGGAACATGCACAAAATGCATTACGTCTTGCCCGACGCAGGCAATTATCTCTCCTGGAGTATTAGATGCAAACAGATGCTTGGCATGGCTAGTTCAATCAGAAGGTGATTTCCCAATAGAATTTAGAAGCGCATTAGGAGACAGGATTTATGGATGTGATGACTGTCAAGAAATATGCCCCACAAATAGATTTGAAGAAAGATTACACAAAACAAGGAAAAAATCTTCAAATGAAAATTTCGTCTCTATATACGAAATCCTTGAGAGTGACGATGAGCACCTGTTGTCGAAATTTGGTCAATGGTACATACCCAAGCGAGACCCGAGATACCTGAGAAGAAATGCTTTGATCGTTTTGGGCAATAGCGAAAGACCTCCAACCGCAAGAACAATTAAGGTGATTAAGAAATGGCTAGGTGACAGTGATGAAATGCTTCGCGGCCACGCAGTTTGGGCAGCAAAGAAACTCGGTCTTGATAAATTTCTTATCGATTTAGAGAATGATCCATCCCCGTCAGTACAAAGAGAACTTTCACATCAAGAATAAATAAATCATGACGACAAAACCAGTAAAAATAATTTAATCTGGACAGGCTAGTGCTATGAGACACCTACTTGTAACAAATGATTACCCGCCAAAGGTGGGGGGTATTCAATCGTACCTATGGGAAATCTATAGAAGATTACCTCAAGATGAGGTAACAGTGCTGTGCACGCCCTACGAAGGTTCAGAACAATTTGACTCAGAACAAACTCACAGGATAATCCGAACGAAACAAAAAGTTCTGCTTCCAACACCTAACTTAGCTGGGAAAATCCGAGAATTAATCTTCAAACATCAAATAGATTTAGTGTTGTTTGATCCTGCTGTTCCTGTAGGGATGTTGGGACCAAGGATCGGATCGCCATATGGAGTGATACTTCACGGTGCAGAAGTGACCATACCTGGGAGAGTACCCATACTGAAAAATTTTCTTGGGAAGGTTCTGCGAGGAGCAGAATTGGTCATCACAGCAGGACAATATTCGACTCGCGAAGCAGAACGCGCAGCAGGGTGTGAACTACCAGTTTCAGTTGTTCCTCCCGGTGTTGATATTGAACGATTTAAACCACTTTCACATCATGAGAGAAATACAGCCCGGGGAATCTATAACCTCAAAGAGGGAGACGAAGTGATACTTACCCTTAGTCGTCTCGTTCCAAGAAAAGGAATGGATGTTCTGATACAAGCATGTGCCGCTCTGAAAGAGAAACGACCAAACCTGAAATTACTTATAGCTGGGACAGGAAGAGATAAAGCTAGATTAGAAAAAATCGCTAAAAAAACAAAAGCTCCGGTTCAGTTCCTTGCCCATGTCCCTGATAAAGAGATCCCATCGCTATATGGAATGGCAGATATCTTTTCTATGCTCTGCAGAATTCGGTGGGGAGGATTAGAACAAGAAGGATTTGGAATTGTCTTTCTAGAAGCAGCAGCCACCGGAGTTCCCCAAATAGCAGGGCAAAGTGGGGGAGCTAGTGAAGCAGTTTCTGAAAATCGCACAGGAAAGATAGTGCAAAATCCAAAAAATATTGAAGAGGTCATAGAAAAAATTGAATCAATGTTAAATAACCGGGAACAAAGCGTTTCCATGGGGAAAAGTTCTAGAGATAGAGCAGCAAACCAATTCTCGTATGACATTCTTGCCCAGAAATTCCATCAAGCAATAACTAGGACCATCAACGAATAAGACAAAATTAATGACAAAAAATGCCCATGAAACTAACTACAATTATCCGGTCTTTTCTACAGTGGGGACATCCATTCTCGTAGCTACCGGACTATTAGCTATCTTCATTTCTAATCTAGAAGTTCTCTACATAGTCGTATCCTTGACCCTGTTCGTAACTGGACTTATGTTGGCTTTGAGGGCATTCGGAGTTTCACTTACCCGAAGCAGATATGAAATAGTTACTACAAGCCACTTGATAATCCTGCCAAAGAACACTGGAAGAAAAGTAAAAATCAGACTCTACGGTTCATTGGGAACACAAGTAATTGTCAGCATCTTATTCGCAGCGACACAATCAAGTACAAACTTCGCTTTCGGTATCCTCGCATCTGTCTTCGCGCTTGGTAATCTCAATATGTGGGCTATTCTCAATGGCACATTTAAAAAGAAATAAAAGAAATTCACAAAATGAAAGTGATGCTAATGAGTGATCACGCAACACAAAGAAGAATTATCAACGCAACCCCTCAGCAATGCTTTGATGTCGTTACTGACTTTGAACGCTACCCAGAATGGGCTTCTGACGTAAAATCAGCGACCATTGTTGAACATGATGAAATGGGACGCGGAGGAGATGTTAGATTCCGAGCAGCAGCTATGGGCAGAAGCACTACCTATACCCTTCGTTACTACTATGGCAGCAATCCACTTCGTGTGGCTTGGAGGCAGACAGAGGGCGATATTACTAAAAAAATTGAAGGTGAGTATGAGTTCGCCCCAGTAGAAGGAGGCGAGAAGACAGAAGTGGTGTACCACTTAGCAGCGGATTTAGCCATACTTATTCCCGGATTCGTGAAACGTCGAGCAGAATCACGAATTGTGCGTGCCGCACTTGAAGACCTTAGCTCAAGAGTTGAATCAGTTTTCGCCTCCTAAAAACTTGAACCTTCTTTCGGCCGGTTTCGATATAGGAGGAACAAATATTCGTGGCTTAGCCTTAGCTAATGATGGGGGGCTAACTGAACTGCACCAAAAAAAACATTTCGGTGACTTAGAATCAATCGTTGATTCAATAGTTGACATTTCAACACAGATACAAATAGCAACGAATAAAAAAATAGCGAGCATCGGTATCGGGTGCGCGGGTCTTGTCGATTCTAGTGGTGTCATAAAAACCTCACCAAATATACAAACTATTGAAAATTTCCCTATACGAAAAGAAGTGGAGAAAAGGATGCAGGTATCAGTTGCTGTTGAAAATGATGCTAATTGTGCTGCCTGGGCGGAAGCCAAATTGGGTGTAGCTAAAGGTAGCGACAATGTGATGGTCGTTTCATTCGGAACGGGCATAGGGGCGGGAATAATTATTGATGGAGAATTGCAAAAAGGAACCTCTGGATATGCGGGAGAAGTGGGGCATATGGTGATTGAAAAAGAAGGGCTTGCTTGTCCATGCGGGAAACGAGGATGCTGGGAACAATATGCTTCAGGGTCAGCGCTAGGAAGGCTAGCCAATGCAATGCTAAATGAAGAAGTAATCGCAGAAATGACAACAGGTGTTGATCTTCAAAATAGTCCTATATCGAGTGAACAAATAGGTGCTGCAGTACAAGAAAACCATCCTGAAGCGATGCGAGTTCTGAAGGCCTATAGCGAACAAGTAGCGATAGGGCTTCAGAATTTAGCAAAGATCATAGACCCTGAAATGATTGTCTTAGGGGGAGGCATAACTGCGATAGGGGAACCTCTATTACAATCCATTAAGAATAGCTATGTCGAAGCTGCAGATTACGGATCTGACTCTGCGGAAGCAGATATCCAATTAGCACGGTTCGGAAATATGGCTGGATCTATAGGTGCTGCAATATTTGCTAATCAAATTCTCTAATTTTCATAGATGAGATCGCAATAGGTACATGTTCCTGAGCGAGAAAGCGGTTAGCCTGTGCAGATGGAGTTTCGCCGCATTAATAACCTCCCCCCATACGTTTTTACGATAATCAATGATCTAAAAATTCAAGGTCGTCGTAACGGCGATGACATTATTGATTTTGGATTTGGCAACCCAGACTTGCCATCGCCAGATATAGCAGTTGAGAAACTTTGTGAAGCAGCTCAAAATCCACGTAATCATCGGTATTCCTTAAGCCGAGGACTTCCAAAATTACGGGAAGCAATCTGCGACTTATATGAGAACAAGTTTGGCGTTGTGTTAGATCCCGAAACTGAAGCTATAAATACGATTGGAGCGAAAGAAGGACTCTCGCACCTTATGTGGGCCGTAGTTCAAGCTGGGGATGCAGTCCTCGTTCCCTCGCCATCTTACCCAATACACCTGTATGCTCCTTTATTCGCTGGAGCTGAGGTTCGGGAAATACCACTATCAACTGGATCAGATTTCTTTGGGGCAATGCAAGAAAGATGGGAATATAGTTGGCCAAGGCCGAAAGTTATACTGTTGTCTTTCCCGCACAATCCGACCACAACATGTGTTGACCTTGAATTTATGCAACAGGTAGTAGATTTTGCGAAAGAAAAAGATGTCCTACTTGTCCACGATTTCGCATACGCAGACCTTGGCTTTGACGGTTACCAGCCTCCATCTATTCTTCAAGCTGATGGGGGGAAAGATGTGGCCGTGGAGCTCTATTCAATGACCAAATCATTTTCTATGGCGGGTTGGCGAGTAGCATTTATGCTCGGCAACAGTGAGGTAATCGCTGCCCTAGCAAAGCTAAAGTCCTACCTTGACTATGGGACATTTCAGCCGATACAAATAGCCGCAACTGTGACGATGAACGAAGCATCAGATCATCCACAGTTAGTAAATAGCATTTACGAAAGCAGAAGAGACAGCCTTTGTGAAGGTCTGAATCGAATCGGGTGGGAGATAGACCCTCCTCAAGGCACAATGTTTGCATGGGCGAAAATCCCTAAAGCATATAGTGAAATGGGATCAATAGAATTCTCGTCGTGGCTTGTTAAAGAAGCAAAAGTAGCAACTTCACCAGGAATTGGATTCGGACCAGGCGGCGAAGGCTACGTAAGATTTGCGCTGATAGAAAACGAGCAACGTACCAGTCAAGCAGTACGACAAATAAAAAATACGCTTACCAAACTTTAAATTAGTCTGCCCTATCCGCCCAATTCTGACTTCTCTTCACTGCATTCAACCACTTTTGATAAGCGTGATTCCTCTCAGTAGTCATTTCCGAGGGGTCTGCCCTGTAATCAAGTCGCCATAGGTTTGAAATGTCATCCATAGAATCCCAAAATCCATGCGAAAGTCCAGCGAGGTAGGCAACACCAAGAGCAGTCGTTTCGTGAACTAAGGGCCGTGAAACAGGGACTTGTAATTGTTCTGCTTGCAACTGGATTAATAGCTTCATTACAGAAGCCCCACCGTCAACACGAAGGCTCTGAAGGTCTCTTCCGGAACCAGAACGCATAGCATCAATGACATCACGTGTTTGAAAAACCATAGATTCAATAGTTGCGCGGGCGATTTCAGGCTGACCCGTACCACGAGTTAGACCAACAAGTGCTCCCCGAGCATAGGGATCCCACCAAGGGCTCCCCAGCCCTGTGAAAGCAGGAACGAAATACACATCACCAGTTGTTTCACACTCAAGAGCAAGGCTCTCAAGATCAGATGCCTCATTGATAATCCCTAATCCATCTCGAAGCCACTGAACTGCAGCACCAGTAACAAAGATTGAACCTTCCAAAGCATAGGTTGTGGAGATCCTCCCATCGGCATTTAATGTCCAAGCAATAGTAGAAAGCAATCCATCAACAGGTTCAGGGCATTTGTCACCTACGTTCATGAGTATAAACGAACCAGTTCCATACGTATTCTTAGCATCACCTGCAGAAAAAGCTGTTTGACCGAATAGCGATGCTTGCTGATCGCCTGCGATACCCGTAATGGGAATTCCAGCACCACACGCAGTGGTTTCTGAAGTGGAACCGAAATATCCACTGGACGGTAGCACCTTAGGTAAATGATGTTCTTTAACCCCAAATATTCCTAGAAGTTTGCTATCCCATTGCATTTCTCGAATATTGAAGAGCATGGTCCTTGAAGCGTTCGTCGGATCAGTCGCGAAAACGGAACCACTAGTAAGATTCCATAGAATCCAACTATCTACAGTTCCAAACGCGACATGATCTCCTGTGGAAACGCCACCTTCGTTAATAAGCCATTCAATTTTTGTCGCTGAGAAATAGGGGTCAAGCACTAACCCTGTTGACTCGCGGACAAGGGGAAGTACGCCGTCATGATGTAACTCTACGCATCGGTGTGAAGTTCTTCGATCTTGCCAAACTAGCGCCCTATGAAGAGGTTCGGAAGTGTTCTTATCCCAAGCTACGATTGTCTCACGTTGATTGGTAATACCAATAGCAACAGGATCGCTCCCATGTCGTTTCAGAACCTGGGCAATAGTTTCCTGGACTGATTCCCAAATCTCTGTTGGGTCATGCTCTACCCACCCAATTTGGGGAAAGTATTGGGTGAATTCCCTGTAAGAACTATCCACAACGTTCCCGTCTCTACCAATGAGTAATGAGCGAACTCCTGTTGTCCCAGCATCAATTGCAAGTATTACATCCATTAGCTAAGCACTCCTAGATAATGATGATCCAAGCTTTTCTTTAAGTTACTGCGTGATTCCAATGCCTACCTCCGGAGCGTAGCTCATAAATTGTATCCGTCGGAGAAACTGCTGATCGCCCCCATTGGGTGTTGGCCAAGTTTTAACATCACCTTCAATAGAAATTATGATTGCATCAAGAGTCCCAGTTTCGGTTAGGGTGAAAATGATTTGCGCAAGTGCCTTAGCCAACTCATCACCCTCAATTACTTCTAATCCACCAGCGTTAAAGTTGATCGTCGCAACATCGCCTTCTTGGATTACTCCAGCTAATGTCAGACCCACAGGGACAGCTGTACTCAAAGAAGCATTCCGTTCACTTTCTGAAAGATCAGCGATAAGTTCATTTATCAAATCTGTGACACGAAGATCAACTGAAGGAATTTCTCGAAAGACTGGTGATAGGAGATTACCTTCGTCGAACAGATAAATTAGCTCTTCTCGAACATCAGCATTCACAATAAGCTCAGATGAAGTTACAGTTTGTACGCCAATTGGTGAATCCACAGCGCTGGGTTGGCTATCTTCAGGGATTCCGCAAGCAGAGAACGACAGGAAGGCAAAGATAAAAAAGAAGCAGATCTTTCTCATCTGATAACTCCAGGAAGGATAACAGTAAATTTTGAGCCAACGCCATCTTTGGAATTCTCGGTAACAGCTACAGAACCCCCATGGAGTTTCACATGTTCAGCTACAAGAGATAATCCTAAACCTGTTCCAGTTCCTGATCCACGCCTTCCTCCTTCGGACCCTCTAGCAAATCTCTCAAATATGGATGAACGCTCATCTAGTTCTATCCCAGGGCCATTGTCAAGAACAGAGATTGATAGCCCATCTCCAATTCGGACAACTTCGATACATGTCGCTCCATCAGCATAATATTCAGCGTTCTCTAGGAGGTTGCTAATTACGCGAGCTAAACGTCGTTTGTCAGCCTCTATCAGGATCCCGGTAAGTTCGTCATCAAACTCAAGCCGTGTTTTTGCCAAAGGGTTCTGTTCAACAACTCGTTCTAGAAATTCCACTAATAAAAATCGCTCCAGCGTAAGAGCATTTGCGCTAACGTCATATCTAGAAATTTCTAGTAAATCTTCAACAAGTTGATGAAAGCGTTCTAAGTCTTCATTGAGGAGATCAAGAGCTAGCTGTGAAGATTCTTCAAGTCCGTGCTTATCGGAATTAAGTATTTCTATTGATGCCAAAATTGTTGTCAAAGGGGACCTCAATTCGTGAGACACGTTGCTAGCGAATTTCGCATCAGCCTCAATTCTTTCCTCTAAATTTGTAGCCATTTGATTGAAAGAAGTTGCTAATGTCGCTAAATCCGGATCATTGCCCACATCAAGTCTCGCTGCTAGATCGCCTACAGCTATCGCCCGCGCAGTTTGCCCAACTTTTTCTACGGGTAATAAAACACGGCGAGAAGCCCAAGAACCCAAAGCAATGCCAAACAGGCAAATCCCAGCGCTGACAAGGCGAAGAACAT
>JAYYZG010000105.1:0-14039 GCA_036687775.1 Actinomycetota bacterium
TTATTGACAGTTGTGTGAGCGATGGAAATTTAAATCGCTATGAACCAATAACTGCTGGAGAATACCTAGCTTCAAGGATAGATAGCGATAGCGAACCTTACATTGAGAAACACTAACGTAATCATTTAAATTCTTTGAAAATTTGTTACAAGAGCTCCTTCATCTGAGGAGCAGGAATAGAGGTTGATGCCTTTTCTAGCAGGATCGCGTATGGCTGCCCCAGTTTTTAAATCAAAACGACCATTGTGTTTCGGGCACTCAATTGTCAAGCCATCAAGAACACCATCGGAAAGAAGGGCATTGCCATGAGTGCAGACGCCATCACTCAGTATTATTTCCTTTTCGTTCGGTCGGCAAAGTAGGTAGGTGCCAGATGAGTGTTCCACTCTACGCATTGAACCAATTGGCAGCTCATCCAACATGCCTAAAGTATGATCTCCGTTAAAATTTATTTTCTTTGGTAGCAAAATTGACTCTTCTGGTGAGATGGTCGACATGACACTAGGAATATCTCTAGATATTATTTCAGCTCGAATGTCTCGGCTTTGTTTTTTGAAAATGCCAAGAATTTCACGGTATGCGTGCCAACACGACGGTGATGGAGTCGGCAAGTATGGAGCTAGTTCCTTATGTAGTGAAGGTAATGAGTAGTAGGGGACCTCCGGGAAGAGATGGTGCTCTAAGTGATAGTTCATGTTTGAATAGAGAAATCTTGATATTGGGTTCATTAGAACTGTTCTCGTGTTTTCTCTATGATCAAGCACGTCTTCTCGCAGGCCAGCGTGTTGAGTTAATCCGAAGAACACAAAAAGCCATGCCCCGTAAATGGTCGGTAACCCAATAAGGAGTATCGGAAAGATTGACCAAAGAATTAATGAAGCAGTTAGCGAACCTAGATTGACTAATAGGAATAGGCGAGCTTCCCAGGTAATTTTTTTAAATTCTGATGCTGGGACGTAGTCTGCTACTTCACTATCTATTCGGCCTGTGGCGTGTTTCACTATACGAAAAAAAAGTTTGGGTCCATTGAGAAGATGAGAAAATGTCAATGGAAGCATCCAAATCTGTGTAGGTCTAGGGAACGCAATCTCGAAGTCACGTCCAACAATAATCGTGTCCGTGTGATGTCGATAATGGGACCATCTCCACACAGTTGGCTCTCTCCATAACATGAAAGAAGCCAGATAATAAAATGCAGTATTGAGCACCTTTGATTTGAATGCAGTTCCATGACCGCATTCATGCCAGCGAGAATCTGAGGCTCCTCCATAAAGTCCTCCATAGCAGAGGAAGAGTAGAAAAGACCACCATGATAGCCATGTAGCATAAAGCCAATAACCTGATAAGGCGGTAAGTACTAGCCATAAAGTAGTATCGCGAAGAGCCCTAGCGTTACCACGCTTTGAAAATGACTCAAGTTTCTTCCGACTGATAGGGGGTCTCCACCACAGGGCATTAGCAAGGCCAGATTGAGTAGCTAACGCATTCCTCGGTCCATCCAAACGGTAATTCGAAATCGTTACTTCACTCATGATTAGGTAAGTAGCTTGAAATGAAATCTATTAAAGCAGCATTAAGTTTTTCGGGAGATGCTTCAGTTACCCAATGGTTCACCCCTTCGAAGACCTCGTATCGATAGTCGTTGGAAACAAATTGAGCAGTTAATTCTGCGCCTTGCCGCCCAAGGGCAGTGTCGTCAGTGCTCCATATATACATTGTCGGAAGATTTATGTCGGGGACCTTCGTTCTGCGTTCTGACTCTTCAAGTAGGTCTGGAGAGAAATTATTAGCCCGATACCAATTTAAAGCTGCCGAAAGTGCATCAGGTGTTCCAAGGACTTCAAAGTACGGTTCCATTTCCAATTCGGACAGGTTTGCTGACTGATAAATTCCTTTGAGGAGTTCAGCGTCATTAGCAAGGAATGCTTCCTCGGAATCAGATTGTCGGAAGAAATCTACGTAGCTACTCATTGCTGCTTGCTCACCAGTAGGGTCAGCCAGCGCGATGGCGAAAGCTTCTGGATGCGGAACCGAAATCGGGGTTAAAGAAAGTAGTCTTTCGGGGTGAACACCTCCAAAGGACCAAGCAACGAAAGCCCCCCAATCATGTCCAACCAGATGGAATTTCGGCCAATCCAGAACATCTGCGATTTGAAGAATGTCTTTTACTAATAGATCAGCAAGATAATTTGTAACTCCGATAGGTCTTGCAAGTGGGGAATACCCTCGCTGATTCGGCGCAAAGGCAAGATAGCCAGCATTAGCTAACGCGACTAATTGAGAACGCCACTGGTAATTCGTGCTAGGGAAACCATGTAGGAGGATTACCGGTATCCCATTTGAGGGACCAGCAATAAGAGCATCAAAGGTGAACGCTCCAACATCAATAGATACCTGTTGGATTCCTGTTCCAACCAATTCTCGTGAGAGGGCAGACTCGCTGTCATCTATGAAATCCAATTTTTTATCCAATTCCGCATAGTCGGAAGCAATCGGTGGCTCTACACGGTTGCTTCCTTCTTCCTTGTTTCCGGAGTCTACATTAGCTTCGTCTTCTGTCATGTCTGGGAACTCGTTTACTAATAGAGGAAGTTGTTCTTCCGAAAGGTCAGAATTCATTTGAACGTTGTCTGAGCAGGACATAACTCCAATAGCGAAAACGGCTATCAAAATGAAGATTGGAAACGATGTCCTCTGGGTAGCAATTGTGGACATAACCGCAAATGTTATTAAGGGTTTCGTCCAAAGAAGTCATGAATCAAAGGAACGTAGTATTCCAGTGGGTTTGAGTTGTACGAGGTATCAAAGGCTGGCGCATCATAAAGAGAGCAGAATTGTTCACAATGGTCGTAAAATTCGTTTTCTGTGAACTCATCTCTGGCATTTCTATCTCCACCGAGATAATGCCAAAAGTAATACCCTTGGAAAATTCCATGATGTTGAACCATCCAATGGTTTTCTTCGGAAACGAATGGTTTCAGAATCGCAGCTGCTAAATCAGGGTGATTATGGGGGGTGAGAATATCTCCTATGTCGTGGATTAGAGCACACATGACATATTCATCGTCGCGACCGTCTCTTTCCGCACGAGTCGCAGTTTGCAGACTGTGTTCCAAGCGGTCAACTGGAAAGCCGCCGTAGTCGTCACGCAAATACTCAAGTTGTTGGATTATCTTCCCAGGAAGTGAAGCTGTAAGGGAGCCTCGTTGAGACATGATTAGGTCCCAATCTTCTTTCGTTGATTCTTGGAATGACGAGAATGTCGCCCTTTTCGCTGTTGATTCTTTTTTCATATTCCCCCTTATATTAGATTAGGATTTTTTTGGATCAGGGACGCCTGGCCGAGTTCCTTGATGGTGTTCCACAAACTCAATTAGGTATCCATCAAAGTCTTTAACGAATGCCACTGTCACAGGCCACCTTTCTAGCTCCTCGGGCTCCATGACTGACTCGCAGCCAGCTTCGATAGCTCGTTCGTAGATACCTCTGCAATCAGAAGTATTGACATATAGTTTCCACATGGCGGTACCCATATCGATGGGTTCATCATTGTCAAGGTGCTGTGCTAATTGGATTCGCGACCCCCCTTCATGGGCTTGAAGTACTGCTTCAAGAACGCCAGGTATTTCTGTTCTGTGATGAAGTGGCAATTCGCACACTCCCTCCCAGAATTCAAGCGATTTCTCAATATCTCTAACGTTTATGCAAAACTGTCCAAGAATCTGCGTCATTGTCCCTCCATGTCTTTAGGTCGTTAATCAACTCTACATTGACAAGACGTTTTGGATCAATCATGAAACACCCCAATTTTCTAGTAAGAAATAACGGGAGCAAGCCAACGCTCTATTTCACTTACAGGTAATTGTTTCCGAAGAGCGTAATCTTCAACTTGATCTCGATCTATTCGTCTGACACCAAAATATCTGCTACTTGGGTGAGCAAAATACAGTCCAGACACTGAAGCACTTGGAGACATCATGAATGTTTCACTCAATTCAATTCCTATAGATTCACGCGCATTCAAGAGTGAGAAGATAGTCCCTTTCTCAGTGTGGTCTGGGCATGCAGGGTATCCAGGTGCGGGTCTAATGCCCTGATAGCGTTCACGAATCAGTTCCTCATTTGTAAAGTCTGTCTTCTCGTAACCCCAGTAACGGGTTCGAACTTCATGATGAAGGTATTCGGCACATGCTTCGGCTAGTCGGTCAGCAAGAGCTTGGATCATTATTGAACGATAATCATCTCCGTTAGCAACGAATTCTTCGCAGTACGGTTCAATCCCATGTCCAGTGCTAACAGCGAAAGCCCCGATGTAATCTTTGATTCCGCTATGCTTCGGTGCGATAAAATCTGACAGAGCATAATGAGGTCTACTATCGCTATGACGAACTTGCTGGCGAAGTGTATGAAACGTGGCTATCTGCTCAGACTGTGTTTCATCGCTAAAAATAGCTATGTCGTCGCCAAGCGTATAGGCAGACCAAAACCCAATGACGGCACGAGGTGTAATCCAATTCTTCAAAATGATCTCATCTAACATCGTGAGACCATCAGCGTAGAGATCTTTAGCAGCTTCGCCTACTGTTTCGTCATCTAGAATACGAGGGTAACTGCCAGCAATATCCCAAGTTCTAAAGAAAGGAGTCCAATCAATAAAAGGCACAAGTGATTTAGTGTCGATGTCAGTAATAGTTCGTGCTCCAAGAAAAGAAGGTGAACGCATCCCCTCATACGGGAAAGTCAATTTTGCAGCATTCTGTCTGGCCTCTTTGATGGGGATCGGTGTTGAAATTTTACGACGGTCGTGGGCAGACCGAATGTTCGCGTATTCCTCAGCGACTTTCTCCTTAAAATCTTTTGTTCCGTCTAACAAACGAGAAACAACGCTGACCGCTCGAGAAGCATCCGTAACGTGAACGACGCTGTTCTCATAAGCGCAATCAATTTTAAGAGCAGTATGTAGTTGGCTAGTCGTCGCACCCCCAATGAGGAGCGGAATATTTAACTTTGCCGCCTCCATTTTTTCTGCTAGATAGATCATCTCTCTAAGGCTGGGAGTTATTAGCCCAGAAATTCCGATAGCGTCTACCTTCTCCACTATTGCCCTGTCGATAATCTCTTCCGCGGGGACCATCACACCAATGTCAATAACTTCGTAGTTGTTGCACCTGAGAACGACTCCGACAATATTCTTTCCAATATCATGAACGTCTCCGCGAGCGGTAGCTAAAAGTATTCTCCCAGCATTCCTTCTCTCTCCTCCTTCTATTTCAATGAACGGTTCAAGGTACGCCACTGCTTTTTTCATTGCTCGGGCGCTTTTCACAACTTGGGGCAGGAACATCTTGCCAGATCCAAAGAGATCTCCAACTATGTTCATAGCATCCATAAGGGGTTCTTCAATCACCTCTACCGCTGTTGCGAATCTTTGCCTGGCTTCCTCGGTGTCTTCAACGATGAATTCATCAATGCCTTGAACAATAGAATGAGAAAGTCGCTCAAGAATCTCCAAATCACGCCACGAATCTCCAGTTTCTTCCACGATGAAAGAGTTCTGAGAGCTTTGCGCAGCTAACAATAGGTTGGATGCAGCTTCTGGTGAACGATTGAACAAGACATCTTCAATTGTCTCTCTCAAGCTAATAGGGATATCTTCAAAGATAGGCAAACGTCCAGCGTTCACTATTGCCATGCTTAACCCAGCTTTAACTGCATGAAATAGGAAAACTGTGTGCATGGCTTCACGAAGTGAATCGTTGCCGCGGAAAGAGAAGGAAAGGTTGCTTATGCCTCCACAGATTTGAGAATCTGGGCAAGAAGTTCGAAGGTGCCTAACAGCATCAAGGAAATCTTTCCCATAATTATCGTGGTCTTCGATCCCTGTCGCAACTGAGAAAATATTGGGATCAAAGATAATGTCCTCAGGGGCAAAGTTTCCTATAGACGTCAGAAGAGAATACGCCCGCTCACAAATAGCTATTTTCCTTTCCAGACTATCTGCTTGGCCATTTTCATCGAATGCCATGACAATGACGGCAGCTCCGTATCTCTGCGCTCGTCGAGCTTTAGAAAGGAAAGCCTCTTCGCCATCTTTGAGACTTATTGAATTAATTATTGCCTTACCTTGTATCTGTTGAAGACCCGCTTCAATCACAGACCATTCGGACGAATCAACCATTATGGGGATCTTCGCTATTTCAGGTTCCGTTGCTATGTGGCGTAGGAAAGTAGTCATTGTTTTCTCTGAATCCAACATTGCATCATCCATGTTGACATCAAGAATTTGGGCGCCATTTTCCACTTGTTCCCTAGCAACAGCCGCGGCTGCATGGAAGTCATTTGATTTTATAAGGTTCGCAAATCTTTTGGATCCCGTCACATTGGTGCGCTCTCCAACGTTGACAAGCAAACTATCTTTACTAATCGCGAGTGCTTCCAAACCTGAAAGCCGAGTAGCTACAGGTATTGTTGGGATGTCTCGAGGAGGAAGACCTGCGATACTATCCGCTATGGTCCGAATGTGGTCTGGTGTTGTTCCACAGCAACCACCAACTATGTTAACTATGCCCTCAATCGCTAATTTGTGGATAATCTCACCCATGTAATCAGGGCTTTCATCGTATTGGCCATCAACATTTGGAAGACCGGCGTTCGGGTACAAGCAAATCGGGACATCAGCTACTCGTGCTAGTTCCGTTATAGGACCCTTAAGATCTTCAGCTCCTAATGAGCAATTGAAACCGACAGCGAGTGGTTTCATGTGTCTGACAGAATTCCAGAATGCTTCAGGAGTTTGCCCAGAGAGGGTTCTTCCGCTGAGATCAGTAATCGTTCCAGAGATTAGAATTTCAATCTCTATTTTCGACCTATCTCGGTAATCTTCAATAGCGCAATACGCTGCTTTTGCATTTAATGCATCAAAAACTGTTTCTATGAGAAGGAAGTCAACTCCTCCTTCAATGAGACCTTCAACAGCTTCACTGTATGCTTCTACCAATTCATCAAAAGATACGTCCCTTTTCTCTGGATGGTCTATATCAGGGGATAAGCTCGCAATGGCATTGGTGGGCCCTAATGATCCAGCAACCCATTGGGTGCCTGGATGCCTATCAACGCAGGAACGAGCAAGTTGGGCAGAAGCTTTGTTGAGTTCGTGTGTGAAATTCTCTAGACCATAATCCGCTTGGGATATGGCATTGGAGTTGAAAGTATTCGTAGTAATGATGTCAGCGCCAGCGCTAAGAAATGAATCATGTATTGAAATTATCGTCGCTTCAGAAGTGAGACTTAACACGTCGTTATTTCCATTGAGGTCATAACTATGGGTTTCAAATCGTTCGCCGGTGAACGCCGTGGGTGCGAGATCCATTGTCTGGATACTTGTGCCCATGGCTCCGTCAAATAATAGGATACGCTCGCTTAGTGCCTTTCGGAAAGCTAATAGTCGTTCTGAAGCCAAGGTAGTCATGGTTTCCTACAGTTCGAAGCTTTCAAAGAGCAGAATTCGTTTAATAGTGATTCGCAGGTCCGTGCGGTTAGGTCTAAACGGTTCAAAGTGAAGAAATGGAGCATCTGGACCCCGTTTTCTATGAGCGTTGTGCATTGTTGTAGGGCAAGCTCTTCCGCTACAGCATTCGCTGATTCAGATCCGCTTTCTATATCGGTGAAACAATTGGAAATCCAATCGGGAATGTGAGCCCCGCACTTCTCAGCGAATTTATGGATACGTGGAAAGTCAGAAATTAGGATAATCCCAGGGACTACTGGCACATCTATCCTTGATTTGTGGAGATCCTCTAGGAACGAGAAGAAAATACTTGGATCAAAAAAGAATTGAGTTAAAATGAGGTCCGCTCCTTCGTCTACTTTAACTTTAAGACTTTCTATATCAGCTTTTTTTGATTTCGCTTTGGGGTGAACTTCTGGGTATCCGGCGACACTAATGTGGAACCGGTTGCCGTCTCGACGCTTTCGGATTCCGCGAACCAATTCTGCTGCATTCGCGTAGCCGTTAGAAGGCATGGGAGAGTCATTTGTTTTTTTAGGGTCGCCTCGAAGAGCGACAATATTACATATGTCCGCTTTGCTATATTGGTCCAGCGTTTTTTGAGTTTCGGACTTGGTATTCGCTGCGCAGGTCAAATGAGCTGTTGGGGGAGAGCTCGTGTGGCTTTCTAGATGCTTGATCGTAGAAAATGTTTGGATGTTATCTGTACCTCCAGCACCAGAAGTGACGCAGATGGTTCTTGGATTAATGGTATCCAAAAGTGAAATTTGATTCTGAAGATTCTTTAGACCTGCATCAGTTTTCGGAGGCGATATTTCTACCGAAAACGATAAGGTTCCTTCTCCGACTTCGGTGGTTATCATGTCCATTCTGACCTACATTCATTGCCCCTGGCGTTGCCACCGTTCTTAAACAAGTCGGTTGGCGGATAGTCACTGGGCCAGGCCCCTCATATCCTCGTAATGAAACCCTTAGGGTACTAGGTTTAAGGCGCTATCGTAACTTTTTGACGTATTATTGTTATTGCGATCGGAGGAAAATGTCAACACAATTACGTGTCATCCAATGGGCAACAGGAATAACTGGGAAAGCTTCTCTTAAGAGTATTTTAAGAAACCCAGGACTTGAACTTGTAGGCGTGAAAGTTTATTCGGATGAAAAGAATGGTTGCGATGCGGGTGAATTGCTAGGTCAAGAACCAACAGGAGTAATTTGTACTCAAGATAAGAAAGAAGTCATTGAACTAGAAGCTGATTGCGTGATCTATTCCCCAATGCCATGGGATGTAGAAGAGATGTGTGAGATACTTGCATCAGGCAAACACATCGTCACACCATGCCCATACTGGTTTCCCTTCACACAAGATAAAGAAAGCGCTGAAAGATTAACAGAGGCATGCGAACGCGGCGGAGTGAATCTGCACGCATCAGGCATCAACCCAGGTGGCATCGCCGAGATGCTGCCTTTAACGTTGACCGGTCTTTGCAACAGAATCGATCGGTTAACTATGACCGAATATGGGGATTGCCGTGATTACGGATCCGAGGGAGTTATTCGTGACCTAATGAATTTAGGAAGAACACCTGAAGAGGCCGAGAACAATCCGGTAAAAGATATGCTTACAAGTTTTTGGAATGAACCCATTGACATGATCGCTGAAGGATTGAGTAGTGAAGTGGTGTGTTACTCCTCAGAACATAACTATATTCTCGCAAACCAGTCGATTGAAACGGCGTCAGGGACGATTCCAAAGGGGACGATAGCGTTAAATAACTATCGTCACATAGGCAAAACGAAAGAAGGAACAGAAATAATCCAAGAACAAATCTGGTTCATGGATGACATAACTCAAGATCGGCTTGAGTCAAAGATGGAGATCCCTCAAGATTCAGGTTGGCGAATAAGAATTGAAGGTGACGTCAATCTAGTTGTAGATATTCGGTTAGATGCTCCAAGTCAGCCAGAGCGAACAGCGATGGGGATTAGCCTAACGGGCTTTCATTGTGCGAATGCTGTAGAAGCTACATGTAAGGCCAAGCCAAACGGAATAAAAACTTTCCTTGATTTGCCATTGATTACTGGAACGATGGGATCTTATTCAGTTTTTGATTAAGTTAAACCATTCCGCTGTTTCGAGGATCATCCTTATCTGAAGCAGCTAGAGGTGCGCGTTCCCAAAGTGCTTCACTGTCAAAACTTAAGGTCCAATCGGGAATAAATTCAATGACTACACGATCAGGAGAATTAAGGTGTTCGATATAAGCCTGAACTCCTTCAGGAGTGGCTCGTCTGTCAGTCGCAAATGCTGGATAAAACCAGTCAAGTGTCTCACGGTCCTTGTGTACGATGCAATCTCCTTTGTACGTGATTGTCTTTCCGGTCCCGAGTCTGGTTCCAGAGCTTGTAATACAGACGGAGGCGCGAGGGAATCTACGTATAGCTGAAACTCGAGCTCTACCCTCAGCGCACGTCATCCAAATCTTCCCATCATGGTTGAAATAGGAAACGATAACACCGACAGCTTCGCCTTTTTTGTTAGTCCAACTAAAAACACATTCGCGTTGTGCATCAAGAAGTTCCTGCTCACGTTCAGCGCTTAATGCACAATTCTTGAGATCCTCAAAATTATCGTCAGTGTTTGCCATAGTCCTTCTTTCTAATGATTTGCTATCACTACGCTACTCTTAGGACTATCGCCGTAAAATTTCTGAACGAATATTTGTGCAAAAATTGTTTAATCGTTTAGTTTTCTGTCATGTCCGATCATTCGCAAGAAAAGCAAGATGTAATCAATGCGTGTAAGGCACTTGGCGCCAAAGGATTGGGGTCCGGTATAGGAGGGCATGTCTCCCGAAAACATCCCACTCAAGAAGCATTCTGGATTAATGCCTTTGACCGGACTCTTTCTGAAGTCACTGAAGATGACGTCCTGCTTGTAGATTATGGAGGGAATTTATTGGAGGGGGATAGAGAAATTAGTAAAGGATTTGAATTTCATCCAGCTATCTATCTGAAGCGTGAAGATGTAACAGCAATTGTGCATACGCATGGATTTTGGGGAACAGCGTTAGCTGGGTTAGCCCGCCCGTTAAAAATCCGACATAACCTAGCTTGTTTCTTTCATGAGGATCAAACGCTAAGCCCAGATGACTCGTTCAGTTCAATAGGGGAGGCAATTGGCTCTGCTCACACGATCATCATTCCATGGCATGGTTGCATTACGGTAGGAAGCACCATTGGGAGAGCGACAGCGCTCCATGTCACGTTGGAAGAAATGGCGAAACTTGATGTCACTCTAGAGCCATCTGATGCCCCAGAAATTCCTTACGAATGGAGATCGAGAATTAAGGACTTAGTTGATAATCAAGCCGGCTACCTTGAGCAAACTTGGAACTTAATTTGCCGAAATGCTGGGATAGCCTAACGATTCCAGAGTTGATACCAGACGTTATATTCGCGCCACTTTTCGGAACGATTTCGGGTGCCCCAATTCCCTCTATTGCGCCTGCGTTTTTTGGCAAATTTAAACAAGGGCATCTAAATACATGGTGTAATAAATTCTGTGTCAGTGTGAGACGTCGTTAAATACCTACCCATATGCGACATAGCCGCCGTCAACGTTAAGGCCTATCCCATTTATGAAGCAACTGGCCTCTAAGCAGAGAAACAGGGCGGCATGAGAGATATCTTCTGGGAGAGCGAGTCGACCCATGGGACTGAAACTCTCATAATGCTCTTTCAGAGATGGGTCTTCTTCCATTAGGGGAATGGTCATGCCGCTAAGTATTGTTCCTGGATGTATGCAGTTAGCGGTGATGTTTGGCACCAGTTCTTGAGAAAGGACTCTGGTGAGTCCCTCTAGGGCATGTTTGCTGGCAGTGTAGCCCGCCAAACCGGGAGAGGATCGTAGAGTGACCGCTGAACCTATATTGACGATTCTTCCAATAGGTCGTTTCTTTAGTTCCGGTATAGCGCGTCGGCAAATACGCATCGCTGCTGTCACATTTAGGTCAAGATGCATGTCCCAAATCTCATCGGTGAGTTCATGGACTTCAGAATAGATAACTCTTCCAGCATTGTTGACAAGAATGTCAACTTGCCCATAGCTATCCAACGCTGCGTCAATGATGGCATCCTCAGCCCCGTTTGCTGTTACGTCCTGAGCTAAAGAGGTGGCATTATCTACTCCTTCCATAGCTGTTTCTAAACCTTCCGCGTTTACGTCTACAGCGAGGACTTTCGCTCCGCGTTCAGTGAATAGTTTCGCAACCGATTCACCCACTCCGCTTGCACATCCTGTGACCACTGCTACTTTGCCATCAAGCCTGTAAGTTTCAGACATTTCCCCTCCTATGTGATTTATGGATAGTCAACTTGAAATATGGATAATAATCAAATTCCTTCGTGGGCAGTCATCATTTAGTATGGTCCCAACCATTGAAGAAACTGAGGGAGTAATGACTGATTGGCGGAAACTTAGTCGCAGGGCTGCATTCGCATCACATAGATTAATAGGTTGGAGCTACTGGGAGCCACGAGGCATTAATGCCTATAGTGAGCTTGGAATACCAAATGGGTTCGGCTATTACATCACAACCAGAGCTGGTTTTCTCGGTGATGCTGGCCCAGATGCTGTCATAGCAGCATACTTTTCAATACATCCAGATTTTATTCGAGCAAGTTATGAACTTTTGTATGAAAACGCATCGACTATTGACGCTGTACGAGTCCGAGACGAAGCAGTTCTTCAAGGACTTCGCGAATATGTTCCTACCATTTGCGATGACCTAGCTGCAATGTCAGAACCGCTATGGAAGGCAGCCGATGCTTTACCATTGTCGGGTAGAACCATGTTTGCGGCTCAATTACGTCATCGCCGCCCTGATGAGCCTCTATTAGACGCGTGGCTTGCCGTTAATTGTATTCGCGAATGGCGTGGCGATACCCATTGGGCGATCCAAATCGCCGATGGTTTAACAGGCACAGAGGCAGGAGTGCTTGATGGTGCGTGGCGGAGTTATGGCGAAGATTGGCTTCCAAGAAGTAGGGGTGCTGATGATGAAGCGCTTAACGAAGCGTATGAATCTTTAACTGCACGTGGATTAGCTCAAGATGGTGCAGTTAATAAAGCTGGGATTGTCCACCGTCAAGAACTTGAAAATAGGCTAGATGATCTCTCTGCGGCTGCTTGGAAGGAGTTCGGTGAAGAAGAAACTCGTTCATTCATTGACCTTATTGAACCAGTAGGGGAAACGTTAATTAGTCGTATTGATGTAACAGCGGGAGAAAAGTGGATGCCTGCCGCTAGGCAATATCCAGAAATTGATTTATAGGACGCTCAAATTAGAAGCAACAGACGAAGTTAATTTGGTTGTGTTGAGAAAGTAGAGCTAACTAAATGATAGTTTTTAAGTATGAGTGATGAATTAATGGAATATAAGGTCCTCAATGCGGAAATAGTCCGTGGAACATTTAAAGAACTTGGGGGAAAAACAGGGTTTTTCCATGATCCAATGGATCCTGATAGTTGGGAATCAGTTTTGAATGCGTATGCAAAAGAAGGCTGGAAGGTTATTAGTTCTAATGGCTATGTGTATCCCGGAGAAAATGGGAGTAGCGACCTTATTGTTATTCTTGGTCGAACCGTATAGAGATATCGCAATCTAGCGTATGGTGACGCCATTTAGAATGGGCGATCACCGGTGATGGTTACTCGTTCCATTCTTCTGTATAGGGGGAGGAAGTCATCCATAGCTACATGATGGACGCACCGGTTGTCCCACATAACAAAAGTATCTGTCTCCCACTTCACGCGAAACTGGACACTTGAATCTCGAATAGCTTCAGCTAATTGCTCAAGTAAATAGTGGCTTTCATCGGCATCTACGCCGTCAATGTGAGATGTGAAGAAGCTATTAGTGAAGATTGATCGCCCGCCAGTTTCCGGATGTGTTCGAATTACGGGGTGAAGAACAGGGGGGTATTTCTTAATATTCTCAGCGTGGCTGTCGTCGTCATTGAATCGTGAGCTAGGTCCAAACATCTTGGTGTAGTCGTTTACGGCAAATAGTTGATCGACGCGGTCTTTTACGTCTGAATCTAACTTTTCGTAAGCAGCGGATGAGCTAGAGAAACATGTATCACCGCCTGTTTCAGGTATGACTTTGCCTCTGAGAATTGACCCCATAGGGGGTTTTTCACGAAATGAAACATCTATGTGCCAGTCCTTAGCAGCGTTATAGTTTTGGCGGGGTGAGTCTCCTCCAGCTTCTAAAACAATTACTTCAGGGTGAGCTTCAAGATTCTCTGCGAATGGATGTATTTCAAGATCGCCAAACAGAGTTCCGAAAGCAATATGTTCAGGTATCGAAATATGCTGATCTCGGAAGACAAGAACTTTATGGTCTAACCACGCTTGCTTAATGTCAGCGACCTCTTCCGTAGATAGATTAGCTAGATCCACTTCATTGATTTGAGCGCCAATATGTTCACTGAGTTTCTGGATTTCCATTGATTCTCCCGCTGCTGATTA
>JAYYZG010000106.1:0-18216 GCA_036687775.1 Actinomycetota bacterium
CCTGGAGAAGCGTTCTATCTGCATCAATCACAAAAGTTATCCGGCGGTTACCCAAAGGCCCAAACCGTTTCGCTCCTAACAAAGAAGCTACCTTCTGCTGTGGGTCGGATAGTAACGGAAATCCTAGTTGATTCTTCTGGTCGAATTGTTTCTGCTGATCAACCTGATCAGCGCTAATGCCAATCCGTTGGGCACCTAATTGCGAAAATTCAGTACCGAGGTCACGGAAATGGCAACTTTCTTTCGTTCAGCCAGGTGTCATTGCTTTCGGATAAAAGAAAAGCACTATTGGGCCTGATTCAAGCAGCGATGATAGAGAAACAAGTTCACCGTTTTGGTTCTCGGCTTCAAATTCCGGTACTAATTCACCTACCTTCATGTTCCCTCTTCTCATCGTTTTGTATACCTTAGTTCATCCACGTAAATTACGAAATTCTTTGAAGGATCCTGAGCGAACCCTCTGCTTTAATTTCTTCCCATTCTCCACTATTAATCGCTGGAAGATATATGCACTCGTATGGGGGCCTTCCTCCATCTCTTTCATCTGGGAAAACATCGTGAATTGCGAGAATCCCCCCGGATTGAACTTTAGGAACCCATCCAGCATAGTCAGCTTTTGCTGGTGCTTCACCGTGCCCACCGTCTATGAAAAGGAAAGATAACGGAGTTTCCCAAGTGTTTGCGATAGCTTCTGAATACCCAACTAGAGCAACAACCGTTTGCTCTAAATCTGCATCATGTATTGTTCTCCGAAAGATTGGGAGCGTATCCATTTTGTCTACATTTCCATCTATAAGGTCAGGTTCATGGTGTTCCCAACCGCTTTGGTTTTCTTCAGAACCCCTGTGGTGATCTAATGCGTAAACAATCTTTCCAAGTTTTTGTGCTGCGAAACCAAGATAGAGAGATGACTTGCCACAATAACTACCCACTTCTAAAAACGGTCCGGATGTGGAAACACTACAAGCAGCTTCATATAGTGCTTCCCCTTCATTATCAGGGAGAAAACCTCTCGCAGATTTAGCTAAATTAATTTGGTCTGGGTCCATAAGTAAAAATCCATATTAACGGTGATAGTAATTTTGGTTACGTTCCTTCTAATTCTGTTTCTGAAAATATGAACATGTCAAGAATAAAGTATTTTGCTACCCATAGAAGAGCGTAGCCAGTTGCATTCGCCAAATTAATTGCTATCCATGTTGACCAGATTGAATCAGCAAGAACGACCAAGCATGTTGAAATGATGAGTCCGAGAAAAGCTATTAACCAATACGGAAGTATTTCGTGTCGGAAACTATGCGGGTTCATAATTTTCCAAACCCAGAATCTATTGAGGAGATAATTTGGGATGGTAGCTATTAACACTGCGAATACGTTGCTGGTGAAAGCGGAGAAGTCAAAAACTTCTGCAAAAAGGAAAAGTAACACCTGTCCAACAGGTGCTGTGATGACCGATACGGAAATATAACGAACTTTCTTCTTGGTTTGGAAAGTGTTTCTCACGATATGAGTTAGTCAAATGAGAAACGGTAGATATTCGTCTCTCGTTGTTTGAAACCAAGATCTTGATACAGTCGATTCGCTGATTCGCGTGCAGGTCGTGAGGTTAATTCAACTGTTTTGGCTCCAGCTTTTCTAGCTATATCTAAAGCTTCCTGATTAAGTTTTTTTCCAATTCCCTCTCCACGACATTCACTGTCAACGACTACGTCTTCGATCCATGCTCGTAGACCTGTCGGTATCCTGAAAAGGACTAGTGTCATGGTCCCCACTATTTCATCATCATTATTTTCTGCTACGAGAATCGTTGATGCATCTGATTTGATGATCCGTTCTAGTTCTTCTTTCGTTGGGGGCAAACTAGAACTTGATAATTGAGGTATTAACTTTTTGTAAGAGTCAATTAGTTTGTCAGTGACTTCATCTGCTATCCGAATGCGAACCATAGAGTTATCGTATCTTCGCCTGATGAAAATCTCATGTTGCTAGTTAAGTAGCGTACGAGGTGAAAATTTGAAAAACTGTGATTAATCTCAGTTCAATGGCAAGTTCAGAAAATTTCTGGGACCAAAGTCCTCAACTCACGAATCCTATTCTGATCGCAGCCTTCTCAGGCTGGAACGACGCTGGTAGTGCAGCAACTTGGGCTGTCCGCCACCTAACAGAGAAAACCGATGGGAAAAAATTCGCTTCACTTGAAGCTGAATCTTATTATGATTTCTCATCAGAACGTCCTTCCGTCAGATTGAATGATGATTCAAGGTATTTAACTTGGCCTGAGAATGACTTCTTTCTCTCAGAGACTCATTCGTTGATTTTTTTGAATGGGACTGAGCCGCAACTGAAATGGAAAACGTTTAGTGATGAAATTATGGCAATAGCGAAAGAAATGAATGTTTCAATGATTATCACTTTGGGATCCCTTTTAGCTGAAGTTCCCCATTCGCGCCCCGTGTTAATCCATGGAGTTAGTGAAAACGATGAGATAAACGAAAGGTTCGGCCTGCAGAGGTCAGGATATGAGGGTCCCACTGGAATTGTCGGCGTTTTAAATCAGTTTGCTTCAGAGATCCAAGTACCTAATATTTCGTTGTGGGCGAGCGTTCCTAATTACGTTGCAGGCGCCGAATCTCCCAAAGCAGCGCTTGCACTGATTGAAAAAATTAGTGAGATAGTCCCCGTTGCAGTTCAGACAACTGACCTTGAAATAGCTGCTGCTGCTTACGAAAGGCAAATTAACCAAATAGTTGATGGGGATGAGGAAACTAGTAGCTATGTTGATGCTCTTGAAAGTAGCTTTGATGCAGGAGATTACGAGCAGACGGACCCTACAGATTTTGTGGAAGAAGTTGAAAAATTTCTTCGCGAACAGGAATAATTAATTCATTCTTGGGTTTTTTCATTTTTAGATTTCCAAACAGGGCGACGAGGTTCATCAAACTGAACTTCTATTGGCTCACCCCGAATAGCAGAAAATGCGTGCTCAACCCATGTTCCTGAACCGGCAAGAGGTTTCGGTAATGCGTCTTCTTGAAAAAAGCCGACATCATCACATTCCAGAGGATGAGGTTTTAGTGAACCACCGATTACTTTGCATTGAAAAACTATTGAGTACAAAGGCATTCGTGTAAATCTAGCCCTAACCCCATCAAGTATGGAAATGATTCTTGTAGCTTGCACTTCCATTCCTGTCTCTTCAAGAACTTCCTTTTCAGCTATTTCAGCGGCAGAGTATCCTACATCGGCGAAACCTGTTGGAAATAGCCACACTCCTGAATCTGATCGTTGTATGAGAAGCATTTCCCCTTCGTCATTGCCAACTACTGCTCCAATAGCGACTTTTGGGGTGACATACCCAGGGACTCCTTTCCCAACTGACTCCATCCATTCAGTAATTTTCTCGCTACTTTCATCTTGTTCAGAGATATGAGAATGAATGTCAGCTGCCACATGTAATACTTCTTCGTACCTTTCTCGTTCATACAAGTTTTCTGTGAAGGCAAGTCCTGTTCTCGCGATTCCTGATAAAGCCTCACTCCATCGAATAAGGTTTTGTTCGTCAGTCATTTAATTATCCTTTGCCATCACTGTTGAGGTTTCAATCGCATGTTTGAGCGCTTCTTTCACTTCTTCAGCGTGAGCAGTGTCACTAATCTTTTTACCTTCATTATCTAAAACATAGAATGAATCAACGACATCCGCTCCCAATGTCTGTACCTTTGCACTCAAAATATTTAAATCAAGTGAACTTAGGGCATGCGTGATTTGGTATAACAACCCCATTCCATTTGGTGCTGAGACTTCAATAACGGTTGCGGTAGAAGAAGTTTCGTTATCTATTTTTACATCGGTACCGACAACCCTCTCAGGGTATTGTTGGGATAATTGCAATGAGTAGGTTCTCATCCGTTCAGAAAGTCTCGCTCCTATCGCGACACGGCCTCGAACCGAGTCTTGCACAAAAACACAAACTGAATCCCAATCAATTTCTCTGGTGGTGCTTGGAGCAACCCGGAACACAGCCAAAACCATTCCATACTCGGTATGAGCGACTGCCTCAAGTACATCAAGTCCACATAGTGAAAGTGCTCCTGCAACTCTTCCAAAAACTCCAGGTCGGTCTATTTCCATAATCGTGAGACGATCCCCTGTGCCTTCAACACGAATTACACCTCGACGCATCATTTGCATTTGATCAACGGTGGGGAAAGTCCGCTCCATGATGCTCCCATCTCCTCCTTTTAGGTAGGCAGATGTTCTTTTCGCTAGATCCTCTACAAGACCTGCTTTCCAAGTGCTCCAAGCAGCTGGACCGGTCGCTATTGAGTCAGCTTCCGTTAGGGCATGTAAGAGTTCGACGGTTGCCACTGATTTCAATGAGTTTCCAACTGTCTGAATAGTATCGAAATCATCTAAGTCCCTCCGTGTAGCTACATCGGGTAGTAGTAAATGATGTTCGCACATTTGAATTAACATTTGAACATCATCTGGTGTAAATCCCATGCGGGAACCAATTGTTTTAATCAATTTAATTCCTATTTCAGTGTGGTCTCCGGGTAGTGGTTTCCCGATGTCATGCAAAAGAGCGCCAACAACTAGTAAGTCGGGTCGTTCAACTCGATCCGCGAGTTTTGATGCTTCAGCTGCTGTTTCTAGCAAGTGACGGTCAACGGTAAATCGGTGGTATGCGTTCCGCTGAGGTCGACTTCTTGTTGGTTCCCATTCAGGGAGAAACGGTACGAATAGATCAAGCTCGTCTAATGTTTCAAACACTGGGATTGCATCGTGGCCTGTTAGGAGGAGATCAACAAATAGTTTGCGGATCTCCGGTGTCCATGGTTCTGGAACCTCTAATTGTACTTGTCTTAGTTTGCTGATTATTTCTGGATTGAAACGTTCTTTGTTTTTCGCAGTTCTTAAAGCGATTCGTAAAACGGTTTCAGCTGAGAGATCTGATTCTGTATCAAAACTTGTTGAAATGGGTTTTCTTTTTCTTGTGATTGTATCCCCAACTTTTTTACCAAAATTCCATAATCCAAATAGTCCTGCGTTTTGAATTGCGTGACAGAGTTCATCAACATTCCAAGCAATACGGCGAGCTGCTGAAGCTACATCAGCCATTAAGAAATCAGCGTCGTTGTATCCGAGCGTTTCTGAGACTGCATCTTGCTGCTCCAAAAGAAGTTTGTTGCTTGAACGGTTTGATTTCCTATGTAATTCAACTCGGGCACGCAAAATAACTTCGTAGCATTCGAGCAGTTGATGATGCTCTACTTCAATTGGTCCTTGACCACTTTGGCTCGCCCAGCCCATAGCATGCACATCTCTTAACCCGCCTCTACCTTCTTTAAGTTCGGGTTCAAGCATGAAAGCGACTTCCCCTTTGGCTCGGTGCCGATTCTGTATAGATGTCGCAAGTTTGGGCAACCATGTTCTTGCTTTGTTTCTCCATTGGGCCAAAGCTAATGAGCTTAACTCATCAGATAATTGAGCAGAACCAGCAATGTGTCTGCAGGATAATAGTGAGGTGGCAGTATCTAGATCTGATGATGCTAAATCGATTGTCTCGTCTATGGTTCGAACAGAGTGACCGAGTCTTTCTCCTTGGTCCCAAATTGGATACCATAGCGCTTCCGCAATAGCGTTTATATCTGGTGCGTTCTTGTGAAGCAATAAGACGTCAAGGTCCGAAAGTGGAGAAAGGTCTCTGCGCCCGTAGCCTCCGACGGCCATAAGAGCGATGTCTGACCTTTCCCCCACAACTTGGATGAATAAGTCACTTAGCCAAACGTCAACTATGTCGCTGAGTTCGAGGGTAAATTCTGAACCACGAAGGTTTTGGTCCCCTAATAGTTTTTTTCTCTCAGTAACAATTGACATACTTTCACCGTATTCCACTTCAACCATTTTGGGAACACCGATAACTGAAGGGGGTGATCCCCTCCAGTTATTCGTGAAAACTTATGTCCCTATAGGTTGTATGCGGTTTCTGCGTGTTGTGACTGGTCTAGGCCAGCTATTTCATCTTCTTCGCTTACTCGTAATCCAATTGTTGCATCGAGTACCTTAGCGATAATGAATGTGAGGATAAATGAGAAGGCAATGACTGATCCCATAGCAATAACTTGATCAATGAAGAGTTCTCCACCGCCAAAGAAAACACCATCCTGGAACCAGTCTTCTTTTGGAACAGTTTCTTCGTTGTTGATGGCTGAGTTATCTGCGAATAAGCCGAGGAGTAATCCACCGATGATGCCACCTCCACCGTGGACTCCGACGACGTCAAGTGAATCGTCATATCCAAATTTGTTCTTCAATCCGATAAGGAAATAGCAGCCGACTCCTGCTACTAGACCAAAGATAATGCTTGATAGGCCACCGACATAGCCGGCTGCGGGTGTTATTGCTACTAAAGCGGCTACGACGCCGGAGCAAGCACCGAGTGTTGTTGCTTTCCCGTCTCGGTACCATTCGATGAGCATCCATCCAATCATTCCTGCTGCTGCTGCAACGAATGTATTCAGTAATGCTTGAACTGCCTGACCGTTCGCTGCTCCTGCAGATCCAGCGTTGAAACCAAACCACCCGAACCAGAGGATCCCGGTCCCGAGCATGACTAGGGGGAGGTTATGTGGGGGTGATGTCTCACTGGGCCATCCTTTACGTTTTCCGAGAACAAGGATCAGGGCGAGAGCTGCGGCTCCGGCATTGATGTGGATGGCGGTACCACCTGCGAAATCAATTGCACCCATGCCATCATGCCATCCGTTATATACCCAATAGGTTACTGGGGTATACACGATCAAAACCCAAATAGGTACGAATAAAGCCCAGGCTGAAAATTTCATTCGATCAGCTACAGCGCCAGAAATCAAAGCTGGAGTAATCGAGGCGAACGTCATTAAGAAAGCAACGAAAATAAGATCATCAGGTTTCATATTTAATCCATCAAGGCCGATCTGATCCCAGTTTCCGATTAAGTCACCGCCCCAGAAACCTGAACCATCCGAGCTGTTGCCAAGAGTCCATGACAATGTGACCCAGAGCAAAGGAACGATCCCTATGCAGTACATATTCATATTCAACATGTTGAGAACATTTTTTGACCTGTCCATGCCTCCATAGAAAAGTGCGAGACCTGGAACCATAAAAACAACTAAAGCTGTTGAGATCAACATCCAAGCGATATCACCTGAGTTCATAAACACTCCTAAATCGTAGAAATTAACGGCAATTGAAATGTAGTTGAACAATGTTTCTGATTTGTTTCTAAAGTGTTAACTCTTTTAAGGGCAACTCAAAGAAAGCTTCCGCTACTATTCAATACCTATGGGGATTCACGAAGATTGTCGGCATTACAGAAGCAGATCTCTTCCTACGGGAGACCGGATCCAGAAATGCCGAGTCGGAAGTAACGAGGAGACGCCATTTGCTTGCCCTGAATTCTGCTTATTCTTTGAAAAACGTAATATTTCGGATGCTGGGTGGAATCGGTAACAAAAATGGTCGGAAAAAATCGAATCTAGCTGCCTTTTACTAGTTAGTAGCTCCTAAGCAGGTTAGAGTCACGTTGTGGGAAAAAGGCTCAAACTTGTTTCAAGTTTCATTTTTTTAGTTTTAGGATTGCTTTTGTGCTTGCCAGTTGTTGCAAATGCTCAATCTGATAATGAACTGACGATTAGAGGAACTGTGCGCGTGGGCCGCGACGTAATCCCTGATGTCAAAATTCTGGTTACTGACGCACAGAACACTGAGATAGGAACCTTTACTACTGCTGAAGATGGGAAATGGGAAATCCCAATTCCTGGGCTAGGAGAGTACACCGTTACCTTGGTTGGTCCTCTCCCTGAAGGTGTCTCTGTTAAAGAAGGAGCTACTTCCCAAGTAGTCGTAAATGTTGAAGAATATCGGTCAAAAGCAGTGGGTTTCCAATTAACCGGTGAGGATAAAAAGCCGATCCTTGAGATACGACCGACGTGGGAACGCCTACTTAATCGAATGGTAAGCGGCCTGAAAGTAGGGCTTCTTGTTGCTTTAGCATCAATAGGGCTGTCACTGATCTTCGGTGTAACTGGGCTCGTCAACTTCGCCCACTCTGAAATGGTTGCATTCGGGGCAGTAATCGCTCTGGTTCTTGAATCAACAACCGGACTTACAGGAGCGCTTTTCCCGATCGTTATACTCCTCGCAGTTATTGCAGGCGGAGGTTTAGGATATGGCCTAGAAAAGGGCATATTTGGGCCACTTCGCCGACGAAAAATGACGAATATCTCGCTTATGGTTGTTTCCATTGGGCTTGCTTTTCTTATGAGATACATGATTCTTATCTACCACGGTGCAGAACCAGAAACATTTGAGTCCTTTAGGATTCAAGGTGGGGTTTCACTGGGTCCAATTGAACTTCCAGCAAAAGACTATTTCATCATTGCCATATCATTCACCACATTGTTACTTGTCGGGATCTTGCTCCAAAGAACAAAACTGGGGACTTCTATGAGGGCCGTTTCTGACAACCCGGCTCTTGCTGAATCATCTGGAATTGACGTGAACCGGACAATTATGTGGGTATGGATTTTTGGAAGTGCGTTAGCAAGCCTTGGCGGGACAATGATTGGCCTCACCCAAGTAGTTGAATGGCAAATGGGAGAAAAAATTCTTCTTCTAATCTTCGCGGCAGTGACGCTAGGTGGATTAGGTACCGCCTTTGGCGCGATGGTGGGCGGACTAGCAATTGGTTTTGCTTCGGAAACGTCCACGTTTTGGTTAGATAATGATCTCAAATTTCTTATCGCGTTAGCAGTTATGATTGTGATCCTTTTAGTTCGACCTCGGGGTATTCTCGGAGTTCGGGAAAGATTGGGTTGATGCTATGCTGATGAATCTTTTCGCTGAAATTGATGTAGGTAAATTATTCGGTTTAGCCCTCCGAACATCAATTGGAGTACAGGCCGCTACTTTCTCTCTTGCTGCAGTAGGTCTGAATCTTCATTATGGCTACACCGGTCTTCTCAATTTTGGTGTGGTTGCCATTATGGCTGCCGGTGCTTACGGTATGGCTATTTTCTTTACTCAAGGATGGCTAGGTGGATCTATCCTTCTTGCGATCGCTGGCGGACTTGCTTTTGCCGTCATAATAGCTCTCAGCATTGGGTTACCTTCATTACGTCTACGAGCCGATTATTTAGCGCTAACTACCATAGCTATCGCCGAAGTTTTGAGGATCTCTTTCCGGTCCCAACGACTACTTGATATCACGGGAGGGCCATTTGGGCTTCCAAGCATTGAAGATCGAAACGCAAATGTTTCTTTCGCTGATGTAATAACTGTTGACTGGAACCCGATAGGAAAAGGTAATTACGGTGCCTGGTTCCTCGAGTTTGATGAAAAAACATTGTGGGTCATGATTATTGGATGGTCTCTGGTTTCGTTAGCGAGTCTCTTGATCTGGGGTTTAATGCGTTCTCCGTGGGGAAGAGTTATCAAAGCAATCCGAGAAGATGAAGATGCTGCAAGGGCATTAGGTAAGAATGTTTTCTCATACAAACTTCAGAGCCTCATTATTGGTGGGGTTATCGCTTCATTAGCAGGTATTGTCCGCGCATTTGATATGGGTTTCGTGGAGACACAGCAATTTAGACCTCAAACAACATTTTTCATCTGGACAGTTTTAATACTTGGAGGCGCAGCTTCGATTTGGGGACCGATAATTGGATCAATGACATTTTGGTTTGTCATTATTTTCTCAGAGGAACTTCTTCGACAAATGGTTGACTCCGGCTGGATACCTGAAGCCATTCTTAAGTCGAACGACATAGCTAGCGTCCGAATGATTCTGATGGGGATCATGTTGGCAACTCTTATGATATGGCGGCCACAAGGTCTTGTAGGGAAGAAAGAGGAGGCGCAAATCGATGTCCGATAACAAATCCTCTGAATTAGGAAATGTAGAACCAACCCCAGGATCAACGAAAATAGACCCGATATTAACAATTGATAATGTGGTTCGTTCCTTTGGTGGACTCCGCGCCGTTGATATTGACCATCTGGAGGTCCAACGTGGAATCATTACTGCATTCATTGGCCCGAACGGAGCTGGCAAGACAACGTTGTTTAATTTAATCACGGGTTTTGATAAGCCTGACTCCGGAAAATGGACTTTCCATCAACTCGCGAATGCAAAATCTTGGACGACCGACCTTTCTGGTCTGCGACCCCATCAAATCGCTAATAAGGGCATGGTCCGAACTTTCCAATTAACTAAGTCTCTTGCGAAGATGACTGTTCTAGACAATATGCTTCTAGGAGCCGCTGAACAGAAAGGCGAATCTCTAAGAAATGCTCTCCTCCCATCGCGTTGGCGGCAACAGGAAAACACAATTCTAGGAAAAGCAGAAGATCTCCTAGAACGGTTCAAACTTTCGCATATGAGAGATGAATATGCGGCAACACTTTCAGGCGGGCAACGAAAGTTACTTGAGATGGCCAGAGCTTTGATGTCTGAGCCAAAATTGATTCTTCTTGATGAGCCAATGGCTGGCGTTAATCCAGTTCTCGTTGAATCCCTGTTGGTGCATATAGAAAATCTTCGAGATGAAGGTGTGAGCGTACTTTTTATTGAGCATGACATGGATGCAATCATGGGAATCTCTGATTGGATCGTCGTCCTAGCGGAAGGTCAAGTAATTGCCGAAGGAACTCCTTCAGATGTTGCAAAAAATCCTGCTGTTATAGACACATATCTTGGAAGCGCAATCGCTGAGGAGCTTAAAGATGTCTGATAAAAGAAAAATGGTCCTTGAGTCTAAAGATCTAGTAGCTGGCTACCTGCCAGGAGTTGACATACTCACAGGGTGTAATTTCAAACTGTTCAAAGGCGAGCTTGTTGGCATTATCGGACCGAATGGAGCTGGAAAATCAACCTTGGTGAAAAGCATGTTTGGGCTTGTAGAAGTTAGAAGTGGTACGGTCCAATTGCTTGAAGAAGAAATCACGAATCTAGCTGCACACGAGTTAGTCCGGAAAGGTGTCGGCTATGTGCCACAAACGGAGAATGTTTTCCCGTCGCTGACTGTTTCTGAGAATCTTCAAATGGGTGCATATCAATTAAAATCCAACGAAATCACTGAACGAATTAGAAGCATCACTGACCTTTTCCCCAGACTTGGTGAACGCATTAAGCAACGAGCTGGGCTGCTATCTGGTGGCGAACGGCAAATGCTTGCAATGGGAAGAGCTTTAATGATGGAACCCTCCGTCTTACTTCTTGATGAACCCTCTGCTGGTCTTGCTCCAGCCCTACAAGTAGACGTTTTCGAAAATGTGACAGCTATAAATAAAACAGGGGTTTCTATCGTAATGGTTGAGCAAAACGCGACCCGTTGCTTGAAAATCAGTGACCGAGGTTATGTCCTTGATCAAGGAAAAAATGCCTACGACGGAACTGGCGAAGGATTGTTGCATGATCCCAACGTCATCAAACTGTATTTAGGAACAATGGCAGAATCTCGTTAGAAACAAAGTCTCCACTTATTCAGAGCCCTAGCCCATTGGAGACTTTCTCAAAAGGCTAAATCAGTGGTAATTTCAGTAGCGTATTTGAAAACAGGAGCGAGGCAGTGGCAGAAAAACAAGCACATGGAAGTGGGGATTCTTCACCTCCGATTGCTGGTGATATCTTGACTTTCCCATCTGATGCAGAACTCTCAAAAACACTAGTTGCAGCGTCAGGAACTGCTTCGTTAAGCACACTAACATCTGATGGCTACCCCTATGGAAGTGTCGTTTCCTATGTCATTAGTGAACTTGGGGAACCAGTCGTTCTTGTTTCTGATCTTGCTGAACATACTATTAATGCCCGACTTGATAAAAGGGCTTCAATGCTCATCAGCGAGCCTTCAGAGGGAGGTGACCCACTTGGAAAATCCCGACTCACCCTTGTTGGGTCTTTAACGTTACTTGCAGACCCGAAAGACGAACGTGAAAAATACCTACTAGAACACCAATATGCATCCTTCTATGTTGACTATGAAGATTTCAACTTTTGGAAATTGACTGTTAAGGAATGCAGGTATGTAGGGGGGTTTGGACACATGAGTTGGGTCCAAAGCGAGGATTATTATAAAGCTGAAATTGATCCTTTATTCCGCAGTTCTGAAGACATCATCACCCATATGAATAATGATCATAGTGATGCGAATATTCTTTATGCTAAAAACTTGGCGAGTCTCTCAAGTTGTTCTGAAGCAACTATGTTAGGCGTAGATCGTTACGGGGTAACTTTGAAAGCATTGACCTCTGATGGTCCAAGAATGGCGAGGGTAGGATTCCCAACTCCGTTAAATGCTGAAGATGAAGCAAGGCCTGCCATCATTGAATTGCTAAACCTCGCGAAATCCGTTGAGGCAGGTCCTTGAAGCTTGGAGTGATGCTATGTACGCAGAAGTCAGAAAAGTAACGAGAATATCACCAAACATGATCCGGATAGTTTTAGGAGATGGAGATTTAGGTAATTTTGAGTCAACCTCCTTTACAGATCAATACATAAATGCCTACTTCGTTCCTGAAGGAGCCACTTACTCGGTACCTTTTGATCTTGATCATGCTCGCTCATCAGGTGATGCTTACCGACCACGATCAAGAAGGGTCACGGTACGGCATTGGGAGCCAGAAACTGAACAATTGACGCTTGATTTTGTCGTCCATGGTGATCAGGGTTATGCAGGTATCTGGGCGCAAAGAGCTCAAGTAGGTGACAGACTCCAATTCAAAGGACCCAATGGTGGTTATGCACCTGATGGAGGAGTTGATTGGCATTTGCTCGCCGGCGATGAGAGCGCTCTCCCAGCGATTAGCGCATCTGTGGAAACAATACCTGATTCAAAGCCGTGCACTGTTTTTCTTATTGTTGATGGGTCAGAAAATCGGATTAATTTTAGTTCTTCATCTATGCATGAAATTAACTGGATTTACCGCTCAGCAGCGGTTGAACCTGAAAAGGCTCTTCTGGAGGCGATTGAAGCATGCCAATTCCAAGATGGCAAATTCGATGTTTTCATCCATGGCGAAGCAGGTGAAGTTCGCGACATACGAAAGCATTTGATTCTTGACCGGGGTATTGATATTGAAACTGCCTCTATCTCTCCCTATTGGCGAAGAGATCATACCGACGAAGCTTGGCGAAATATCAAAAAACAATGGCTAGCTGATCAGGAAAAAGATATTTAAAAGCTAGTTTCAAGAACCTGTTGAAGGTCTCCTACTATTCCGGTATAGAACGGTCCAAATTCGGCATATTCAGCAGAAGCTTCATCGAAGCGCATCGTGTAGACGACATCTTTTAGATCATCTGGCTTTTCGCAAAATAAGGTAACTCCCCATTCAAAATCATCTATTCCAGTTGAGCCTGTAATGACTTGTAGAACGCGCCCAGAAAATTTCCTTCCTGAAGCACCATGTTCGTACATAAGTTTTTTTCTTGTTTCAAAATCAAGGGTGAACCAGTTCTGATCAACATTCCTTCTTTTGGACATTGGGTAAAAACACCATGCTGTCTTACCTTCGGGGGGAAGTTCCGGATATAGACGGGCGTTGCGCATTTCATCTGGGACTCCTGCCGCATATTCTGAGATCTCAGTTAGTGAAACATACGAATCGACTATTTCAAATCCGCAATTTGAGATTCTTGTCTGAAACTTCCTAAGAGCTACCCAGTCCTCATCTAAAACCATGAATGCGATATCTGCTTTGTGCCCAAGAATAGAAATGGGGATTACCTGCCCACTTTCTGAACAAATTTCATCAATTGCCTGTTCAAGAAGGTCTTTTTTGACCGAATCGGAGAATTTACAAAATAAGTGCAGAACACCTAATCCCGTTGAAGGTTTGAGTGGCTTCATAAATAGAGTCTAGTTATAGTTCCGAAACATCGTGTCTCTGATATGCAGATTGGTTAGGAAACTTCTTAGAAATCCATGTCTGGCATGCCAGGAACAGCCGCTGATTCTTCTGGCGCATCTGCTATAACTGCTTCTGTTGTTAAGAAAAGAGCAGCTATAGAACCAGCATTTTGAAGTGCTGATCTTGTAACTTTCGCAGCATCAATAATTCCCGCCTTAACAAGGTCTTCATATTCGCCAGTGGAAGCGTTCAAACCATTTGGTCCCTCAAGATTGCGCACCTTCTCAACGATTACCCCTCCTTCTAAACCTGCGTTGATAGCTATTTGATGCAGTGGACCTTCCAATGCTTTTGCCACAAGACGAGCGCCAGTGCTTTCATCTGGGCTTTCCAGTGTTTCTGCGATTTCTTGAACCGCTGTTTGTGCTCTAAGAAGAGTAACTCCACCTCCAGCGACAACACCTTCCTCAATCGCTGCTTTCGTCGTTGAGACAGCATCTTCTATTCTGTGTTTCTTTTCCTTGAGCTCAACTTCGGTTGCAGCTCCCACTTTAAGAATTGCGACACCTCCTGAAAGTTTTGCTAATCTTTCTTGGAGTTTTTCCCGATCATAGTCTGAGTCAGTATTTTCAATTTCAGCTTTAATTTGTGAAATGCGACCTTCAACGTCTTCTCTGTTTCCTGATCCTTCTATGATCGTTGTTTCATCTTTTGATACAACTACTTTTCTCGCTTCTCCGAGAAGATCGAGAGTTGCACTGTCGAGTTTTAAGCCTACTTCTTCGCTGATTACTTGACCGCCAGTGAGTATAGCCATGTCTTGGAGCATCGCTTTTCGCCGATCTCCAAATCCGGGCGCTTTGACACTAGCTGATGTGAAAGTGCCTCGAATCTTATTTACTACCAGTGTCGCCAAGGCTTCCCCTTCAATGTCTTCTGCGATGATTAATAGTGGTTTCCCAGATTGCATTACTTTTTCGAGAAGTGGCACAATGTCACGGACAGCTGAGATTTTCGAGGAAACAAGGAGAATATATGGATTCTCAAGGACTGTTTCCATTCGGTCTGGGTCTGTAACGAAATAAGGGGAGATATAACCTTTATCAAAGCGCATGCCTTCTACGAAGTCCATATCCATACCAAAGGTCTGTGATTCTTCAACTGTTATGACCCCGTCTTTGCCTACTTTGTCTATCGCTTCACTTATTTTGGTTCCGATATCGTAGTCAGCGGCAGAGATTGCGGCCACATTCGCAATTTGGTCCTTGTCGGATGAGACATCCTGTGATTGTCCCCGTATCGAATCAACAGCTGCGGAAACACCTGCTTCTATCCCTTTTTTGAGTGACATTGGATTCGCTCCGGCAGCGACATTACGGAGTCCCTCACGTACCATCGACCAGGCTAGAACCGTTGCTGTTGTTGTTCCGTCACCTGCGACATCATCTGTTTTCTTTGCAACTTCCTTAACAAGTTCAGCGCCTATTCTCTCGTAAGGGTCTTCGAGATCTATTTCTTTGGCAATTGATACTCCATCATTGGTTATTGTTGGCGCACCCCATTTTTTGTCTAGGACAACATTTCTTCCTTTGGGTCCAAGTGTGACTCGTACTGCATCAGCAAGAATATTCATTCCTGCCTCTAGGCCACGTCGTGCTTCTTCATCAAATGAAATGATTTTTGCCATTTATTTATCTCCTTAGATTTCGCTCTCTTGTTTCAACAATTCTTCCTGTAATTTTATTCCAAGTAATTTCTTTACGGAAATAATTAGAATTCACCTAATTTCGTAAATGAGATTTTACTTAGACTCAACAATTTTCCCACTTCTCTAAGATTCGCTAGTCATTTTTACATTCCACCAGCAACCGCAGGAACTATAGAAAGCGTTTGCCCTTCGGAAACTTCGGTTTCTAGTCCTTCAAGGAATCGAATGTCCTCATCATCTAGAAAGATATTTACGAATCGTTGGAGGTTCTTTTCTTCGTCAAGAATACGTTCAACAAAATTTGGATAATCTTCAACTAGGTTATCGATGATTTGCCTGATAGATCCTGCGGAAACGGCTATGACTGATTCCCCTTTAGTCATTTCACGAAAGGTCGTCGGGATTCGGATACTTACATTCACACCTCTAATGTATCGGTCGGATTTGTTCTTTCATATGTTCGCCGAAATAGAACAGTCCATAATTAACGTAATCGAGGACTCGTTTTAGTTCTTAGTTCGGTACTAGTTTGGGTAATGTGAAGTTGCATGGAGTTGTAAATGCATCGCAGGATTCTCTTGCTGAATTCTCAATTGCATTAGATACGGATTCAGCTCTTAAGCGTGCGCGTGATCTGATTGATCACGGTTGCGTCGGAATAGACCTTGGTGCCGCAGGATCAACTCAATACGCTGAACGCATAAGTACTGAGGAGGAATGGGCACGGTTAGATGGCAAGATCCAAGCAATCGCTGAATTGGGAATTGAATTATCGGTAGATACCTGGAATCCAGAAATTATGTCTAGGGCGCTTGAAGCTGGTGCAAATTTCATGAATGCTGCTGATGGTTTGCAAAATCCTGCGATGGTCGAAATCGCAGTACAGTCCGGAGTTCCAGTAGTTCTCCCTTTTCTTAGTGGCGATGACCCCAAAAGCCTGCAATTTGTTTCTGGAGATCCTGTCGCCCACATACTTGACTGGTTTGAGATGGTCTTAAATCGACTTGGCAAATCAGGGATCCGCGAAGATCAACTCATACTTGACCCAGGCACAGGTTTTGGTCCTGCAAATTGGGAATGGAAAGACCGATACGCATATCAAGAACAGGTTTATAGCAATCTTGAAAAACTACGAGTATTTGAATTGCCGATTTATATCGCACTGCCGTGGAAAATGGATGAGGGGCGTCAACATCTTCTGGAAATCCTTCTTCAAGTTGGTTTTGATTATGGAAGGACTCACATCCCTCAGCAAGTTCTAGAAATCAAAAAAGCATTAGACTAGGGAAAGCAAATCTTTCAGTATCTGTTTCTTATTTTTTTCTGTAGATCCTGATACCGGAAGATTCAAGAAATTCTGGGACTGGTGGACGTAGTTTACGAATAACTACTTCCACTCCATCTACTTTAGGGTTTGCCAAAATCACTTCTGTAAGACGGGTGGCGACTCGCTCAAGGAGTTGGTGCGATTCTTCATTAATTACTTTCGTAACTATTTCAGTGATTTCACCGTAGTTTATTGTGTCTAATAAATCATCAGACTCCCCTGCTTTCAACAAATCGGCTTCTATGCAGACATCAATTTCGAATGGTTGCGGACGAATTTTCTCTTCAGGGAGGACCCCTATGGTCCCAAGTGCACGAATTCCTTTTAGTTCAATTCGGTCGTTCATGGTAACTGTTTAATCCCCCGACAAGGTTTCTGCCCAGTCAGACATAGCTTTTTCTGTCGTTCTTTTAATTGCTTGACGAGTATCTCCAAACGCTAGTTTCTTACCCACAGATCCAATCAGAGTGAAAACAGGAACCTTCATATCTACATTTTTATTTACTTGACCAGCTATAACTATGGCTTGCGTATTTGTTTCTTCTGCTAATTGAAGAATTCCTCCGACTACTTTCCCGTCGAAACTTGATGCATTGACCTCACCTTCTCCAGTGATTACTAGATCAGTTTCTTCAATGAGTTCTAACAACCCCATATTTTCCGCTACTGCCTCAAATCCATTAATGAGCTTCCCTCCAACGGAAGCTAATGCTCCTGCAAGACCTCCAGCAGCTCCAGCCATAGGTAATGTCGTGACGTCCACTTTTCGTTCTTCATAATAGATCTGAGCTAATCGTTCTAAACGATTCTGAAGGAATTTAACTTGCGGAGGGGTCGCTCCTTTCTGCGGGGCAAAGGTTTCCGCGGCTTGTATAAAACCTGTAGTTACATCACATGCAACATTAAGCTCTATGCCTCGAAGTCGGGCAAGCGGTTTTAAAGCCTCTAAGGCTCCGTAGCCACCATCAGTTGTCGCTGAACCCCCTAATCCGATGAGTATCTGTTCCGCCCCTCTTTCGATCGCTTTAGAGATAAGTTGCCCTGTTCCGAATGTTGATGCGTTTACAGGGTCGTTCCCCTGCTTACCGCCTACTAAATGTAAACCCGATGCTTGGGCCATTTCTATTACAGCGAATTTCCCTTCAAGCCTCCAGTGTGCTTCTATTGGCCTGTTAAGTGGGTCTAAGACTTCACTTTTCCGATTTGCGCCGCCGAAAACGTCTAAAGTTCCTTCTCCTCCATCTGCCATCGGCTGCGCTTTCACCACATGTGAGCGAGAAAGAAC
>JAYYZG010000107.1:0-14875 GCA_036687775.1 Actinomycetota bacterium
CACACGAATTTAGGTCGGGCCCCATGGTCTTACTTTTCTGATGGACAGGCAATCAATCTTGAACTTGATTTGAATAGTGGGTTAAGAGGGTCACGGCAGGAACACGTTGGAAGCCTTTTCGCAAATTTATGCGATGCAGAATCGGCAATGATTGTAAACAATTGTTCATCAGCTGTACTTCTCATTCTTTCAGCTCTCGCTTCAGAGAAAGGAGTAGCTATTTCTCGAAGTGAGATGGTTGAGATTGGAGGGAATTTTCGCGTACCAGATGTCCTTGAATTAAGTGGTGCATATCTTGTTGAAGTCGGAACTACAAATAGGACTCGGCGCGAAGACTACGAACGTGCAATTTCTGCTAACCGTGATGTCGGAATGGTTATGAAAATCCATCAATCGAATTACAAAATAGTTGGTTTCACTGAATCAGCAGAAATAAATGAATTATCTGATATGGGTGTTCCCTTAGTAGCCGATATCGGTTCAGGCCTTCTCGACGAGAGTTGTTCGTGGCTAGAAATGGCGCCACCTACATGGATTGCTGGAGAACCAGCGGCGAAGCAGACTCTTGCAAGCGGAGCCGATTTAGTTACTTTCTCGGGAGATAAATTATTAGGTGGCCCACAAGCAGGAATAATCGCAGGCAATGCGGACCTCATTTCACAATGCATGAAACATCCATTAGCTAGAGCTGTACGACCAGGGAGCTTGATTCTTTCCTCTTTACAAGAGCTTGCTACGAGTTATTTGAATCGAGATTGGGAAGCGATTCCTTTCTGGAAAATGGCTATGACTTCTCTTGATGAACTTGAGGCAAGGGCTAAAAAGATCGGTGTCGGCGAACATGTTTCTATGGAATCTGTTCCAGGTGGGGGAACACTTCCAGAAGTTGGTATCCCATCTTTCGGTATCCAGATCAATGGTGACATATCACATGATTTGCGATTGGGAGCCGGTGGAAGCCCTCCTATAATTACTCGTGTAGAGGAAGGGAATACTTTCCTTGATCTCCGTACCGTTGATCCACGCTGGGATGAGCAAGTAGCGAATGCTCTTCATGAACTCACCTAACGTTGTGCGAAACCATATAGTTTGCACTGCGGGACACGTTGACCATGGAAAGTCATCTCTTGTTCAAGCATTAACTGGAGTGGATCCGGACCGTTGGGAGGAAGAGAAACGCAGAGGTTTGACTATTGATCTTGGATTTGCAAAAAAATCTTTCCCTGATGGAAGCAGTGTTTCTTTCATTGATGTCCCTGGGCATGAGAGATTTTTGAAAAATATGCTTTCTGGCGTTGGATCTGTTGATGTATGTCTATTTGTCGTCGCTGCTACAGAAGGGTGGAAACCCCAATCGGAAGAACATCTTAGAATTCTTCAACTACTTAGTGTCAAGCGGGGGATTATTGCTTTAACTAAAGTTTCTATCGCCGATCCCGATTCATGTGAAATAGCGTTACTTGAATTGGAGGAAAGGCTTGAAGGAACATTTTTGGAAGAAGCTCCGATCATACAAGTAGATAGTCTTTCCGGAGAAGGAATTACAGCATTATCTAACGAACTTGAATCATTGCTTTCAGAAACTCCGGTAGCAGCCGATTGGCAAAGACCGCGTTTATGGATTGATCGTGCCTTTTCGGTAAAGGGATCTGGAACTATCGCGACGGGAACGTTGACGGGAGGAACTATCGCAGTCGATGAAGATGTTCTTATCAGCCCTAGAAATTATGAGTCGCGAGTAAGGGCTCTCCATACACATAATGTGGATGTGTCTATCACATACCCTGGGTCTCGAGTCGCCGTTAACCTAAGCGGCGTTGAGCATCAGTTACTGTCACGAGGCGATGTGATAACAAAACCTGATCAATGGTTTCTGACTTCGGTCATTGATGCCGAACTAAAAGTGTTACCAGACGTTAGTAATGAAATTTCTCGGCGCGGTGCATATGTGGTCTACATAGGAACTAGTGAACATTATGCGAAAATACGGGTCTTAGGATCAAATCCTATCGCCCCTGGCGAAACTGGGAATATCCGTATTTTCTTAAATGAAAAAATCCCGCTCATGCTCGGCGATAGATTCATTCTTCGTGAAAGTGGAAGAAATCAAACTATAGGTGGAGGAAAAGTACTTGATCCTGAACCTATCTTGAAAGCTTCAAAGGCGAGGCCTGATGATTCAATCGAACGAATTATCAAAGAACGAGGCTGGGTAACCACATCTCATTTGGAAGCCTTAACTGGTGTTAAGAAAGAAGAGACGATTTTAGGTTGGATCGTTCACCCTCCCCTTCTCAAAGAAACGGTGGAAATACTTCAAAATGAAATTGATAACGCTGGGTCATTAGGAATAGAGATATCAGGGTTAAATGATCATCAACGGGCGGTCATAGACCTTCTTGAAGGAGTTTTAGTTGAAGGAAACTTCCTTCGAAAGAAAGGTTCTTCGAATCTCAATAGTCACCCATTTCTAGAAGATTTAAGGAATTCTCTCTTCAAACCTCCTAACCCTGAATCTATTGATCGGAAAGAATTAAGAGAACTTGTTCGAAAAGGACATGTTGTTGAACAAAGCGGCATCTTTTTTTCTGAGCTTGCGATCTCTGAAGCAACACGAATTATTTCTTCTTTGTTGAGTGAAAAACCAGAAGGTGTGACCGTTGCTGAAATTCGCATCGCTTTGAACACGACTAGAAAATATGCCTTGCCTATTTTAAATCACTTAGATGAAATTGGTGTTACTCTTCGCAGAGAGAATGTTCGCATTGCTGGGAAAAGGCTTAATGAAAACATGTGACATGCATTGAAGTCACCAAGTAAGTTTGTAATGTAAATATTTCCGTAGAGTTGGAAGGAGAGTTTCATGGAGAATGGCCCAACACCTCATTTGGAAGGCGTCCGCGGCGATTATGCTCCAACTGTTCTAGTTCCCGGAGATCCAAAGAGAGCCAGGTATATTGCAGATCACTACCTAGACGAAGTTAGGCAAGTTAATTCTGTGCGCGGTGCTGATGGATTCACTGGTTCTTTCAATGGGGTCCCGGTTTCCGTTCAGTCAGTGGGCATGGGTGTTCCATCTGCACTTATCTATTACACAGAACTGATTAGATTCTATGGTGTCAAAAGGTTGATTCGAGTTGGAAGTTGTGGTGGTTTAAATGAATCAGTACGACTTGGTGATTTGATCTGTGCTTCATCTGCCGGAACAGATTCTGCTGCAATCACTAAGTTGAATGGCGGCCTTTCTCTCCCATCTATTGCAAATTGGGATCTTCTGGATAGCGCTTCGAAGATAGCTTCCGATTCTGGTATTCCCATGACCATCGGCCCTGTTTTTACATCTGATTTGTTCTATGGACCAGATGAGAATCTTTTTGAGAATTTAAAAAATTTGGGAATTCTTGGTGTCGAAATGGAAATCGCTGGTCTATATACAATCGCAGCAGTAGAAGGGATTGAAGCACTCGCACTTGTTACAGTTAGCGATGATATTATCCGGCAAGAAATAATGACTTCAGCAGAACGAGAAAATACGTTCGATTCGATGATCAAAATAGCGCTCGCAGTAGCGAAAACGTAATTACAAAGTTTGAGAATACTCAACTGTATTTACAGGTAACAGTTCTTTTCTTTCATTTTCATTAAGACCACCCCAAATACCATGCTGTTCACGAATTCGTAGCGAATAATCCAAACATGAATTTCGTACCGAGCATGTTTGGCAAATTAATTTCGCTCGACGTTCTCTTTCTCTCTTATCGGTTTTTCTTTCAAAATGAGATGGTGGAAAGAAAACATTAATTTGCGGTCCGCGGCAAGCTGCTCGCATCTGCCATCCTTGATCATCTAAAACCGCACTCATGATCCCCCTTACAAAAGGAACCTAGTCACGGTTTTTTCGACGAGCAAGAAAAATTCGTCAAATTTAAGCAAAAAGTATGAAAAAGCCCTAATTATCTTGGTTTTACTAGAAGATTTTGAGAGGAACGGTCAAAGTATTTCTCGCTTTACCTCCGTTGTGGCAAATCTTCCTCTAATCATGATTGGCATTCCTCGAGCCATTAGAACCAGGATTCCAGCAATACCTACAGTCATGGGGATCCAAGACATTTCTACATTGGGTTCTGGGTAAAGAAATAATGTTCCAAGAGTAAAAGCGACTTGACCGATCAATGTCCACATTCTTGGAACAACTGTTTGTATATCAATTGCAAATGCAAGCATTGAAAAAATTATAAGTATTAAAGCCCATGTTCTAAAAGGAAGGACAGTTAATCCATATGTGCTTAACGCAAAAGAGATTGCCCCTATTAGTCCAGCTATTCCTATGCCGATAGAAAAAAATTCGAAAAGAAGAAGCGCTAAACCTGAGATTAGTAAAAGGTATGTTACTGGTGGACTAGCAACAGTATGCATTAGTTGGTCAATCAAGTTAAGGCGATTTATTTTTGTTTTCGTCAACGGAGATAGTCTTGGACCACCTTCTGTTTCCACTACTTCCGAAATAAAGCTTTCACGATTAACCAGAAAATCACCTAACGTCGGGTTTGAGCATCTTGCTAACTGTTCTTTCTCGCTTAGCGTCTTTCCTAATTCGTCTATGGTGACTTTCTCACAACCAACTAGATCTGCCTCTATTGCCTGATCCCATTGCAAAATAGTGTCTTTGAGAAGTGCATGTTTTTGTTCCCATCTTTCTCCGAATTCTTCTGATAAAAGTATTTGCTCCCCTGTCTTGCCTATGGAGGATCCAATGGAAACACCAAGCGAATCAGCAACAAGGACAAGTTGGGCGACTTTACCCTGCGCTGTAGATCCTGATGGTCCAACCCATACTTCTATCGGGATAACTGAGGATCGGATATGGTTTGCGATTTCCGTTAATTTTTTATTAGATATTACGGCTTGTTTAGAATTCACTTGAAGAACCAGTGCATTCGCGTTATTTTTTGCAGCTTCGGAAATTGCGTTATCCAAAGCATCAGCAAGAACATCATCTAAAAGTCCGCTAACTTCAAAAACTTCTACATAGCCGGGGTCTTTGCCTTCTTGATTCTCCTGACTATGTGCCATTGAACCAGTGAGCAACAGAAATAGTAAAATAATAACCCCTGCAATTGGTAGCCTTGCAGGGATCACAGAATGCGCGTTCATGGGGTGTTTACTTCGCATACAGTGTTTATTATTCTTCGCTCTTACCTAATGCTGTTAGCGCTTCAGAAGTTGACTCTGTTACAGTCACTATTTGATCAAACCCGGTTGTTTTTATTAGTTCCAATAAGGACTCTCTTCCGCAGGCTACAACGATCTCTCCATTATTTTCTCCAGCTTTTCTGATGCTTCCTATAAGGGCTCCTAACCCGGCTGAATCCATAAATGGAACTTCACTAAGGTCTACAAGGAGTTTCGAAACAGTAGCCAAAGAACTTAAGGCTTGACGGAAATCGTCAACTGTATAAGCATCAATTTCACCTATAGGGCGACAGATAGAAAATTCATTGTCTCCTTCAATACTGACGTCTAACACCTAAACCTCACAGATCATATTCTTGATAAACACAAAATATCCTTGCGCGGATCATACAGCGTCTGAGTATGATTTTCACAAAATCTACCGTATATATTTTCTTCTTTTTTCTTTACTTTTAATAAATAGAGATACCGATCATTGACGAGTAGAGTTTCTCTATGGCTATGGTTCTTCTTGCAACAGATTCTGATGAAATAGCAGAGGAAACGTTTGCTGCTCTAGTAACTTCGGAAACGACGGTCAGTCGGGTGCAACGAGGTGAGGATGTTCGTGAAGTTGCCCTTGAAATCGAGCCAGATCTCGTAATTCTTGATCTTCAAATTGGAAATATGGGTGGGGTCGCAACGAGCCTAGATCTGCGGCATGAAATCGCTGCTGGGCGATTAAAACCAATGAAAATTATGATGCTGCTGGATCGGCACGCTGATCTTTGGATTGCATCTGAAGCAAAAGTGGACGCAGAATTAGTTAAACCATTAAATGCTTTACAACTTCGAAAAAAAGCTGAATCTCTTCTTTAACTGGTGGCCTTGTCGGGTAGGCGGGATTTGAACCCACGACCTCCTCGTCCCGAACGAGGCGCGCTACCAACCTGCGCCACTACCCGTATCAAGCCGATCGTATCGGGAAGAACGGAGAACGTTCCATCTAGAGAAGGTAATATCTTCACAATACCTACTTATCAGGTATGCGAAAGTCTAGTGTTCTAATATCCACCGATACCGAATGGACTTATATGGAGATTTCAGAATTTCAAAGACATATTGAAAATGTATATGGAGAGGATGATCGGGAACGAGGGATTGCTGCGTCTGTTGCCTGGCTTGCAGAAGAAGTTGGAGAATTGGCACAAGCTATACGTAAAGGAACCCAGCAACAGCGAATCCATGAGTTTGGGGATGTCATAGCTTGGACATTCTCTCTGGCGAATCAGGTTGGAGTTGATTTGGAGGAAGCTTTAGAAAGATACATTACCGATCCGCCATAACCACAAATCATTTTTACCAGTTCTATGAATTAAGCATTTCTGCAATCTGTACTGCGTTAAGTGCCGCACCTTTTCGAAGGTTATCGCCTGAGAGAAACAGGCTTATGCCATTCACTAAGACCGTATCGGGTCTAATTCTTCCTACATATGTTGGATCAACACCTGCAGATTTGAGTGGAGTGGGCACATCATCAAGAATTACAGATGACACTTCTTGAAGAATTTTTCGAACTTTTTCAGCGCTGATTGGTGATGCGAAACCGGCTGTGATTGCTAAGGAATGTCCTGTGTAAACTGGGACACGGACACATGTGGCAGAAACAGCTAAATCAGGGATTTCAAGAATTTTTCGGCTTTCATCTCGAAGTTTTCGTTCCTCATTCGTTTCTTCAAGTTCATCGTCTATAAGGGAGCCACAGAATGGAACAACATTGAAAGCTATTGGTTCAACAAAACTATTCCCATCAGAGAAGGCGACTGCTGATCCATCATGCGTAAGATTCATGGCGGAACTACCTGCTTCATCTATCTGGCTTGCGAGTTCTTCAACCCCAGATAAACCTGCACCAGATGTCGCCTGATACGTTGAGACGATCAATTTCTCTAATCCTGCTTCTCTATGAAGTGGTTTAAGGACAGGCATTGCTACCATCGTCGTGCAATTGGGGTTCGCGACAATTCCTTTTGGAATATTTTCTAATGCGTGTGGATTCACTTCTGGTACAACAAGAGGAACATCGTCATCCATTCTCCAAGCCGATGAATTATCGATAACGATTGCTCCTGCAGATGCAACGGTAGGAGCTAATTCTTTAGATAATCCTCCTCCTGCGGAGAAAAGCACGATATCTAAGCCATCCCAATTCGCTGTAGTTGCATTCTCTACAACAATCTCAGATTCGTGAAATCTGATTTTTTTACCTGCGCTTCTTTCAGATGCGAAAAACCGTACCGAATCCATGTGGAATTCCCGTTCAACAAGGATTCTCCTCATTACTGAACCAACTTGACCGGTAGCTCCAACTATTCCTACATGCATATCTTGAGGGTAGTCAGAAGAAGGCCTGAATGTGGGGTATTAATTCTCGAGAAATAGTTCACATTAATTTTTTAGTAAAAAATCGCTCATTGTTTCTATGGCGTCGGTGATTATTGGTTGTATATCAAAGCCATCGAACTCAATTTTTCTTTCCACATTTTCTTGTAAATCTCTTTGACTGATTTGTTTATGTTCAAAGTGATCATCTACTTGTTGGGGGGATGATAGATAATTGATTACCTCTTGATTTAAAGGAGCCTGTGCAGATTTGTTCGGGTCTGTAATTTTCACGAATCGGCCGGGAAGGTTGTTACGAAGAATCCGGATCGTTGCCTTTTTTTCTGATTCTGTAAATGATTGCTGTTTACCTTGAATTTTTTCACGTTCTGGGTTTTTGGTACCTATGCCCCGCCATTTCAGTAATGCTTCCTGGTCTTCATCAACTTCTTTAACGAGTTGTAAGAATGCAGCTATTTCGTGCCGGCATGGATTTGCCCATTCTGGGCAAACGTGGTGGATCTGAATCTCTCCTACTTTTGGCACCGCTGCTTGTATTTCACCTGAATGAACTGCTCGTCGGATATTTTCTGATGCCGTTGAAACATGAATATCAACATCAAATGCCCGTTCGCGACCGTCGTAAACCTCGAATGAAGCTTTCCCGGATTCGACAAAGAAATCTTTTACAGCACCTTTTCTTTGAATTGCTACACCCGGTCCCAACGGGTCTTTGTAGTCTGTGTACGCAGAAAGAAGTTGCATCATTGCTTTACCGGTTGGGGTGGTTGGGCGAATCATTCTTGTACCGCCTTAGCCATATTTAGAGAAAGCATTTGACGGAGTTCATCTGTGTTCATATTTGTGAACCAGTCATCTCCAGTTCCGACACTTTGTGAAGCTAGTTCTCGTTTTGCAACTAAAAGATTATTGATGTTCTCTTCTAGAGTTCCCTGACAAACAAGCTTGTGGACAAAAACGGTCCGCTGCTGCCCGATTCGCCAGGCACGGTCAGTTGCTTGGTCTTCAACTGCTGGGTTCCACCATCTATCAAAGTGAATGACCCTGTTAGCGGCAGTGAGGTTAAGCCCGGTCCCTCCTGCTTTTAAAGAAATAAGAAGAATTGGAGGCCCATCTTCTAGTTGGAATTGATCAATCATCTTTTGCCTTCGACCTCTAGTGATTCCTCCGTGGAGAAAATCAGGTTTCCTTCCAACCAGACCGCTGAGATGATCAGCTAATAAATCCCCCATCACCCGGTATTGGGTAAAGACGAGTACACGCTGATTCGTTTCTATGATTTCCTGAACGAGTTCATCTAGTCTGGCAACTTTACCTGATCGTTCTCCAAGGTTATTTCCATCGTTAAGGAAGTGCGCTGGATGATTACAAATTTGTTTGAGTTTGGTGAGTGTTGCGAGAATAAGTCCCTTTCTTTTCATTCCGTCAGTTTGCTCTGCTTGTAAGAGGAACTCATTGAGCACTGCCTTATATAGGGCAGCTTGTTCATGGGTGAGTTGCGACCAAACGATCTGCTCTATTTTTTCAGGTAGGTCAGGAACAAGTGATTTATCATCCTTGGTTCGCCTGAGGATAAACGGGTCGGTTAATCGACGCATCCCATTTAGTGCATCAGTGTCCTTTTTCTGTTCAATGGGTGTGGCAAATTTTTCTTTGAACCAGGTGATACCTCCGAGCATTCCGGGGTTTATGGCATCCAGAATTGACCATAATTCAGCAAGCCGATTTTCAACAGGCGTTCCTGTCAAGGCAATTTTTTGGTGGGCGTTGAGGCGGCGAAATGCGTCGGCTGCGTGCGTATTATGATTTTTGATGAATTGCGCTTCATCACACACAACTAAATCCCATTGGATCCGAGCTAAAGACTCAATATCTCGTGTTGTTGTCCCGTATGTGCTTATAACGATATCCATGGAGGAAGATTGCTTAATTAATTCATCGCCACTTGGCCTATTGGGACCATGTGCGACTAAGACTTTCAGGTTTGGTGTGAAAATTTGTGCTTCTGCTTCCCAGTTATGCACTACTGAGAGAGGGCAAATAACTAAGTTCGGCAACTGTGAAGGTCTGGATTGAATGTGCGCGAGTGTTGTAGGTGTTTTCCCTAATCCCATATCGTCTGCGAGGCAGCCTCCGAGCCCTAAACGACCTAAGAATTGTAGCCAACTAAGTGCTCTCCTTTGGTATGGGCGTAGTTCGCCTTGGAACTCATCAGATTCTGTTTTTTCTACCAACCTGTCATCTGGTAGACCTTCCATGAGTTTCGTTAACCAGTCATCTGGGGAAAGAAGGTCGGGTGCAAATGGCACTGATTCAAATTCTGTTTGTTCACTATCAATCTCAGCAGTGATTCTCAAAAGGTCTGTTGGCGAGAGATGGCTTTCATTTTTCTTTCTTCTTTCTAATTCTTGTAGAGCGGTCTCTGCTTGACTGTTATCTATATTGACCCATTCCCCTTTGATCTGTATGAGGTTGCTTTTGGAATTTGCGAGAGTTTGGAGATCCTCTTCTGATAGGGTTTCATCGCCCAAGGCTACGGACCAGTCAACATTTACCATAGCTGTCCCTAGATTCGAAGAAATTCCTCCTGTTTCGGTTGCTGTCGCTCTTGCTGCGAGTCTAACTTTTCGTTGAAGTAGCCCTTTCGGTACCAGAACAGGTACGCCAATTATTTCGCAAATCTGTAATCCATCTAGAAGTAGGAGTGAAACTTCATCTATGGAAAGTTGAACTTTACCTTGAATGAATTGACTATTCAGTTGATCCAAACCAGGGACACTGACAGAGATAGCTTCTGATATCTCTTTAAGGAACCTTGTTATTGATTTATGATTTTTTGTGGCAAATATGTCTGATTTTTTGTTGGAGATCGAAAGGAATTCATCCCATCGAATTATCTCTGAGGGATTGTCTTGTCGAAAGACTTCAAACGTGAGGTTCCAAGGCTCATTAGTGTTACCGGGTTCTAATCTCGCTTGACATGAAAGATTCAAACTGGTTTCGTTCTTACATCGAGTGTCTCTAAGTCTTGAACTAAGTTCCAGTAAAGAATTGTCATCCTGTATTGTTTCGGTCACGAAATATCCAACTGGGTCTGAAAGTGCCCCACTTATGCTCCTCAAGGAACGAGTTGAGGTTTTTCGGGTCCGAGGAAGTTTAGGTTTCCAGTTCGTATGCTGGAGAGATCGACGGCATGACGCATCAACGAGCTCTTCGTAAAGGTCGCGGGCATCATCAAATTCTTTGATTCCAAGCACGGTAGGACTGCTTGAGTAGAGAGTATTTATTTGTTGATCTATTTCTTCATTCTGTATCACTGACCATGTAGCTCTCCATCGGAGTCCATCATGTTGCAGTGAGGGGAAAACGTAGCCACTCGTTATAACATCTGTTGTTGCGGTAACTACTTTATGCAGCCATTGAAGCGACGGAGACCAACGTGATGTAGGTCGCTTTTTTGTGAAGAGCCGCATAATTTCTTCGGGTCGGGCATGAAGCCCTGTTACTGCTACTTCCCCGATAGAGGGAATTTCAAGTTCAATGATTTCAAGCTCCGCTTCTCGCGTCGCCCATTTATTTCCAAGAAAGGCTGATGCAAGTCTTCTTGTATCATTTCCGTGAAGTGGGCTATCTGCTGCCCAACCCCAAAAGATTATGCCGGATGATATTCTCGTCGCGTGAAGGGATGATGCTGATTCGTTCCAGTTGATTTTTGTTCACCCTTTATCTAACTCAAAAGCTTCATGGAGAATCAAAGTTGCTTTTTCAACATCTGATTTAGCAACTACGCAGGATACGCGAATCGCCGAGGTGGAAATCATCCCAATATTTATACCCTCATTTGAGAGTGTTTCAAAAATGGTTGCTGCAACACCTGGATTGCTAGCCATTCCTGCCCCAACCACAGAAACACGACCAATAGTGTCATCGGTACTCACGCCGACAGCCCCTATTTCTTGAGCTATGTTTGTCATAATTTGTGTTCCGTTTTCTAATTGTTCGGTCGGGAGTGTAAATGAAATATCAGTGACTCCATCATCAGAAGTGTTCTGAACAATCATGTCAACATTAACGTTCTGATCTGCTAGTGGTCTGAAAATTGCGGCAGCGATTCCCGGGTTATCAGGCACCCCAGAGACTGTCACCTTTGCTTGTGATGTATCTGGTACCACTGCTGAAATTATTGGTTTTTCCATTGTATTTTCCTCCTTATCTACCCAGGTTCCTGGTTCCCAAGTAAATGCTGATCGAACATGTAGACGAACCCCGTATGAACGAGCCACTTCAACGGATCTCATTGCTGGTTTAGGACAGCCGACGGCAGTCATTTCCAGTAGCTCATCGAAACTGATTGAAGATAATTTCCTGGCTTGGTCACATACTCGTGGATCTGTTGTAAAAACTCCTGAAACGTCGGTGTAGAGTTCGCAGGCATCGGCGTTTAACCCATGGGCTAAAGCCACAGCAGTTGTGTCAGAACCTCCACGTCCTAGGAACGTCACATTGTTATCTGTTGAAACTCCTTGTGACCCAGCAACAACAGCTACTCTTCCAGCATCAATTGTCTCCTGAACACGTTGTGGATTGATTGTCAGAATTTTAGCATTTTGATGATTTGTATCAGTGAGGAAGCCCGCTTGGCTTCCAGTAAATGAATCGGCTTGCACATCCATGTCGTGAAGAGCCATGCACATTAACGCAATGGCTTTACGTTCCCCAGCTGTTATGAGCATGTCCATTTCTCTTGCTGGTCGTGTTCCAGAGACTTCTTCAGCGAGGCGTAAAAGTTGATCTGTCTCTTTGCCCATAGCACTGACAACTAGCACAACATCGTTCCCGTGATCCCGAGTTCTTTTCACGTGATCAGCGACTTCGCGGATACGGTCTGGGTCCGCGACCGATGTTCCGCCGAATTTTTGAATTATAAGACTCACAGGGTTAAACGCTACTCGGATTGGCAGCGTTTAGCGTGACATTTTCCCTTACAAATTCTCTTCAGGTGATCTTTTTATTCTCGCTATCCCATAGGCGTATTTTGGGGCGCTCCTGGTTTTTCCTATTGTAAAGCGTTCACAATGAATGACCGACCATTTCGTTTCCCACAATGCACCGGTTATGTCGTTCTGTGCGGATCCATTATTTCCATTAGGGGTTGTTGTACGGTCACAAAAGTAAAGCAGGGTTTCTCTATCGGCATACCTTTGGAGTTCCAGCAGGTAGTCGTTTATGTTTTCTGAAACTGCGAGATTTCCAATTGAAAGTATGGCATTGAAAGGTTTCTGTGCCGAAACTTTTGGCCATTCTTGAATGGATATGACTGATGATGGTAGTGGGGTTCGTAGATTTTCCTTTGGTGCGAGAAGAAGACAGTGTCCTTGGAGTTTAGAAATGAGTTGAGCTAGGCGTTGCTCATAATGTTTTTTGCCAATATGCACATTTTGACAGTATCTCTTTCAGGTGTGGGACGAAAGTCTTTACGGTTCTATCCATGCATTATTGGAGGTTAGTTCTTCCAATTTCTGTGTTCGGATCTTGGGTTTGACCGATCAGCCCACCATCGACCACTGAAACGCCACCGATAAGAGAATTTATCTTTTTTTTCTTCGGGCCATAATTCATGGACTGCTTTGAGAATTGCTTCTCGTTCATCTGGTGTCGGATCTGGGGTGATGACGAGAAATTCTGGTTCAGAGTTCATAAGAGTTACAGGGGAATGACGCCGTGTTTACGTTGTGGGAGTTCTTCACGTTTGGTCCTTAGAGCGGAGAAACCAGCAATGATTTTCTTTCGTGTTTCAGCAGGGTCGATGACATCATCTATGTAGCCGCGTTCTGCCGCTATGTATGGGTTAGCGAATCTTTCTGTGTAATCATCAACAAGTTCTGTTTTCTTTGCTTCTGGGTCTGCTGCTGATTGGAGTTCTCGGCGGTGAAGTATTTCCACTGCGCCTTGTGGGCCCATCACTGCTAGTTCAGCTGTTGGCCAGGCAAAAGAAAGATCAGAACCAACAGATTTTGAATCCATGACAACATATGCTCCACCATAGGCTTTTCTTGTAATGACTTGGATCCGAGGGACTGTCGCTTCGCAATAGGCGTATAGTAATTTTGCTCCGTGACGAATTATTCCACCATATTCTTGGTCAACGCCCGGAAGGAATCCTGGTACATCTACAAGAGTGAGGAGGGGAATATTAAAAGCGTCGCATGTTCGAACAAAACGGGCAGCTTTAGAGGAAGATTCGATATCAAGAACGCCAGCGAGAATGAGTGGTTGATTTCCTACAATCCCAACAACATGACCATCCAAATGCCCGAAACCACAAACAATACTTTGTGCCCAAGAAGGGAAGTACTCCATGAATTCTCCATCGTCCAGCAAAGAGGTAATAACTTCTCGCATGTCGTATGGGAGGTTGGGGGTTTCAGGCATAATGTCAGCAAGTTCGGGACATAGCCTATTGGGATCATCTGTTGTTTCGATCCCAGGAGGTTCTTCCATGTTATTTGAAGGAAGGAAGGTAAGAAGTGTCTTTACAGCGTCAAGGACTTCCTCTTCGCTCTCACTTACAAATGTTGCGACACCAGATTTACTTGCGTGGCTGGAGGCTCCTCCGAGTTCTTCTAACGTGACTTCTTCTCCCGTCACTGTTTTAACGACATCAGGTCCAGTGATAAACATGTGAGATTTTTCACGAACCATAAAAATGAAATCTGTCATTGCTGGACTGTAAACAGCACCTCCAGCACATGGTCCGAGTATGACGCTAATTTGTGGAATAACACCAGACGATTGCACATTTCTATGGAAGATTCCGCCATAGCTATCTAAACTGACGACGCCTTCCTGTATTCGAGCTCCCGCTCCGTCGTTAAGACCGATCATTGGGGCGCCAGTGGAAAGAGCGAGATCCATTACTTTGTGGATTTTCTCTGCAAAGACTTCCCCTAATGCTCCACCCATTACCGTAAAGTCTTGACTGAAAACAAATACCTTTCTACCGTCGATGGTTCCCCATCCGGTGATAACACCATCTGTATAGGGTCGTGTCTCTAACCCAGCTTCATGTGCTCTATGTCTAGCTAACATGTCAAGCTCATGGAATGAACCTGAATCTAGTAGGTAGTTGATTCGTTCACGGGCAAGGAGTTTGCCTTTTTCATGCTGTCGTTCGATAGCTCTTTCAGGTCCAGCTTGGAGAGCTTCGGACTTTCTTCTTTCAAGTTCTTCAATTCTGTCTTGCATGGAATAATCAGTCATTCAGGTGTAAGGGTAATGCGAGGTTGACGTCAATCCGATG
>JAYYZG010000108.1:0-13155 GCA_036687775.1 Actinomycetota bacterium
CAACGTTCTTAAAGGTGGGCTCAACAGCAATTGTTCTAGCAATGGTCGAAGATAAATGTTTGACCAAAAGGTTGTTATTTGACAATCCTGTTGCGTCCATGCGACAGGTGTCGCATGACTTATCGCTTAAAATCCCGTTAAAACTTAGAGATGGTTCAACTATTCGAGCTATTGAACTCCAATGGGAATTATTTAAGGTCGCCAAAGAATACGTCGCAAATGGCGGTGATGAATTTACCGGGGGTCCAGTTGCCCATATGGTTATTGCTGTTTGGGAGCGCGTACTTAATGGCCTGGAGAACGACCCAGATTCATTACATAAAGAAATTGATTGGGTAGCGAAAAAACTGCTTCTCGAAAAATATATAGAAAGAAAAGGAGTATCTTTTTTTGACGATCGAGTTAGATCCTTGGCAGTTCAATACCATGACATCCGAAAGGATAAAAGCATTGCAGAAAAAATGGGACTTAAACAATTGGTAACTACCGCGGAGGCGGAATCTGGAGTCACAAGCCCGCCAATTTCAACTCGAGCATATTTTCGAGGGGTCTGCCTTCAAAAGTGGCCTGAATCGATTGTTTCTGCAAATTGGGATTCTATTGTCTTCAAGCTTGATGATAATCAATTACGACGTCTTCCAATTTTAGAGCCTATGCAAGGATCTGCCCAAGATGTTGAGGCATTGTTAAATAATTCAAATACCCCTATTGATCTAATTAATGCATTAGAAATCGTTGAATGACTGACAACTAACAAAGCTAAAGGTAGGGTGTTGCTAGGAGTTGTAATGGCTGAGCAAGAATATTCTGACAAAAATCAAAACACCGATGACGACCCAGTTTCTGGTGGTGAGCGAGAAGATCTTTCACTTGAAACTAATTCCAATGATACTAGCTCAGAGTTGGCAAACGAATTGGACGATATTCTGGACGAAATTGATTCAGTTCTTGAATCAAACGCAGAAGAATTCGTAAAATCTTATGTTCAAAAGGGCGGACAGTAGCCGAGTTGTAACCATTGCAGGTACGATTGATATGTGACTTTGCCACGATTTTCACCTGATAATGATCCCGGTCCTGATTTTTCCGCGTTGATTGGTCGATTCGGTATCCCAGCGATAAACAATCATGAAATTATAGATAATCTCCCGCATGGCACAACTTGTGTAGCCATTAAATACCGTGACGGTGTTGTGCTTGCAGGTGATAGACGCGCTACCAGTGGACACCACATTAGCTTTCGCTCTATGGAAAAAGTGTTCCAATCTGACTCTCATTCTGGTGTAGCGATCTCAGGTGCTGCTGGGCCCGCTATTGAAATGGTTAAACTATTCCAGCTTCAATTAGAACATTACGAAAAAGTTGAAGGAAAGGCACTTAGTTTAGAAGGGAAAGCAAATCAGCTCGGACTCATGATCAGACAAAACCTGCCCGCTGCGATGCAAGGATTAGCAGTTGTCCCAATATTCGCCGGTTTTGATTTACGACAGGATAATGGGCGTATTTTTCAATATGATGTTACCGGTGGACGTTTCGAAGAAGCTTCGTTTGCCACTACCGGGTCAGGAAGTCTTCACGCAACTACTGTGATTAAAATGGGATTTGAGGATCAGCTGACCCGAAATGATGCAATAACTCTTGCGGCCAGTGCGATATTTGAAGCTTCAGACGAAGATTCCGCTACTGGTGGTCCTGATCTAATTAGAGACGTTTATCCCACTGTCGCCACAATAGATGTCCAAGGATATGGAGAAGTTGAGCATAGTCTTGTAGTAGCTACATTTCTGGAAATAATTGAAACCCGCAAAGCACGAAATGGGGGTTCATAAATGAGCATGCCATTTTATGTATCGCCAGAACAAATGATGGAAGACCGCGCTGATTATGCGCGTAAAGGAATAGCCCGTGGAAGAGCTTTAATAGCGTTAAGTTACAAAAAGGGGATACTTATCGTTGCAGAGAATCCATCAAACACCTTGCACAAAGTTAGTGAAATTTACGACAGAATGGCTTTCGCTGGAGTTGGTAAGTACAACGAATTCGATCAATTACGAATAGCAGGCGTTCGGCACGCAGACCTAAAGGGGTACTCATTCAGTCGTGAAGATGTTGATGCACGAAACCTGGCCAACCAATACGCGCAAATGCTTGGACAAATTTTTACACACGAGATGAAGCCAATGGAAGTTGAAATTCTCGTAGCGGAGATATCTCACGAGAAAGATGACATGCAGCCACAAATGTTCCACATTCTCTATGATGGTACAGTAAAAGACGAAACAGAATACGCAGTGCTTGGTGGCGAAACAGAACTTATTCTTGAAAGATTTTCACCAAATTATAAAGCTAATATGACATTGCCGAAAGCAGTTCAACTAGCAGTTGCCTCTCTTGCTGGTGATGAAAGAGACCTAGAGTCTAATGACCTGGAAGTGGCAGAATTATCAATAGAGAATGGACGTAGAGCATTTAGAAGAATTGTTGGCGACGAACTAGCCGAACTCTTGTCCTAAAACTCATCTATCTTTCTCCTAACACCTTTTCTTTACTAGCTTGTTCTTAGGTACTGATATGGATAGACGAATTTTTGGAATTGAAAGTGAATATGGGGTTACTTGTGTGTCTGATACTGGGCAAAGACGTTTAAGCCCAGATGAAGTCGCTCGTTACATGTTCCGTCGCGTCGTTGCATGGGGGAGAAGCAGTAATGTTTTCCTTGAAAATGGCTCTCGCCTATATCTTGACGTTGGTTCGCACCCCGAATACGCCACGCCAGAATGCGATTCTATCTATGACGTCGTAGCTCACGACAAAGCCGGAGAAAGAATTCTAGAACAACTCCTTACTAACGCAGAAATCCGCTTAAGAGAAGAAGGAATTAATGGCTCTTTGTTTCTGTTTAAAAACAACACTGATTCTGCAGGAAATTCGTACGGGTCACACGAAAATTACTGCACAACACGTAATGAAGATATCTCCAGCTATGACGAAGTCCTTATCCCTTTTTTCGTAAGTCGACAAATATATTCCGGAGCAGGAAAAGTGCTTCAAACAGCCAGAGGGGCAACGTTCTGCGTCAGTCAACGCGCTGAACATATCTGGGAAGGGATTTCAAGTGCCACGACGCGGAGTCGACCAATCATAAATACTAGAGACGAACCACATGCAGATGCTGAGAAATATCGTCGACTGCATGTGATCGTTGGCGACTCAAATATGAATGAATATGCTTCGTTTTTAAAAGTTGGAGCAGCGTCATTAGTATTACGGATGCTGGAAGAACGAACAGTTGTACTCGGGGACATGACTTTAGAAAATCCCATCAGAGCCATTAGAGAAATAAGCCACGATTTTACCTGTAAAAGAAAAGTTCGTTTGGCGAATGGGAGAGAACTTAGCGCCCTTGATATACAGTCAGAATTCCTTGAAAAGGCATTAAAGTTCTCAGAAAGGCGTGAACTTACACCAGAAGAAAAACAAGCCCTAGATATGTGGGAGCACTGTATTACAGGTTTAGCGAAAGACCCACTTTCGCTGCATCGTGAATGTGATTGGGTAACTAAATTTCATCTCATAGACCGTTACCGCAGGAAACACAATTTAAAACTCTCAGACCCTAAGGTAGCTTTAATGGACTTACAATTTCATGACGTGAACCGCGATAGGGGACTTTACTACATATTGCAATCTAAGGGGATGGTAGAACGCGTTTGCAGTGATGAAGATATTCGTTACGCAGTAGAGCACGCTCCGCAAACAACGCGAGCGAAGTTACGCGGAGATTTCATTAAAAAAGCGAAAGAAAAAAATCGAGACTACACAGTTGATTGGGTCCACCTAAAGCTAAATGACCAGGCCCAGCGGACCGTCTTATGCAAAGACCCGTTTTCTTCAACAGATGAACGGGTCGAGAAATTGATTGAAAGTCTCTAACTCTAACTTCATAGTTGCAGCGTGTATGGTTAATTTATGGCAGCGAAGAAGTTGGAAAGGCAATTAAAACTACTTGCTGAGTTACTCAATGCCGAATCACCAAGAACAGCGCAGGAATTGCGGGAGAAGGTGAAAATGTATCCAGATGATCTAGTTGCATTCAGAAAACGGTTTTCGGAAGATAAGAAAGAGCTCAAAAACATGGGTGTACCTATTACGGTGCTATCTGTAAGTGAATCTAACAAAGAAGCTGAATCATATTATGTCGAAAACACAGATTATTATCTACCAGACTTAAATTTAACAGAACAGGAATTAGCAGCACTAAATTACGCAGCTAACAGTGTCCATCTCCTTGGCCAAATAACTGAAGAAGAGGCTTTGAGGAAACTAGGTGGTTACAACCAAGCGACTGGAACGACCCTTTCACCCGTACACATAAACGCTGGCGATAACTTAACTCCCTTGTTTGAAGCCCTTGCTAATAAGAGCCGCATTGCTTTTTCATATCGTGATAAACCACGGAATCTTGAACCGTATCTCTTGCAGTTCGCAGGCGAAAAATGGTACCTCACCGGAAATGTTTTGGAAGAAGAAGTTACTAAATCATTTCGGACGGATCGTATATCTGACGTGAAGATCAGTTCTCGAAAACAAGAGTTTGTAATTCCTGACGAAGTTCATGGAGCAAATCTTCTGTCTTTCACGTACGGGGATGACGTACCCGTTACCGCACTAGTAAAAATCGATAGCTCTTACATTCCCTGGGTTGAACAGAATTTAGATGTCAATGTTGATATAGAAAGTAACGGTTCAGGGATAGCCGAATTCTCAGTTTCGAATTACGATATTTTCATTGATCGCGTGCTATTACTTCTTGACCACGCAGAAATTCTCGAACCACCGATACTTCGAGAAGGACTCATAAAACGTTTGCAATTACTTCAAGACGGCTGGAAGGCTCCCTCATGATGAAGTCGTCTCAGAGACTGGAACGGCTTGTTTCTATGGTTCCATGGTTAATCACTAATAATGGGGCTTCTGTGAGCGAGCTGGCTAGGCGTTTCCAATACCCAGAGGAAACACTCATAAATGATCTTACTAAAGTACTATTTTTCGTTGGACCCCACCCGCATACACCCGGAGATCTTATTGAAGTGAATCTCTATGATGATGAAGTATGGATTAATCAAGCCCAATTTCTGGCGAAACCTTTAAGGCTCAAACCGAATGAAGCTTTTTCTCTACTTATCAAAGGAAAGATGTTATTGGCATTAATTGAAGATGGTCTTGGAGATAAACCAGCTCCGACTTCTTTGAGTACTGCGCTTATGAAATTGTCAACATCTCTTAATCTTGACCACTCTAAAATTGATCTCGAATCAGGCATACGAAATAGTGAAACTTACCGGACTATTCACGACGGGATCAGCCTTGGGCAGAAATTGAAAATTAAATATTACTCTTTCAATGCTGATAAGAACACTGACCGTGTAGTGCATCCAATTGCATTTAAATGGAGCGATCGATATCTCTACCTTGAAGCATATTGCGAACTTGCAGAGGGGTATAGAATTTTCCGGCTAGACAGAATAAGCAATGTGGAGACATTAGCTGAGCCAATTGATACTGCCCACACGGAATCTGTTATCGACAGCGATATATCAATATCAGGAGAATTGGAATTCTCTTTTCCTAATAGCGAAATAGCGAAGTTGTTAATTGAGAGAGAAGATGAATGGATAATTGCGAAATACCCGACGACCAACGTAGAACTGCAAGAAGATGGCCGACTTCTTGTCTCATTACCTGTGTCGACGGGAACTTGGTTAGGTCGATTACTCCTTCGTTTAGAACCTGGTACTGAATTAGTTGAGAGCACAACAGCAATTTCAAATTCAATTAATGAATTTGGGTCTTTAATAGATAAAATTCGTAACCGTTACGAGAGTTGATCAATGGAATCGCATGAAAGAAATAATGAAGATGACCCTAACTGGGTAGATGATGTCCTATCCCGTGCAATCAAAAAATCTTATGAAGATTCGCCAAAATTTGATCCGAGTGAATTGAGCCAAGCAGAGGATAAGGTCGTAGACGTTGATGAAGAGCAAAGTGTCAGTGAAGTTAGATTAGATACTCTTTCGCCGTACCCAGATGAGTCACATCAACTCGAATTCAAACTTGACGATACCTCTGCAGATAAAGAAAAAAGTGGCAGAGGAGCACTCGAGTGGCTTGGAGTGATCATCGGAGCTTTACTCGTCGCCTTCCTGATAAAAACATTCCTGATGCAAGCCTATTACATCCCCTCGTCATCAATGACACCCACACTGCAAGTGGGTGATCGTGTTTTGGTGAACAAGCTGAGTTATGAATATGGTGATATCAGTAGAGGTGATCTGATCGTATTTCAGAAACGAAATGAAGGAAATGGGGCTAAGGCTGATTTAATCAAGAGAGTAATTGCGCTAGAAGGGGAATGGATAGAAATATTTGATGGACAGATATTTATCAAAGAGAAAGGAGATCCTGAAAGGAAACTCCTTGAAGAGCCTTATTTGGCTGATGGGATCACAACAACTGATTTTGTTGATTTTAGCAAGTGCGAACAAGCGACAGAAACTACTTGCTTAATTCCAAATGATCATGTTTTTGTATTAGGTGATAATCGATCGGGATCAAGGGACTCTCGATATTTTGGACCTATACATGAAGACAACGTTGTTGGGCGAGCTTTTATAAGGATTTGGCCACTGGGAAGCCTAAAACTTCTCTAAGTTCTTCAAGGTTTGCGTCTAACAGCATAGTTATAGGTACTCTTTAGGTGTGTTTAACATTGGCGGAGGCGAACTCCTTGTGATTCTTTTAGTTACCTTAATCTTTATTGGACCCAAAAAACTTCCAGAAGTAGCAAGAACTATGGGCAAAATTACGTCGTCAATTCGTCAAATGAGCACAACTTTTCAAGATGAAATGAAACGGTCATTCGATGAGCCAATAGAGGAAATTGCTCGCGAGAAAGGGCATGCGCTAATTGAAAGTAGCGATAATAAAAAGGACGACAACTCAACAAACACTGTAAATCTTAATGGTAATGAAAACGAATAAAGCGAACCCGCTGGGACGAATGGGTGTGCTAGAGCACTTGACAGAGCTCCGAATTCGCATAATTCGAAGCTTAACCGCAGTATTAATAGGTGCAATTGTCGGGTGGGTCTTATACCCAGAAATTATAAGTTTTATCCTTGACCCATATTGCGAAACGTTAGGAACTGATTGCACACTTCGCGTTGACGAGCCACTTGAAGGTCTAAATACGAGGTTTATGGTTTCAGCATACGTAGGTCTTGCTTTGGCTGTACCAGTCTGGCTTTGGCAATTCTGGAAATTTGTTAGCCCAGGGTTGCACAAAGGGGAGCGTCGCCAAGGATTGATTCTGGTCGGTAGTGGCATTGTCTTATTTGTAGCTGGAATAACATTGGCTTTTCTAACGCTTCCGCGAGCACTGGACTTTTTAGTATCAGTTGGAGGCACGGATCTGATCACAGAATTTCGAGCCAAAGCCTATATCTCATTCGTTATAAAAATGATGTTGGCTTTCGGACTTGGTTTTCAGTTACCTGTTGTCCTGATAATCCTGCAACGCCTAGGAATACTAAGTTACGTCACACTCCGAAAACAATGGCGATATGCGGTAGTAATTATCGTAGTAGTAGTTGCTGTGCTAACTCCCAGCGGCGACCCTATCTCACTTTTAGCATTAGCAGTGCCAATGTATCTGCTTTATGAGTTATCTATTCTGTATGGGTGGCTTAGGGGACGGCGACTGGCGAGAATTCCGGAAGATGTCTAAAGCTAACTCTAATCACTTGCTTCGAACTTGGAATAAAGAAATTCGTCGACCACGTGGTCTAAAAATAGCGGAATCTGATAGACAAATAGCTGAGCTATATGAAGCGGGTGAATCTATGATTGGAATCACTGGTGGTAATGTATTCACTTCACTTGGTGGAAACATCAACTTAGATTACCCAGCAAATTCAACTGTTACCTCATGCAGCATTGATATTGGTTGCCTATCAATAGAACGTGATTGCTACTATTTTGCATCTTCTCTGTTAATCCTTAATTTACTTCGACCTTGGGCCAGCACAGGGATCGTCAATACCCAAGTCAGCAATGGGTATCGGTACGCTCCGAAAGCCCACCCTGGCGACGGGTTTATGGAAGAAATAGAGTCAAATCTTGATATAAGGCAAGCAACAATTGCTAGAAAAAAATTGATAACTGGTGATCATTTACCGCACCCTCAGTTACGGCTTAAGAAAGGAAGATCATTCACTTACGATTTCACCAAAGCAAAGAAACTCATTCTTGATAACAGAAGTATAGGACGCCATAAAGCATTCTCTGTAGAGGTATTTCCGCATGCAATACAAATAATTGTTGGCTTTTCAAATTAATCCATTGACCCTCCACACGTTTGACCAATTTGCAGCGTAATCTCAAGAGTCGTGAGCGTTTACGTAGCTGAAGAGTGGTCAAACGAAGAAGCAGATGTGCTTCGAAGATATTTTACCAATCTGGATAAACCAGTTTTTGCACTGGTAAATTTGCCAGAAGTGGTGAAGGGAGCTCTCTTTGCGAGATACAGCCGTTCACCTAAAAGTTTAAGGCGTCTATTTCTAGAGGAATTCCTCGGTGACCTAGATATTGCTGGCGATGCGAGCATTGACGCGACAATAGGTTTAGAGCACGCCGAAAAGCTGTATCACCGTATTTTCTTTGAGTATGGTGACGATTCGGTTGCCCAATTGGGCGGAGTTCACCTCGCTTGTGAACAAGCATCGAATCTTTTGACGAAAGTACTTGAATGGGGACGCCTGATGAGCTACTTGGAACAGTCAACTAGGTATATTTCGTATGATTCAAGATTCGGTGGAAGATACCGATACTATCGCGACCCGGAAATATTGGAATCCGGCTATGGGGCAAAATATATAGGCGACATGGATAGGTTGTTTGACACCTATGCACTGCTCGTACCCCAAATGCAAGACTTTGTTCGGTCTCAATTCCCGAAACATCCCGATGACGGTGACTTCGTTTACAGGCAAGCAGTTAAAGCGAAGGCATTCGACGCTCTTCGAGGGCTTCTCCCCGCAGCATCTTTGTCAAATGTGGGAATATATGGCACTGGACAGGCGTACGAAGCTCTCCTGTTGCGCATGCGTGCCCACCCATTACCCGAATCACGCTACTACGCAGACCTAATGCTAAATGAACTTCGTAAGGTTATACCATCCTTCCTGGAGAGGGTAGATAGAGAAGATAGGGGAGTAGTTTGGAGTCGCTACCTTGAAGAAACACGTGAAGACACGGCAGATGTAGTGAGTGCACTATTTCCAGATGGCTCAACCGTTGACCCTGCGCCACTCGTTCGACTTGTGGATTTTGATCCGGATGGTGAGACGAAAATGATCGCTTCTATGATGTATCCGCATTCAACCATGCCAGAAGAACAACTTGAACGCCGTGTCGCTGGAATGAACTTTGAGGACCGTATGGCTATTGTTCGCGCATACGTTGGGGATCGGAACAATAGGCGCCATAAACCGGGAAGGGCATTAGAAAGACCTTTTTATAGGTTTGACGTTCTTGTCGACTATGGGGCATTCCGAGACCTTCAGAGGCACAGGATGCTGACGATGGATTGGCAAAAGTTGAGTCCGTACCATGGTTACACAGGATCCCCACTCGTTGATGCTGCCGGAATGGGGTCAATATTCGAAGAAGCTATGGAAAGATCAGCAGATTTACACGATCTTTTGATCGATGACTTTCCTGATCAGGCAGCATATGCAGTTAGTTTGGCTTACAAAATACGTTTTAACATGAATATCAATGCACGTTCCGCTATGCATATGATTGAACTTCGCACTACTCCCCAGGGCCATCCGTCCTATAGAGAGGTCGGTCAAGAAATGCATCGTTTAATTTCTGAAGAAGCGGGTCACCACGTAGTAGCGGAAATGATGAAGTTTGTCGATCATACTGATGAAACCGATTTAGAGCGGCTTCAAAGCGAACGAAAAGCAGCTGAAAAACGTGAATCGAATACATAGAAAGTTTCTAAAAACTCTAATTTGACACCTGTATACGCAATAAAAGCTCTATAGTCCCGTTGATAGGTGAAATAGTGAGGAAAGATGCCGGTTAATCAGAACACTGATGAAGAAGAAAACGATGAAACTTTAGATCTGGATGCTATCGATCCAGACGATGACGTTATTGAAGGCCCTGACGATGAAGAGCTTTTTGAAGATGATGAAGACGGCGATCTTCCTGATGATGACGACGATGATTTTGAAGAACCAACCTCTCTTGAAACTATCGCTGCATCAGAGGAAGAAACAGAAGATTCAGATGAAGTTGAAGCTGACCTAAGCGCCATTCTTCAAGAAAGAATATCTGCTGACGACGATGAAGAGGCAGCTGAATCTCCACCTAAAAAAGAAGCAGGCGATACTGCGGAGCTTGTTTCCGAGAAGGATGACGAAGTTCTATGTTCTAGTTGTTTCACACTTGTTAGTCAGAAAGCTATAGATGCTGAAGACGCTTGCCCAAACTGTGGTGCGGGCATTTGATGAGCGGCTTTAATTAAGTCAATGGCTGAAACCGCCAGACTCTCTGATTTGAATGATGAAGAACATTTCACTGATTTGTTTACTGCTGCGCGTGTGGAAGCTGCGACCAGAAAAGGATTTAAGCTTTGGGATCAAATCGATTCAGTAGGGGATGTACCGGCAACAGCTTTTCATGAATTTATGAGTAATGCTCGAAAGGAAATAGTGCTAGGTGAGTACGATAGCTACCCGTTGGGATATATGTTGCTCGAACTTGTAACTATTGGCCCTGATATCGCGACGAACATTCACGAAGTATTTGTTCATATTGATGCCCGTGAAGTCGGAATAGGGGAGGCAATAATGAACTTCGCAATTGATTGGTCACGAGCTAACGGGTCTTCACTGTTGATTGGAAGAACTTTCCCAGGAGATAGGGCGACAAAGAATTACTTTGAAAGGTTCCATATCACTGCTCGATTAATTGAAGTTTCTAAACAGTTATGAAACTTTATTTGTAGTTAAGTAGATTGCTTAGACAACGCAGTTATTGCTGGAAAGCGCTCTGAATGCTTACGTAAAAGCTTTTCAAGATTTTCGTCCACATTAGCTGGCAAACTTTTTGGTTGTACTTTTAGTCGTATCGGTGAGAAGGCTACTGCTTCCGCTACCACGCCCCATCTTTCTGGCGTTGCATCACTGCTAAGAGCATCACTTGCCTGTTGTACGAGCACTTTGGTTACATCTTCGGGAAGTTGTGCCCCTGCTTTGGGTGGACGGGAGCTAAAGTTCAGAGCCCTTACGACCTTTCCTTCATCTAACGCTGTTTTGATTATCTTCAACCATTCTTGTTGTTCTTTTTCTATTCTTGTTTTGAGAGCAGCTTCTAACTTGTCCTTTAGAGAAATGGCGTCCGGAGATTTAGCCAAGTTCGATGATGCAGCTACCACAGATCGGAAATCTTGAAGATCAACAGACTCAACATCCTTATCCACTGCCTCTGCCTTATCTAACCATTCGGCGGCCTTAATTCCACGATTAAGTTCTTCGGCATAACCAAGGATTGGTTCGTTGAACCCATCTGGTAAATCCATCACCTTTAATTTGTCTCTAAGTTTAGGAATTGATCCACGCATAACTTCAGTTGCCAAGGGGCGGTGTGATTCTGGTAAGGTATTCAAAAATTTGTTTCGATTCGTTCTTTTAGCTTTTAGGCGTTGACCTCTTGGTGGTTGAAATGACTTATGACGCTTCTTTGGGGATTTTTTCGACTTTCTTTTGGATTGCTCATTAACTTTTGCTTTAGACTTCCCTGATTTTTTCTTATTTTCCCTTCGATCATTTCTTTTCTTTTTTCTAACTAAAGAAGTCGTCACACCAGATTCTGATTTGCCTGATCCAATAAGTTCAAGGCGTTCGGGTTCTATACGTTTAGCTTTCGGTGGAAGTACGGAAATAATTTCAATTCCATCAAGAAGGAATTCAGCTTCGACTCGGAACATATCTCCAACATCAGCTCCCTTTGGAAGTAACGAAGTCTTGATGGTACCCTTCGGTTCTTTCGCCCCAACTGCACGCCAAGTGTGCGAAGTATCGTTTACTTTGCTGGTTATCTCAATTTCTAATCTGCTTGACATCAAGGAAATGGTATCTGACTCAATGGGTTCTGCCACACAATGTATAGAGAGAGTCGTAAATGAGCTATGATGTGCTTATTCAAATAGGGGAGCTTGTGTAGACAGGCTGAGAATGCAGTGAACATTGCAGACCCTGATACCTGAACTGGATAATGCCAGCGGAGGAAATTATGAAAGCGCCAACGAAACTATTCTCAGTATTTACAGCTATAACGTTTGTGCCATTATTCATTTTTGCTTGCTCAGATTCGAGCGGTAACAATAACCAGTCAGCTTCTGAGTGTTTAACCGCTACTGACTCAACGGCAATATCTATAACCAACGTAGAGAGAGAAAACGTTTCTGGTCAATCGATTGATCTGGTTGTTTACGATGCATTTCTATCCCCTGAAGGCGCATTTGAGAAATTTACTGAAGAGACAGGAATTACTGTAAATATTCTTACTACTGCAGATACGGGGACAATGGTTTCTCAAGCGGTATTGACTTCAGGTAATCCCATAGGTGATGTCATGTTTGGTGTTGACAACACATTTCTATGTCGGGCCTTATTGAACAATGTGTTTACACCATATAAACCTTCTACATGGGACGAGTTAGCAGTTAGCTTAAAACTAGACCCATTTGCGCGAGTTACCCCAGTAGATTTTGGAGATATATGCCTCAATTATTGGATTGATGAGTCAATAAATCAACCGAGTAGCATTAAAGACTTAACAGAAAGAGAATACGCAGGTTCTTTCGTAACACAGAATCCGGAAACATCAGCCCCTGGCATGGGATTCCTATTAGCTTCAATAGCCGTGTTCGGTGAAGATGGTTGGGAGCAATACTGGAGAAATCTTCGTGAAAACGATATCGCAGTAAGGGCAGGATGGACTGAAGCGTATTATGAGGATTTCTATAGCCGAGAGCGAAATATAGTAACGAGTTATTCGACAAGCCCTATAGCTGAA
>JAYYZG010000109.1:0-4902 GCA_036687775.1 Actinomycetota bacterium
TACGGGCTTACATTCTTGACAATATGATTTTATGTTTCATTATTGCCGATAGTTATTTAGCTCTTTAGAAGCTTGGAAAGGTAATTGTGTTTTGTCTTAGATGATGATCTTTGATCTAATGGGCTTAGGTAGAGATGAGGAGGATAAATGACAGGTCGTTTGAATGGTAAAGTTGCGGTAATCACCGGTGCTGGAAACGGTATTGGTAGATCTACAGCTATTCGTTTTGCTGAAGAAGGCGCAGCTGTAATCGTTGCTGATATCCAAAGTGATAAAGCTCTGGAAACTGCTGAAATGATTAATGAAATAGGTGGGAGAGCAAAATCAATAGGTGTTGATGTGACAAGCGGAGCTGACAACGATGCTATGGCCGACTTGGCTGTTGAATCGTATGGAGGTTTGGACTGCTTAGTTACTGCTGCTGGGATAAGCCACGCTAATTATGTCTCCGGCGATATTGAACCTGACATAAAAAATATTGTTACGAGTCGTGAGGATTATTTAGAAAGACCAGGGTGGGAATTCGTAGAAGGAGATCCTGAGCAATTTGACAAAGTGCTCAGTGTTAATCTCAAGGGAACTCTTCTCGGAATGCAGTCTTGCGCGGCGAGAATGTTAGAGAGCGGCACTCAAGGTTCAATAGTGACTGTTGCTAGTATTGCAGCGAAACATCCAGATGCTGGTCCGGTTCCCTATACCGTTTCAAAAGCCGGTGTTTGGATGCTAACTAAGAAGGCTGCTCGCATGTTAGGACCCGTAGGGATCCGTGTTAATTCCATAGGACCAGGATTTATTAGTACCCATATGACTGCGATTATTGACCTCATGGATGAAAGCGAAACGGCGGCATTTAATGAAATGATCCCGCTCGGTCGTCGAGGAGAACCTATTGAAATCGCCAACGCAGCACTCTTTCTCTGTAGCGATGAGTCGAGTTATTTCACCGGGGAGATTCTTCACCCAGATGGCGGATTCTTTACTGAGTAAGTTAAAGCCCTAAGTTTCGCCCAACTATTTCTTTCATAATCTCCGTAGTTCCGCCGTAGATACTTTGCACACGTCCATCTCTCCATAGGCGAGAAATTGGGTATTCATCCATGTATCCATAACCCCCGTGAAGTTGGAGACACTGATCAACTGCTCTTTTCTGGAGTTCGGTCGTCCACCATTTCGCCATCGCTGCTTCTTCGGCGGTTAACTCTCCATTGTTTAGCGCTAACGAACATTTATCTACGAAAGCCCATGCAAATTCTAGTTCGGTTGCAATTTCTGCCATCTTGAATCTGCTGTTTTGGAAACTCCCAACTGGTTGACCGAAAGCATGCCGTTCTTTGATGTACTCAAGTGTGAGATTAAAGGCGTACTGTGTTCCTGCGACGGCAGAAACAGCTATGTTCAATCTTTCTTGAGGAAGGTTAAACATCATGTAATAGAAGCCTTGGTTTTTTTCGCCGAGCAAGTTTCTCAAGGGAACACGTACATCTGTAAAAAAGAGTTCAGCAGTGTCTTGGCTATGTCTCCCTACTTTTTTTAAATTTCTGCCGCGTTCGAAACCTTCCATTCCCCTCTCCACGACAAAAAGTGAAATTCCTCGATGGCGGGCATCTGGGTCAGTTTTTGCGGCGACGATGACAAGGTCGCTGTTGATTCCATTTGATATGAATGTTTTAGCTCCGTTCATAATGTACGTTTCGCCGTCTTTAACAGCCGTTGTTGCTATTGATGCTAAGTCAGAACCAGTACCCGGTTCGCTCATAGCAATAGCGGTGATTAGAGAACCATCTGTCAGTCCAGTCATCCACCGATCCTTTTGCTCATCGGTGCAATATTCTTTGAAATATGGAAGACAAATATCGTTATGAAGTCCGAGACCAGAACCAGCGGTAGCGACGCCAGCAAGGTCGAATTCTTCCCCCATTATTTGATTAAAGCGGTAGTCGTTGATTCCACCCCCTCCGTATTTTTCTGGGAGGTCAATTCCTAGAAACCCGTATTCACCAGCTTTTTCAAATAGTTCTCTGCTTACTATCCCTTCTTGTTCCCAGAAGTCATTGTGTGGAACCATTTCCTTATGAACAAATTGTCTGAAAGATTCTCTGAATAGTTGGTGGTCTTCTTCAAATATGGTTCGTTTCATGAGTCCTTTCCAATTCCTACTTTTGCCTGAAGGTGAGCTTCAAGTGCCGCTGGAGCCATATTGCTAGAATCTACCTCTGAACGGTATCCCGTTAAACCTGTTACAGCTATGAATCCTTCATCTACGAGAGCTGTGTCTGTATCTTGTTTCAGTTCAACATCTCGAGGGGATACAACAATCCGTAACTTTCCAGGGATGGTTCCTTCTAAAGATGTTTTTGTTGTCCCAAAAGCAGCGATTCTTCCCCATCGGACGCCTCGGATCTGCGCAACTGGTTTGTTCGGGACGTTTATGTTCAGAACTGTTTTTCTGGGAGCTTGCATTATCCAAGTAGTCGCAGCTGCAGCGACAACTCCACTTGTTTCCCAGAGCATCTGACTCTCCGTCCTTTTCTGGCTAATTGCGATTCCTGAGATCCCGAAGTTCTGAGCAATCATTGCAGCCCCGATTGTTCCTGAGTGAAGAATTCCACGTCCACAATTTGCTCCATCGTTACTACCTGAGATAACAAGTTCCGGTGGTTCACCGAAGGTTCCCAGCATTGCAGTCAAAACGCAGAATGCTGGAGGACCATCAATGCCCCAAGCCGCAATATTAGGTGCAGAAGGGATCGTGTATTGTTGGATTTCAAATTCTGCGCCGTTATCAAGAGTTCCAACTCCGGCTCCCCAACCTGATCTTTCATTTGATGGTGCAGCCACAGTAATATCATGACCTTCGCTGTTAAGGGCTATTGCAAGAGCGTGCAGACCAGGTGAAAAAATACCGTCATCATTTGTTAGTACAATTCTCGCCATTAGAAATCTATCCCTTCAATGAATGCTGCAAGTTCATAGTCTGTAGCAGCAGCAAATGTTCTTGTTATGCATTTTTCTAAAAGCTGCTTTCCTCGTTCATTTGCGTAGTCAAGGTCGCTATCAATTACCTGATTGTAGGTTTGAACCATGAGGCTTGCTTTTATGTCATGCCAGCAGTCTTCTATGGAGTATTCTTTCACGCCATTGGTAATTAACTCGTCATGATAATGACTCACGAGTTCCAATTCATGTTCTCTTCTGTCCTCAACTTCTAGAGAAGCACTTAACCAGTTTGAAATGTCCCATGCCCCCCAAAAACGGGTGCAGTATTGGAAATCGATTATTGTTATAGAACCATCAGGGCTGATCAGATAATTCTCGGATCTGGCATCGTTATGGGTAAAGGTTTGGTTGCCTTGTGCGACTGCCCAATCTAAAAAATCGGGGTATCTTGGGATGAATTTCTCAACAGCATCAAGTGTGCCGGCATCAAGTTTTGAAGACCACGTGGCTTTAAAATTCCGGAAGAGGTTTGTCGCTAAGTGTTGGGATTGTTTGTACATTTCGTTATTCATCGGAGGGAGCCAATCAAGTCCATATAGCTCGACCGTTTCCCAATAATGAGCATGAAGCTTAGCGAGTAGGGAAAAAACTGAAGCAGTTTTTTCTATATCAGCTCCGGTGATCTGATCCATTACAGTCGTATTTAAGATCTCTTCAATGAGAATTGAGAAAGGAGCGCCTTCACTATCCATTTCTGAGAAGTAGCATTCTGGCGCTTGAACGGGAAATTTCTCTCGTCCTTTCTTGTAGAAATTAACTTCGCGCGCGTAATAGCCCATTGTTTGGCAGAGGAGAATATTTTCTAATGCTTGAGACTGGAATTTCGCCACCAGTGTTTTTGGACCTATATGATTTGGTGCGTAAGTGAGGTTAAGTCGACTTACTTCACCGAGAATTCCTACTCCTTCACCTATATCAGCCCAAGAAAAGTCTATGACCTCCCCAAATTCTGCAGGAAGAACTTGGTTAAGCCAATCGGTTGAGACTTCGTTGACAGTTGATGGAATCATTATGTGAAAGCAATCCGACAACTATGCAACGTTAGATACTTTTTAAATCTTCCATGACTTGCCGCCATTGTTCAGGTTCGGATTGTCCCGGCGCATAGAAACTTAATCGATCAATTACATCGCCAAATCTTTTTCCAAGTTCGGGAGCAATTTTGTTAGGTTCACCAACGACAGCAAAAGTATTTAAGATTTCATCGTCAATTAGTGTGCCCATTTTTACCCAATCCCCCTGTTTCGAGAGTTGGTTAAGTTCTTCCTGGAGTCCTCCCCAACCATGTAATTCAAGTACTCCACGGTAGGCAGGGGTTGAGCCGTAGAAAGCAATTTGTTGGCGAGTAGCAGACGCGGCTTGTTGCATCTGCTCTTCATCCTGTCCAGTCACGACAAAGAATGGTCCAGAGATAGAAAAATCGTCAAGAGATTTCCCAGCCTTTTCTCTTCCTTTAGCAATGTTGGGGATCGTAACTTCGCGCAGGTATTTTTCTGTGGTAAAACCATGGCAGATAATCCCATCACAAACTTCCCCAGCGACTTGTGTCATGAGTTCACCCACTGCAGCTAAGTAAACTTTTGGCGGGCCAAATCCTCCTAAATCTTCTTTGTTTGGGGCAAAGAATGGAGTCATTAGAGTGTGGGTATAAAAATCACCACGAAAGTTTAGTCTTTCTCCAGTTAACCATGAATCCCATATCGCTCGAGTTGCTGAGATCATCTCTCGCATACGAGCAGCAGGTTTAGACCATTCCATACTAAAACGTTTGGTGATATGGGGTTTAATTTGGCTTCCTAAGCCGAGATTAAACCTCCCCTTACTCATTGCTTGTAGATCCCAACCACTGTTTGCGAGAATCATAGGGTTTCTAGCGAAAGCAACTGCGATAGAAGTTCCAAGTTC
>JAYYZG010000110.1:0-19638 GCA_036687775.1 Actinomycetota bacterium
TATATAAACTCGGGACATAAACACCTTCAATAGCCGCTAGCTTTTTCAACAACATATCTCTATCGCGATTAACGTCAGTTCTTGATTTAAATTTATGAATTGCATTTGTAATCTCAGTCACGACCTCTTCCCCATCACCTAACACAAAAAAGTCAACTATGTCTCCCAATGGTTCCGGATTGTATGTACAATGGCCGCCTGCGCCAATCAAGGGATCATTAATTCCTCTCTGAGAGGACCTAACTGGAATTCTCGCAAGGTCAATGCAGTTTATTAAATTGGTATAGACCAGTTCAGACGACAAATTAAAAGCAACTACATCAAATTCAGCTGCAGGTCGGTGCGTATCGACACTAAAGAGTGGGATATTCTCTTCTCTCATTATCTGCTCTAGATCAACCCAGGGAGCGTATGCCCTTTCAGCTTCACTATTCTCAGATTCATTTATTATCTCATAAAGAATTTGAAGCCCTTGATTGGGGAATCCGACTTCATATGTATCCGGGTAGGTCAGCAACCAAGCGACATTAGTCTCATCATGTTTCGGTTGTTGAACTCCTTGCTCCAAGCCAATGTAACGTGCAGGTTTCTCAACATTCAGAAGATGTTTCTCTAATCTTTCCCATATAGAACTCATTATTTACTGAAACCTTTCATACCAGTTATTGTACTCGGGAGATTCCTTGTACCTATCGAACAACTTGATATCGCCTCATGTGGACATTTAGGACTAAACCAATCCCAATGAAACAGGAAATCGCTGAAGACCCTCCATACGAAACGAATGGGATTGGAATCCCGGTGATTGGCATTATTCCCAAAGTCATCCCAACTGATTGAAACATTTGGAACGCAAAAAGTGTCATCACACCACAACTAATAAGCGTACCCAGCAGATCAGGGGATTTTCGAGCTGTTCTCATACAACGCCACATAACTATTCCGAATAAACCAAGAATTACTAGAGATCCGACAAATCCAAACTCTTCACCTATGACCGAAAAGATAAAGTCCGTGTGCTGTTCTGGAACAAACTCACCTCTCGTTTGCTGCCCTTGACCAAATCCTTGTCCGGTTAATCCGCCGCTACCAATAGCAATTTGCGCTTGCGTTTGTTGATACGCCGCTTCTGTCTGACTGGACTCTGGATCAATGAAAGATGTTAATCGATCTTGCTGATAATCCTGAAGTAGTCCGCTACTCCAAACAACTACAGCTAAGAAAATACCAACTACTGTCAAGATTAAAATATGTTTTGCTTGCGCACCAGCGACCAAAAGCATTCCCATAGTTATGGCGATAAAGACAAGGGCAGTACCAACATCGGTTTCCATCAGAATAAGCCCTATAGGAACAACGCCCAGTAACAAAGCGTTGCCTAATTGGCGAATGTCTAAACGGCCATTAAACCGTTCAAGATAATTAGCCATCATAAATATGTACGCTATTTTGCAAAGTTCCGAGGGTTGGAGCTGGAAACTTCCAAATTCGAACCACGCTCGAGTTCCATTACGTTCCACTCCGAGTGGAGTAAGGACAAGAAACAATAGAACCATTCCAGCCCAGAAAACCATCGGAACCCAATCACGAAGTCTCCTATAGGGAACGTAGGCTGATCCAATCATCGCTGCCGTCCCAACTCCAACAAAAAGAAATTGGCGGTTTAAATACGAACGGTCATAGAGTTCTGGGTTATTCCCACGAGTAGCGCTATAAACCATAAATGCGCCAGTGACTGCTAAAGCGATACTACTGAGGACTAGCGCTATATCTATATGCAACCACGGAGACCACGGGTCACCCGTCGGGTTAAGGTTAAATTTTTTCTTAGAGGTTGTGTCTCTCATGATGTTTCTTGAACCTCTTCTTCTTCCGTATTTTCATTCCCTAGATTCAGGCGACTTTGCTCAAGTTCTTGTTTCGCGAGTTCATCCAATTCATCCTGATTCAAATATCTCGGAACTATGTTTCTTGCAATGCGTTCGAAAAACCTTCTCACTACTGGTGCTGCTACTTGACCACCAAAACCCGCTTCTTCTAAAACTACTACTGCCACATATTCCGGATCTGGATTCGGTCCCCACCCTACGAAAAGCCCGTAATCCGCTATTAATTGACCTTCTACTTGCTTTTCAGATGTACCTGTTTTGCCAGAAACTGGCCAGTCCTCATGCGGGAAATCCTTGAATGCATTATATGCAGTCCCTTCCGTCCCTATATCAGATCGCCATGTGGTTACCCCCGCCAAACCTTCAAGAATTGGATCTGAAAATGTTTCTGGCAAGTAGATCTCTCTTAAGATTCTTGGTGAAAATTCCACCTCCGTGTCCCCTGTGATTGGGTTAAGGACCATCTTCCCAAGGTTAGGAGCAAATAGTGTGCCCCCATTTACCAAAGCACTATATGCGTTCGCTATCTGCAGAGGCGTAGCAAGAACATCTCCCTGACCGATTGACGTATTCAAAGTATCCCCCGTTAACCATTGGCCGGTTAAAAATGCATCTGGGTTCTCACGATACGCTTCACGCCTTGAAGCTGGCGTGGGTATACGACCGCTCCCTTCATTAGCAATAGTCACCCCAGTGCGAACACCATATCCAAAGGATCTCGCGGCGACTTGCACAGATTCAAGATCAAATCCTGGAAGAATATCGAAACTAGCTGCGAGATTATAAAAGTAGACATCTGAAGAATACGTTAGAGCTAAGCGCAAATCCACATCCCCATATGCTGCCTCACCAGCGTTCTGGAATTCGCAGGTCCCCCCCTCACAATTTGGGATACTAAACTTACCTTCGTCATAAAACATTGAATCAATCCCCAGAATGCCCCGCGAGCCAATTAAGCCTGTATCCAACGCCGCATAGGCGGTAAATGGCTTAAATGTAGAACCGGGGGGATATTGACCTTGTATGGTCCGATTTAGGAGCGGAAGATAGTTTCCAGGATCAGTTAGTTCATCAAAATCATCTTGACTTATGCCTGAAACAAATAGTTCAGGGTCAAACGATGGGTATGACGCCATAGCGAGGATCGATCCATTTCTCGGATCTAAGACAACCATCGCTCCCGCTGGAGCGTTGAAGATCACCACTCCCTCTTCTTCAAATTTTGTTGGCTGTTGTCGCGCTAGATTCAAACCCCGTTCTAGTTCCTGCTCTGCTAAAGCCTGCAAATCAATATTGATTGTTAATTGGACATCACTTCCAGCTTTCGCGGGGACTTCCTCATTTATTTCCAAAATGTTATTGAATTTGTCTACAGTGACTACTTTCGTGCCTGGAGTTCCCCGCAATGCATCCTCATAGAAAAGTTCAATACCGGTTTTACCAATCTCATCATTCGCTAAATATGTTTTCTTCTTTGACGAAACTGAAGCGATTTCGTCCTCGCTAAGTAATCCTACGTATCCAAGAATATGTGCAGCTAATGATCCGTACGGATAGTCTCGGACTGTTGTAACCGTGGTATTAACACCCGGGAATCTATACGAGTATTCTGCGAGGTAAATCTGCAACTCTTTTGAAATGTCTTGCACTACCGGAACTTGGGCGAACGGTCCATAGCGATTGGACCGGTATCCATCTTCTATTTCAACTACCTTCGTCAAACTACCAGATCTACTTATTTCTGTTGCCAAATCGAAGAAAAGATCATCTAGGGCGTCTTCTCCTACAGTCGCCATTTCTTCTTTATCAATAGTGACAACGATGGAAGGACGGTTATCTACTAGAACACGTCCTTCTGCATCCAAAATTCTACCTCGTGGCGCGGTTTCAATAATCGTTTCGGTTGTATTATCAGTAGCTCGTTCAATAAATGCTGTTTCTTTGATTACCTGCAGATACCACAACCTCGCTATTAATGGAACAAATAAAGAAATCGCAACTGCTGCAAGAATTGCCAAACGTAAACGATGCGATTGATGTAAATATTTTGATGCTGGTGCCATCCCCTATCCAAACGTTACGTCAACTGCGATCTATTCATAGGTCGCTGGTTACCCGCGTGTGAGCCTTCATGAAAAACCCACGACATCATATAGTGGAGCAATGGAACAAATAAACCGGTATATAGTGCCCCCACGACGAGAATCTTTCCAAAGTTCTTGTTGTAGAGATTCGGTTCGGCAATCAATTCACCGAAGAGAACAAACAACACTAGCCCCAAAGCTACTGATGCGATTGAGATTATAAGCCGAACTATTCTCTCGACATCTTCGGCTACTATTTCAGCCACGATTCCAATTAGATAGGCAATGAGCGCGTAGGAAAGAGCACTTAAGCCCAATGGAGTAGCAAGATAGAGGTCAACCGCGAAGCCACAAACGAAACCGGTTAAAGCACCATTTGATGGTCCACCATGCCAGCCGGAAGCAACAGCCAAACCGAGCATCAATTCAGGCATAACACCAAAGAAACGAATACTAGAGAAAAGTTCAAGTTGCAGTACCAAAACTAGTGTTATAACAAATAACGCTTTTATAAAGCGAAACATCAACATTAGTTTCCTCGCCCATTCTGATTATCTAACGGTTCGTATAGGACAACAGTTACAAATTCAAGATTCTCAAATTGTCCAGTAGGGGCAACCACTAGTTCTTTCTCTAAATTGATTTCATCCACGAGAACTTCAAGAATTGTTCCTACCGCGAATCCTCCAGGGTATGGGCTCCTTTCCGAACCGCTAGTCACGAGAATGCTTCCTATTTCAACGTCAGCTGAAACAGGAATTCCATCAGGCACTCGCAACGGTTGCCCTACACCATTTCCTGTGAGAATTCCTACTTGATTTGTGCCTACCACCAAAACACCAATACTGACATTTGGATCAGTAACTAGCCTAACGCGCGCGCTTCGTAGGCCCGGATCCTCAATACGTCCAATTAAACCTCCTACAGAAATTACCGCCATACCTTCGCGTATTCCGTTTTGGGTTCCCTTCCCGATTTCGAGAATGTAAGGGTCAAAATTTGAAACAGATTGTGCTGTAACTTCAGCTACCACTGTTTCTTGACCACCGAGGTTCTCAAGGCCAAGTTGTGTCCGAAGAGCCGCCAATTCCTCAACAGCGCCTTCCGTTGTTGTCCTGTACTCAAGTAGATCTCCGAGTTGAGCGCGCAAAAGAGCATTTTCTTTTTCTAAATTGTCTCCTTGTGAAAGCGATTCCCAAGCGTCACCAATTGGATCAAAAATGGTGCTAGCTAAGTTCCGAAAGGGCTGGACAACCGCTGTTGCAGCCTTTCGCAACTTGGTTAAAGGTTCATAACCCCTCGCGTCAAGCGAAATGAGAGTTATTGAAGAAAGCAAAAGTACGGCAAGTGTAAACCGAGAGCCACTATTTCTTCGTGGCAATGCCATTCACAATCCCCCTTTACCTCAGATTTGGGCAGAAGTGAACAGAACACCTTTTAGCGAATCAAATGCTTCTAGGGACATTCCTGATCCCAGTGCCACCGCGTGAAGTGGGTTAGGCGAAACACAGACAGGCATTCCAGTTTCATGGGCGATGCACTCTGGCATTCCAGTAAGTAACGCTCCTCCGCCCGCAAGCATGATTCCCTTTTCCATGATATCCGCAGCTAATTCAGGCGGAGTGACGTCTAGTGTCATCTTCACAGCATCAAGAATAGCTTCCAACGGCTCTGCTATTGCCTCTCGAATTTCAGATGTTGATGTGACAATTGTTTTTGGTAAGCCGGTTATCAAATCACGCCCTCTTACTTCCGCATAAAGTTCTTCGGTGGACCATGCACTTGCCAATTTAATTTTTAACTCTTCTGCAGTCCGAACTCCTAAAGCCACACTGTATTCTTTCTTAATGAACTGGATAATTGAATTATCTAGTTCATCTCCGCCTACGCGAACTGATTTGTTAGCTACCACTCCTCCAAGCGAAATTACTGCCACTTCAGTTGTCCCACCTCCAATATCAACGATCATATTCCCACTCGGATCTTGAACTCGCATTCCTGATCCGATTGCCGCAGCCATAGGCTCTTCAATTATGTACGCTGGTTTTCGAGCGCCAGCAAATTCTGCTGCTTCCTGAACTGCTCGTTGTTCAACTCCAGTTATTCCGGACGGAACACAAATCACCATACGCGGTTTCGCTAAACGACTTTGGTGCACTTTTTCAATGAAATGCCGAAGCATTTGTTCACACATATCAAAATCAGCGATAACACCGTCGCGCAGTGGCCGTGAAGCTTGTATGTGCGAAGGGGTTCGACCAATCATTCTCTTCGCATCTGACCCTACGGCAAGCGCAGATCCATCTCTTATATCTATAGCTACGACAGATGGCTCGTTTAGGACAATGCCTTCTCCGCGGACATATACCAGCGTATTAGCAGTGCCGAGGTCAACAGCCATATCACGACCCATTACACCTAGAATTGAAGCCATTAGAAACTACCTAGTTTCATTTTCGTCACATACGCCTCTCTCAGCTTATGAAATAACACAAGCCTCTTTCCGCATACCTAGTTTACGACTTCTTTCCAAAAGTGCAATGCACCTCAGCCAGATGGCTATTTTTTTGATCTAGGAATCAGGAAAGAAAATTTGTATCTCTCTTTTAGCTGATTCAGCCGAATCTGATCCGTGGACAAGATTTTCTGTAAATTGGGCGCTCAGGTCCCCTCTAATAGTTCCCGGTTCTGCCTCAGCAGCATTTGTGGCGCCCATCATCTTTCGTACAATTGACCATGTATCTTCTGGACCTTCAATGATCAAAGCTACTGCTGGCGAACGACCTCTAAACTCAGCTAGGTCTGTGTAAAAAGCTTTCTCAACATGTTCAGCGTAATGCTTTTGCGCCAGATCAGGACCAATCGTTAACATGCGCATTGCTTTGATACTGAAGCCCTTTTTTTCAAATCTGGAGATTATTTCGCCTACCAGACCCCTTTCAACTGCATCGGGTTTGCAAAGTACTAGTGTTTGATTCATAAGGTGATCCTACCTAATTGTTCTTTGTTTCTGTTGTTATTTATAGCTTTCAAATGCTTCGCGCAAAGCCCCCACCACATACATTGACCCTGTGCCGAGGATCACGTCTTCCTCTCCAGCGTATGCAAATGCTTTTTGTAAAGCTTCTTCTGGTTGAAGGCACGTCAAAATATTTTGATTAGTAGATAATGCTATGTTTGCTAATTCCTTTGCGGGCATGGACCTTGGGCTTTCCGCTTGGGTGCAAACAACCAACTCATATTTTTCCGCCTCTAGACTGCGCAACATCCATTTCGCATCTTTCTCCTCAGTCATCCCTACAATGAGGATCTTCTTTCCTGCATGTGTGAAACCATTTTTGAGAGTTTGCGCAGCAGCGATAGCACCAGGGGGATTGTGGGCGCCATCCAGCACAAATAGTGGCGAGGAATTCAATACTTCGAATCGCCCAGGGAGGCTAACTTCTCCAAAGGCTGCTTTGACAACTTCTTCAGGTATCTCTGATTCTAGGAAAGCTTCAGTAGCCGCAAGCGCGATTGAGGCATTGTTCCCTTGATGCCGTCCATGTTGCGCTAAAAAAATATCGTCATATGATGCTTCCATTGAACGAATGCTAAGTTGACGTCCGCCGACAGCTAGATCATTTTCAACACATTCGAAATCAATATTTCGCCTATATATCTTTTGTGGAGACTCAGCTAAAAACAATTCCTCTAATCCCTCATCTGTTTCTCCTAAGCAGAGAATACTGTCTTTTTTTATAATTCCTGCTTTCTCCCAAGCCAATTTTCGTCTCCAATCACCCGACCCATCGGTATGGTCAAAGCCGACATTAGTTATTACAGATACTTTTGCATCGGCGATATTTGTTGCATCAAATCTGCCCAACATCCCTACCTCAAAAACTGCTACATCTACCCCGTGGTCAGCAAAACAACGGTAAGCAGCAGCGGTCATAAGTTCAAACCAACTTGGGGAAGCTTTCAATAACGGTTCCACTAGAGCCAGATGTGAAATTAAATCAGTAAAATGATCCTCACCGATTGGAACTGTATCAATTTGGATTCGCTCAGTTATAGAACTGACGTGCGGCGATGAGTATGTCCCCACTTTTAAACCTATCGATGAAAACAAATTTGACGCTATCGCGGAAGTGGACCCCTTCCCATTGGTTCCTGTTATATGAACAATTGGAAAATCAAGTTGCGGATCTCCCAGTGAATGCGATAACGAACGCATATTCTCTAGAGAACTCTTGTCAATTCTTTCTCTGCTTAGACGACGGTTAATGTGTTGTTCCAGGAAACGGAGAGCTTCTTCTTTATGCATGAGCGTGCTTGCTTACGATGCAGCTAAATCGCTTTCGCCGCGTAGTATCAGCTTTGGAGCTTGATTTTTGCGGACCACATCTTCATCAATAACACAAGTGACGACATCTTCTCTCCCAGGAATGTCATACATCACTTCAAGGAGTACTTCCTCCAAGATTGATCTCAGACCGCGTGCCCCAATCCGTCGCTCAAGTGCTAATTCTGCTACAGCTTCCAAAGCTTCTTCGGTGAATTCCAGATCAACATTTTCGAAACCAAAGATTTTTTTGTATTGTCGAACTAGCGCATTTTTAGGTTCGCTAAGAATTCTCACGAGTGCATCGTTTTCAAGATTCCCTACAGCGCCAACAACTGGTAAACGTCCGATAAATTCTGGAATCAGCCCATACTTAACAAGGTCTTCTGGTTGGACTTGCGTATAAAGATGAGTGAGATCCTTGTCCGCTGCTTTACGGATATCAGCGCCGAAACCCACTCCGCTACTTCCAATTCTATTTTCAATAATTTCATCTAGACCAGCGAAAGCTCCTCCACAAATAAAGAGGATATTTTTCGTGTCAATCTGGAGGAATTCTTGATGGGGGTGTTTCCTTCCTCCTTGAGGAGGGACTGATGCTGATGTGCCTTCAAGAATTTTAAGTAGTGCCTGCTGAACGCCTTCACCCGACACATCTCTAGTTATAGATGGGTTTTCGCTCTTCCGAGAGACTTTATCTATCTCGTCTATATAAATTATTCCCATCTCTGCTTTTTTCACATCTAGATCAGCAGCCTGAATTAGTTTCAGGAGTATATTCTCGACATCTTCGCCAACATAACCTGCTTCTGTTAATGCTGTAGCATCTGCTATTGCGAATGGAACATTTAACATACGAGCAAGCGTTTCAGCCATTAGCGTTTTCCCGCACCCAGTGGGACCAATTAGCAAGATATTGCTTTTAGAGAGTTCAACTTCGTCCTCATTCTTATCTCCGACTTGAACGCGTTTATAATGGTTGTAGACCGCTACTGAGAGAATTCGTTTAGCTTGTTCTTGACCGATAATGTAATCATCAAGGAATGCATTAATCTCTTCTGGTTTAGGCAGCTCGTCAAATCCAACTTCTGCCGGAGCGGATAATTCCTCGTCAATGATTTCATTGCAAAGATCAATGCATTCATCGCAGATATAAACTCCAGGACCAGCGATAAGTTTCTTCACTTGTTTTTGGGATTTCCCACAGAAGGAACATTTCAGCAGTTCCGTCGTTTCACCAAACTTTGCCATTTCAATCCTCCTTTCTTTTAAACCGCAGCTATAGGTCCTGAATTATCGACAACAGATCGAGAGTCAATGACTTCATCAATGATCCCATATTCTTTTGCTTCATAAGCATCCATGATGTTGTCCCGATCAGTATCCAATCGAATTTGTTCAACGGTTTGCCCTGTGTGGGTTGCGAGAACATCTTCAAGTTGATTCTTTAACCTTTGTATTTCACGTGATGCGATCTCTAAATCAGAAACTTGACCTTGGGCGCCTGCATATGGTTGATGGATTAGAATTCTTGAGTGAGGAAGAGCCAGTCTTTTCCCCGGAGTTCCAGCAGCGAGGAGAACAGCCGCAGCTGCAACTGCTTGTCCGTAACAAATCGTTGCGACTTCAGGCTTGATGTATGACATCGTGTCATAGATGGCAAAGACGGAATTTATGTTACCTCCTGGAGAATTGATATAGAGGCTTATATCTTTATCTGGGCTCTCTGATTCCAGGTGGAGAAGTTGTGCGCATACTAGATTTGCGATCCCATCATCAATTGGAGTTCCAATAAAAATAATGTTCTCTTTAAGTAGTTTCGAGTAGAGGTCGTATCCGCGCTCTCCTCTATTAGTTTGTTCCACAACTGTTGGCACCAGATAATTCGTCGGTCCAATATTTATTTCAGTCACTTGAATCTTCTTCCAGGTTGGGGTTGTCACTATCGGGGTTACTACTAGTTTCGCTCAATTCTGGGCTTTTGTCTGTGTTTTTGTCCAAAAGAAGCTCTTCTCGATCTAATTCATTACCATCATCATCAACTATTTTCGTTGATTCTTCAATGAATTTTAATGCTTTTTGCTTCAGCAAGTCTGCTTTTAAAATTCTAATTTGTCCGTGTTCATGCATTGAATGTTGCAGTTTTTCTTTCTCACTCTTGAGTCGTGGACTTATAGCGGCGTCGACCTCTTCTGGAGTTAATTCTTCCTCAAGATTGACTTCATTTGCTTCAACAGCTGCACGCCATGCGTATTGTTTTGCGATTTCTTCTATTTCGATATCTAAATCTGTCTTCGAAATTTCAAATTTTTCTGATATCGCTATTGACCGGAGCGCTAGATCTGTCTTGACTGCCTGTTCAGCCGGCTCACGAAGGTTTGCAATTAAATCTTCAACAGATTGACCGGTTGCTTGAAGAAATTGTTCAAATTGCATTCCTTGCTGCGCCATCCTCATCGCCATATCTTGAATCTGGTTTTGGACTTGTTCTTGAATTAGGGCTTCTGGAGGATCTTCAGAGACAAGTCCCGACAAAGCTTCTCCAAGTTTGCTTGATAGCTGAGAAGGTACTTGGCTTCTTTTCATCTCTTCTATTCGGCTCTCAGTATCTGCGGTCAGCAGTGCCACAGTTTCGAATTCGGTTAATTCTGCTACAAGTTCGTCTGTTAAGTCTGGCAGTTTTTTCTCTTCAACGTTCTTAATAAGAGCTTGGAATGAGAGTTGCGAGTCTTCCTCGGAAGGGTGGGTTCCTTCAAATTCTTTTATTTCACCTATTTCCGCCCCCGTAAGAGCTTCATTTATTGTTTCTACGATGAAACTTGAACCAATTTCGAAAGTAAACCCTTCCGCTGTAAGACTTTCCTCAGCTTCACCATTGATTGATCCAGAAAGGTTCATGGTTATAAAGTCTCCATGTGCGGCTGGTCTTTTGACTTCGATTCGCTCCGCTGCTTGTTCTCGCAATCGGTCTATGCTTTCTTGGATTTCTTCTTCAGTTACAGCGATTGATGGGATTTCAATTTGTAGATCCTTGTATCCCGAAACTGAGATTTCTGGACGAACCTCTACCGTAGCTTCAAAGGACACTGGTCCAGCTTCTTGACCATCTGTAATCTCAACTTCGGGTTGGGCTATGACGTCAAGCTCGTGTTCGTTGACTGCCTGAAAGTATACATCTCCGATGATTTCATTTAGCGCCTCACTTCTTGCGTATTCTTTGCCGAATTTTGCTTCGAGTACTTTACGGGGAGCTTTGCCTTTCCGAAATCCAGGCATTTTTACTTCTTTAGCTATTTTCTTAAAGGCATCATTGATTGCATCTTCAATTTGATCTTCGGGAACTTCAATCGTTACTTTGACTTTACTGTCTTTAAGATTTTCTATAGAACTGGTCACAGGGCGAAAGTCTACCGGCTGCTGACCCACTCTCACTCGTCTAAGAAGTGATTTCTCATTCTTCTTAAGCTAGTCAAAGTTGCTTGAAGTTACGATACGCTCAATACACCCGCGGGTGTAGTTCAACGGCTAGAACCTCAGCCTTCCAAGCTGATGATGGGAGTTCGATTCTCCTCACCCGCTCGCAGTTTTTTATAGTTTCACGTATTGGTTCACTGAAAGCGAGGTTTGACTGTGGGATCTATATTCCTCGGAATCGCTGGTGGTAGCTGCTCAGGAAAAACAACCTTAGCAAACACCCTTGTTAAATCATTACCTCACGAAGTTTCTACAATAGCTTTTGACAGTTATTACTGTGATCAAGGTCATCTTCCCCCAAAGGAACGGGCTTTAGTGAACTACGACCACCCTGATTCTTTAGATATCTCTCTGTTTATTGATGATTTACAGAATTTACGTTCAGGGAAAGTGATCTCTTCGCCGGTCTATGATATGGCTACCCATACTCGAACTTCTGATTCAGTTCAGGTTACCGGCACTGACGTTGTCATCATTGACGGAATCCTGCTCCTTGTCTTTCCAGAAATATGTGAATTGCTTGATTTTAAAGTATTTGTTGATGCGCCAGAAGTGACCCGAGCTCTACGGAGAGTAATCCGCGACGAAGCAGAAAGAGGTAGAACCGCTGAGCAAGCAGAAGCACAATTCCTACGGACTGTTCAACCGATGCACGCTAAATTTGTAGAACCATCAATGTCGAAAGCTGATCTTGTCGTTAATGGCGAAATAGACCCCATGATTCTCGCCAACCAGATAGAAAAAAATCTTTCACTTTTATAAGCAACGATGCGTTTCTTTGGTCAAGAAATGCTTGTTCTCTAATTACGAGCTTTCCTGACGATTAAGGAATTCATATACCTCAACCATATCCACTCCTGGGAAACGGGAGAATCCCTTCGGTGTAAGAGGAAGTCCTGAAGTAATGTTGCTTCTATCGCGAGCAGAAGGCCACGCCACTCCATGCCAGTGCTGTCTCACACTAGCTCTTGCGGTACTACAGCAATCTTTATCTGGGCAATATGACGTTGAAAAGCGCTTTGTATCACTACCTCGGAACCACTTCGCCTGATCAGCCGTTGTTCCGATGGTCACGGCATGGTGTGGAAGTCGGTCTGCTTCTACATAGGTGACACACCAAAATTGGCCGCTAGGGGTATCCGTATATTGGTAGTGAAGCGAGAATGAGTCTTGCGTGTGGAAAGCTTGCCGAGTTCCCCAATTCCTGCACAAATGCTCTCCTTCGATAGTCCCATCCACGCCATGAGGTAGTGGAACGCTATCGTTCTCATAGGCTTTCCAAACAACCCCTTCGTCATCAGATCTTAAGAAATGCATGGTTAGCCCTAAATGTTTTGTAGCTAGATTAGTTAACCGGTGACCTGCCATTTCATAGGAAATATAGAAAATTTCTTGCAGGTCTTCTACAGATATATCATGGGTTTCATAAGCATTTTGCAGAAATGTTACCGCAGGTTTCTCCGGAGCCAGAATGGCTGCAGCAAAATAATTTGACTCAATTCTTTGCCGCAGGTATTCCCCAATATCGTCGGTCACTTCATGGTCGAGTGCATAGTGTCCCAAGGTTTGCAATACCACTGAACGTGATGCACGCGTAGGGAGATCGTTCCGTTGAGGTATGTATATAATTTTTTCTCTTTGGTCTGTGATTGACCTTGTTGAGTGAGGAATGTTTTCCGCCCTTCGAACCGTGAACCCGAAATAGTCACAAACATCCATTAGTATTCTTTCCGATACGGGACCAGCCCCTGGATAATTGACTGCATCTAAGATCTCACTTACTAACACCTCTATTTCTTCGTAATAGTTGTTCCTTTCACGCATTTCGCGTCGGAGGTGAATATTTGAGTTCCTTACATCATTTCCTGGTGAATCTATTTCCGCGGGTGTAACGAATGCGTGATCTTCAAGGGCTGCATAGAGTCCGACAATGTGCTCCAAAACTTCATCTGGCATTCGTGTTGAAGGGCGCACATAGGGAAGTTTACGTTCTTGATTTTTTGGGTCTTCTTGCAAACGCCGAAGATCTATTTCTAGTTCAGCTCTCCTTGTGGGCGGTTCGGGGTCAAGAAGATCAGCCGGTGTGCAGTCAAGAATTGAAGCTATCTCCCCTACTAGGCTGACTCTAGGTTCCGAATTACCATTTTCTAGTTGAGATAGATAAGGAGCTGGTCTATTAATTAGCTTGCCAAGTTCGGTTAGGGTATACCCATTTCTTTTTCGAAAGTAGCGAAGGCGTTGGCCGAAAACAAGTGAATCCATGAGTTTTTTGCTCCTAAAAGTCGCTTCTCTTCCAAAAGGGTAACCAAATTTAAGTTAAATATTGCACTTTTTACCTCCTGACCTACTTTTAGTATTTTTTATACCTTAATTAAGTTGATTTTTTACTCTTGATGGTGCATCCTTAACTCGCTAGTTTCATCCCCCTCTAGCTCTCTAACTCAAGGAGCATTAATTATGAACGAATCTTTTGAAGATCAAGTTGCAGCACTTTCCCGCGATTGGGAAGAAAACGACCGATGGGAAGGTGTTGAACGCGATTACTCCGCTGAAGAAGTAGTCGGATTACGCGGTTCCGTCAATGTTGAATACAGTCTTGCACGTCAAGGATCCGAGAAGCTTTGGGATCGTCTAAATAGCAACTCATACACGCACGCCATGGGAGCCCTAACGGGAGGCCAAGCCGTACAAATGGTAAAGGGCGGACTTGAAGCTATTTATCTCTCGGGATGGCAGGTCGCCGGTGACGCAAATCTCGCTGAACAGGTGTACCCGGATCAGAGCCTTTATCCGGCGAATTCGGTTCCGACCGTTGTTCGCAGAATCAATAATGCCCTCCTAAGAGCAGACCAAATTGAATGGAGTGAGGGAAAACGAGACCGCGAATGGCTCGTTCCTATCGTCGCAGATGCAGAAGCAGGTTTTGGTGGTCCGCTTAACGCCTACGAACTCATGAAATCAATGATCGCTGCTGGAGCCGCTGGAGTCCACTGGGAAGATCAACTGGCAAGCGAGAAAAAGTGCGGTCACATGGGTGGAAAGGTTCTAGTTCCGACCCAGCAGCATGTAAGAACACTCACTGCTGCTCGATTAGCCGCCGACGTTATGAACGTCCCTTCACTTGTTGTAGCAAGAACAGATTCTTTAGCTGCAACGTTACTTACAAGTGATGTTGATGAACGAGATCAGCGTTTCTGCACTGGAGAACGTTCAGCTGAAGGTTTCTTCCACGTAGAGAATGGAATGGATGCAGCCATCTCCCGAGGTTTAGCTTATGCTCCTTACGCAGACCTTGTCTGGTGTGAGACGAGTACTCCTGACTTAGGAGAAGCAAAACGTTTTGCAGAAGCAATGAAAGATGAATTCCCGGACAAAATGCTTGCTTATAACTGCTCTCCTTCTTTCAACTGGAAAGCAGCATTAGACGATGACACTATCGCTAAATTCCAACGAGAACTTGGTGCGATGGGATACCGTTTCCAATTCATCACTCTTGCTGGTTGGCATGCGTTGAACGCTTCCATGTTTGAGCTTTCAAAGGCATATACCGAAAAAGATATGTCCGCTTACGTAGAACTCCAACAACGTGAATTTGACATGGAAGGTGACGGGTACAGCGCGACACGTCACCAACGTGAAGTTGGGGCCGGATATTTTGACCAAGTGGCTACTGTCATTTCCGGCGGAACCGCAAGCACACTTGCACTTAAAGGAAGTACTGAAGAAGAGCAATTCTGATTCTTAATCTAATTCCAACTAAGTTAAGAGAGGCAAAAGCTTAACTGGGAGAGAACATGGGCGTTTCGAAAGTTACAAGAGGGTCTATTGAAATAGATGACGTTCTGTATAACTTCGTAAACGATGTTGCCTTATCTGGCACTGAAAGAAACGAAGATAATTTCTGGACTGGTTTTGAAAAACTTCTCCAAGACTTTGCCCCACGTGTTGAACGTCTTCTCAGAATCCGTGACGACTATCAAAGTGAGATCGATGAATGGCACTTAAAGAACCGGAGTACGGATCATGATGCTGATGAGTATCTACGTTTCCTCACAGATATTGACTACATCAAAACTCGACCTGATTCGGTACAAGTACAAACAAGTAACGTTGACCCAGAAATTGCTAGTGTTGCGGCTCCTCAACTTGTCGTTCCCGTTGACAATGCTCGGTATGCGATCAACGCTGCTAATGCCCGCTGGGGAAGCCTCTACGATGCCCTATATGGGACAGATGTGATTAGCGAAGATGGCGGCGCTGAAAAATCAGGGCCTTACAACCCGATTCGTGGTGCGAAAGTCATCGCTTATGCTCGGAATCTCCTCGATGAACATTTCCCACTTGCAGAAGGCAGTCATTCAGAAGCTACAAAGTACGAAATCAAAGATTCAGCAACAATAATTTCGATAGAGGAAAATCAGATAAGTCTTGCTGATCCCAAACAATTCGTCGGCTATCTAGGATCATCTGAAAATCCTGATTCTATTTTCTTCAAAAAGCATGGCCTGCATATTGAAATAACTTTTGATCCTTCTGACCCCATAGGGGCGGATGATCAAGCTGGGATATCTGATGTGCTGGTTGAATCGGCATTAAGCACGATCATGGACTGTGAAGACTCAGTAGCAACAGTTGACGCGGAGGACAAAGTTCGCGCATACAGCAATTGGCTTGGGTTAATGCGAGGAGATATCAACGTTGAATTCGCCAAAGGTGATACGACAATAGTACGAAAGCTTGAAAGTGATTCCGCCATTACAAGTTTCGATGGTTCCGAAATGATGATCCGTCGCCGGTCATTGATGCTCGTACGGAATGTCGGCATGCACTTGATGACAGACATAGTCACTTTAGATGGGCATAAAACTCCTGAAACTCTAATTGATGCGGTCGTAACGACACTATGTGGGGTTCACGATGTCGAAAGTACTGGTAGCAACCGGAACAGCCCTGAGGGTTCTATTTACATTGTGAAACCAAAAATGCATGGACCGGATGAAGTAGCCTTAGCAGTTGAAATATTTGACCACATTGAAGAGTTCTTAGGTTTGCCTCCCAATACCGTAAAAATTGGGATCATGGATGAAGAAAGAAGAACTTCGATAAATCTTCTCGCTTGCATTTCTGAAGCAAAAGAACGTGTTGTTTTTATCAACACTGGCTTCCTAGATCGCACTGGAGATGAGATACACACCAGCATGGAGGCTGGCCCTTTCGTTCCTAAGACCGAAATGAAAGCGCAACAATGGTTGAGTGCATATGAAGATATCAATGTTGATGAAGGTTTGACAGCAGGGCTTCTCGGCCATGGTCAAATTGGCAAGGGGATGTGGGCCCGACCAGATGACATGGCCGACATGATCACAGAGAAAATAGGTCACCCGAAGTCAGGAGCGAGTTGTGCCTGGGTTCCCTCACCTACTGCTGCGACATTACATGCGCTTCACTATTTAGATATCGATGTTGCAAGTATTCAAAGTGAGCTTGAAAATAGAGACACGACCAACAGAAATCTAATGCTAAAAATTCCCGTCCTTGAATCTAATCGTGAACTTAGCCCTGAAGAAGTCTCTGCTGAGCTTCGAAATAATGTTCAGGGCATTCTTGGCTACGTATCCAGATGGGTTGGACAGGGAGTGGGTTGTTCTAAAGTCCCAGATATCAATAATGTGCAACTGATGGAGGATAGGGCCACGTTGCGGATCTCAAGTCAACATATTGCTAATTGGTTACATCATGGCGTAGTCACCGAAGAACAAATACTTTCAACCATGGAAGAAATGGCTGCTTTCGTAGATGAACAGAATGTGAATGACAGCGATTACCATCCCATGTGTGATGACCTTGATTCCAGCATTCCATATCAGGCTGCGCTTGCCCTCATCTTTGAAGGTCGCAACCAAGCCAATGGCTATACGGAATTTCTGCTTACTGAACGAAGGCAGAGAATGAAATCTGTTTCCCAGTAATTCTGAGAATTAGCGCCCCCGGCAGGAGTCGAACCTGCGACCTACGGATTAGAAGTCCGTTGCTCTATCCATCTGAGCTACGGAGGCCTCCTATAAGACTAGAGGTTAGGTTGCTATATCAGATGTCAAAATGGCCGATCTCCAATAATTGTGACGCGCTCCACTATCCGCTCGGCAGGGTAAAAATCTGCAGCTACTGCATGCTGGGTTGACCTGTTATCCCACATAACAAAAGTATCTTTCTCCCATTTGAGTCGAAATTGAACAGTCGGGCTTAACATAGCCAACTCTAAAGTCGCAAGAATCTTATCGCTTTCTTCTTCTGACACGCCTTCGATATGGGAGGTGTGGTATCCATTGGTATAAATGCTACGTTCACCGGTTTCTGGATGTGTCCGAACGACCGGATGACGGACAGGAGGATATTCCTTTTGTTTCTCTAAGCGTTCTTCCGAGTTATATTTTTCTCCAATACTTACCGTGAAATCATGAATAGCGTAGAGATCATCAATTTGGGATTTCACATCATCTGGTAATGATTCGTATGCAGCTGCAGCACTCGCGAAACACGTGTCTCCACCTGTTTCAGGTATCACTACACCTCTAAGAATAGAGCCCATAGATGGTTCTTTACGCCACGTTACGTCCGAATGCCATTTGACGGCTGCAAACTCTTTGTCTGCATTTGATGTAATTCTCAGTAGTTCTGGATGGTTGCCTAGCCCGACGTGGCCTCCTCTAGCAAATGGGTGAATCTCAAGTTCGCCGAATTTACGACCGAACGCTATGTGCTCCTCTTCACTAATGTGCTGCTTACGGAGCACGAGAACTTTGTGGTCAAGCCACGCTTTTTTGATTAACCCTATTTCTTCATCGCTCACATTCGCTAAGTCAATCTCAGTGATTTCAGCGCCAATATTTCCTGTTATCTTTCGAATTTTCATAGTTATAACATTCCTGTTTTCATTTCTAAACTAATACCTTAAAGGACTGGTCGTCTAAATTTAGAAAGGTTTATCTCCTACTATGGTGACTCGTTCCACATGTCGTGTTTGTGGGTAGAAGTCATTTGATGCATGGTGTTGGACTATACGGTTGTCCCACATCACGATTGTATTAACTGCCCATTTGACTCGGCATTGTATCGACGGGTCTAGGATTGCTTGTTCAAGAATGCGAAGGAGTTCACGGCCTTCTTCTTGGTCTGCTCCTTCAATGTGTGAAGCGAACGGTTTATTTGTGTAAATGCTCCGCTCTCCCGTTTCAGGATGCGTCCGAATGACTGGGTGTCGCGCTGGTGGATATTTTTTGTGCTGTTCGTGCCGTTCTTCGTTAGTCATGCGCCGCCCAAAAGTTCTAGTAAAGTCATGGATTGCATACAATTCATCTACTTTTTCTTTTACTTGTTCAGGTAAGCGATTGTAGGCTTCTGCCGCGTTAGCGAATGAAGTATCCCCTCCAACTTCAGGAATTACGCGTCCTTTCAAAATTGACCCCATTGATGGCTCTTCCCGCCAAGTCACATCAGAATGCCAGTTAGAGGCAGCGTATTGGACTTTCTCATCTGATTTAATCTTTACTATTTCAGGGTAATTCTCTGGACTAGGTGCAAATGGGTGAATCTCTAATTCTCCGAAGCAGCGACCAAAAGCGATATGTTCTTCTCTGGTTATATTCTGATCTCGAAAAACCAGAACTTTGTGGTCAAGCCAAAGTTTCTTAATTTCTTCAACAAGTTCAGGTGTGAGAATGCCAAGATCAACGCCAGTAATTTCAGCACCGATATGGCAAGTTAACTGATTTACTTGCATTTCTCCCCTTTAGATTGGCGTCCGTTTATTTGGTTGGATTTGGTCTTTTCTAAGATTATCTCATTAATGTTGCAGCGTTAACGT
>JAYYZG010000111.1:0-15738 GCA_036687775.1 Actinomycetota bacterium
TAGACCTATGGTGCGAAAATTAGTTACTGCAGAAGCTATTCATGGTGAAACTGGTTTGGATGGGCCTACATGGGAACAGCCGAAAATGGAACTCCAAGACCAACATGCTGTTGATTGGCTTATCCAAACGCTCATGGATGCCGATGATGGAGAGATCACGTTATGTCCCGTAGGACCACTTACCAACATTGCTATGGCACTTGTCCGAGAGCCACGAATCGCTCAAAAGGTAGACCAAATAGTGAGTATGGGAGGCGGGTATTTCGTAGGTGGAAACGTAACACCAGCGGCTGAATTCAATATTTACGTTGATCCCCACGCAGCTGACGTCGTGTACCGTAGCGGGATTCCAATTGTTGCTATGCCTTTAGACGTGACACATAAAGCATTAATGACAGAAGATTGGATTCAATCCCTGCGAGATTTAGGAACGGAAGTTGGTACAAAATCCTCCCAACTGCTTTCCTTCTATAATCGCTTTGATTTAGAAAGATATGGAATGGCTGGAAGCCCAGTACATGACCCAGCAACCATCGCATACCTCATCAACGCAGATTTATACACCGGGAAAGACGTATACGTTGAAATCGAAACACGTTCAAGTCTGACAATGGGAATGACCGTCGTTGATTACTGGGGAGCGAGAAGGAAAGAATCTAATTGTCTTTGGATTTCAGAAGTTGACGATGATGGTTTCTTCCAACTCATGTACGAGAGGCTCGCAACACTCTAGGCATTTACCTGCGTTGGCATGACCCGCAGAAAGTAGTTCCCCTGCCGTCAATCACTGTCCGGCGAAGAACTTCTCCGCAATTGATGCATGGTTCACCATGCCGTCCGTAACAAACGAGGTGATATTGGTTTGTACCTTGCTTTCCTTCAGCATTGACATAGTCACGCAAGGTTGTTCCACCATTCTTAACAGCGAGAGCAAGAACCTGGCGAATACTCTTATGAAGATCAACTGTTTGCGCTTTGGTTAATTTCCTAACACCGGGATAAATGCCAGCTTTGAAACATGCCTCATCAGCATAAATATTCCCGACGCCAGCCACAGGCCGTTGGCTTAGGAGTTGTGTTTTTATCTTTCTATTGCTTCTCTTCAACGAAGCGTAAAATTGATCAACAGTGAAGTCATCCGACAATGGTTCAGGGCCAAGGTCCCTGAGAGTTCCTTCATATAGGCCCGACAAGTAAATTCGTATCCGGCCAAATCGGCGAACATCCCGATACCCGAGAATTAAGTCATTATCGAGTTTCCACCATGCTCTTAGATACGGGTCAGATAGGTCATGTACCGGAAGCAGCTGGCCTGTCATGCCTAGATGAACAGCCATTTCAGTCCCATCATCAAGTTGAAATAGAAGGTACTTTCCACGTCTCAAAACGGCTTCAAAGCCTAATCCAACTAGCTCTCTCGCTGGGGTGAATTTACCTGATGGATGGCTATTAGCTTCAGTAACGTAACGACCCGCAAGTAAAGGCTCAAGTTGACGGCGAATGGATTCAACTTCAGGCAATTCGGGCATTGCGTACAGTATTCTTTCTGCATTGCCTACGCACAAATTGGGTTAACGACAATCAGATCAAACTAAGGGCTTCCAATGCCGGAGCATCATGGCGAACGCGTTTATTTCGAACCAGTTGACGAACTTGTTCTTCTCCATCAGGGCAGTGAGTTACGAAAGGGCACCACGCGCACAGCGGGCCTGTTGCAGTAGGAAACACATTGGATGTGCAAGCAACGTTGAGTTGTTCCCAGGTGTTCTGGAGTCTCTCAAGTGGCTCTTTGAGAGACTCTTCGGAGACCTCTGTTTCTATCGTTTCCTGACCTAAGAATAACAGACGAGCTTTACTAGGTAATTCCCCGTCTTCTTCCCTAATAGCTGCGGCATATAGAAGAACCTGGCGTATTTTGTCTCCTGCAAATCTCTTCTTTGGAACTTTACCCGATTTGTAATCTGCAACAATTACAGACTGTCCCTCTTTATCTACCCGATCAACTACTCCTCGGAAAGGAACGCCTTCAAGTACGACTCGAACATCTCGTTCTGTATCTTGGACTTCGACTTTGCTAGGGTTTTCGAGCTTCCAAAGTCCTTCAATAGCATTCCAACTCTTCCACTTGAAATTACGGACTTCATCAGCATCCAGTGATAGGGCTAAGAAATTAGTGTCGTTTTCAATTTTCGGCCAAATGACTCCAGCTAGTTCTTTTGCTCTTTCTTTCGTCCTATCCTGAGGTATTTCTTGGAGTAGAAATTCGAGTACTTCATGGGCAAAAGTTCCCAATAACGCTGACTCTCCAGGAGGGTCAGGGAGGCGATCCACGTACCTGAATTTCCACTTCATAGCGCATTGTTCAAACAAACTTGAACTTGATGGAGAAAGATACGGTGGAATATTCTCGTTCACTGATTTAACCCCATTACCCATTACCTATGTTTACCAGATAGGTGTGATAAAAGTTATGAAAGAAACACTTTCAAATTTATTCACTCTTGCAAGGCTTCAGAAGTATTTGTTTACGATTTACACCACTAACGTAAGGATGAAACGTACTAAACCGGAATTTACTTAAATGACATTCGCAGCAATTAATAGTGGCTCATACAATTTTGTTCTATTTCTTCACTTATTATCTGTAATTCTTGGAACGGGGTCAGCTTTTTTCGCTCAAGCCATAACCTCAAAATACAAAAAATCAACTGACAATCCTCAAATTACTTTGACTACCTTGGGGGCCGTTATGTCACCTTCACTTCTACTCAGTGGCGTTTTCGGAGGAGCTCTTGTAGGGATGTCAGATGACGTTTACGACTTTAGTCAGCTATGGCTTACTTTGGCAGGAGTTCTTTGGTTAACGTGCGTAGCTGCTGCGGCATTGTTATACAAGCCCCCTTTCCTGACATTACCTGACATCGGAAAGCATGAAGCAAAGCTTTCAGGCATCCTCCACCTCTCGTTAGTGGTGATGCTCGCAGTTATGGTCTGGAAACCTGGTTTCTAGCTTAAACGTCCAGCGCTTCACGATCGAAAAGAGCACTTTTTTTGAGCACAAATTCTCTTCTTTTTGAAACATCGGAACCCATTAAAGTTTCAAACATTTTCATAGCTTCCTTTGCCTGCTTAGCATCATCCATTGTTAGCTGTTTCAGGATGCGACTCTCAGGATTTAAGGTTGTTTCAGCTAGCTCGTCAACATCCATCTCTCCTAAACCCTTAAACCGAACCCATTTATCAAGAGGGATCTTCTTCTCCTTAGTCACAGTGTTTCGCTCATCGTCCGTGAATGCATAATGAGTCTCTCCGCGCCATTTGGATGAATACAGAGGAGGTAGAGCGGCATAAACTCGCCCATCTTCCAACAACGGTTTCATGTAATGAAAGATAAGCGTTAAAAGCAGACATCGGATATGGCTTCCATCTACATCAGCATCACAAAGAATAATAATTCTTCCGTAACGGGCATCATCAATATTGAAATCTTTGCCACTGCCAGCACCAATTGCAGTAATTAAGGCTTGGGCTTCAGTGTTGTCAATGACTTGTTTCATCGTTGCTTTCCCAGCATTGACAACTTTTCCTCGGAGGGGAAGGATCGCCATGTATTCAGCATCACGACCAGCTTTAGCAGGACCCGCTGCAGAATCTCCTTCAACTATTAGCAATTCGCTATCTTCTCCGTGGGTCCGGCAATCCGCTAATTTGTCAGGCATACCAGTGCTGCCTAAATTCGCTGCTTTTCTTTTCGCGTCAAGAACCTCCTTTGAAGCGACACGATTCAATATGGCGTTAGAGATTTTATCTCTCACTGCGTTAATGTGAGTTTTTTTCCCTGCACCGTCAAACCAGTCGGAAAGGCTTTGTTTGGTTATCTCATAAACAATGCTTTGTATGGCAGGAGTTCCAAGTTCCTGTTTCGTTTGTCCTCGGAACTGAGGCTCAGGAAATGTTACTTTGAGTCCAACCATCAAACCCTCTTGCACATCTTCTTTTGATGCTCGATCATTCCCAGATTTTGCGAGTTTGCTGAGTTTTTTGGTACCTGGCAATAGGGCATCATTTACAGCTCGAGTCATTGCCCGTTCAAGCCCTGCTAAATGGGTTCCGCCTTCAGGGGTGGGGATAGTATTGACGAAAGAAACGATGCTCGATTCGTATCCCTCTACCCATCGTAAAGCAACTTCCACGGTGCATTCCCGTTCAACGATTGTCATTTTCCCATCAACTGGAACCTTTTCTTCAAATGTGTCTATTCCACTGATCTTGATAATTTCTGAAACAGAGTCACTAGAACTTAATGAATCAACTAGGTCAGAAAGCCCCCCGCGGCTTAAATACTCGAAGGGCGCATTTTTGTTTCCAGTTCGCTTATCTTCTACGCGCACTTTCAAGCCAGGAACGATAAAGCATGTGCGGGCCACACGCTCACAAACTAAGCCAAAATCTATTGATGCTTCTGGGTCAAAGACTTCAAGGTCAGGCCAGAACCTAATCCTTGATCCAGTCTTTTTTGTCTTTTTTGTCTTGGCTAGTGTGTGGCTCGCACGGAACTTTCCATTGGTGTTGAATTGACCTGCGACTCGATCCTGAAAACATAACTTGTGGGTGTTCCCATTACGGTCTATTTCCGCAATGAGTTTTGACGAAAGCGCATTTACGACCGACGCTCCCACGCCATGTAAACCACCTGATGACGAGTAAGCCCCACCTCCGAATTTCCCGCCGGCATGTAGCTCAGTTAGAACAACTTCTAACGCTGACACACTTCGCTTCTTATGTTTTCCGACAGGGATGCCTCTCCCATCATCGAGGACTTCCATGGAACCATCTCGATGGAGTACGACATCTATCCTGTCGCAGAAACCTGCAGCGGCTTCATCAACCGCGTTGTCAATAAGTTCCCAAAGTAAATGCATAAGGCCATCGCTACCTGTGCCACCTATGTACATCCCCGGCCTTTTCCTAACAGCTTCAAGGCCTTCTAGGGTTTGAATGGCATCTGCATCGTATTTAACTTTATTTGTGTTCGTCGTAGTGGCCATGCCATGTCACTTTCTGTTGTCACCTAATGAGAGTTGTCGTTTCACCATCGTGGAGGTCCGACGTCAAGAATTCTGCGGTCAGTTTTCGTGCTTACAAGGTCTCGTTTTTTATGTTCAACTGGGAGGTCTACAGGAACAGGATCTGCTTTCTTCGGATCTTCGTCGGTAGCCATTACGGCTAGAAGAACATCGGGCCCGACAATCCGCGCTAGAGCTAAATTCTTCTCCTTCGTAAACTTGGTAATTCGTATTCCTGTACCGCCACGCCCTTTAGAAGCTAGCTCCTCAAATGGAGTTACTTTCGCAGTACCAATATCAGTGACAGTGACGACAGCACCATCGCCAAGTGCTGCACCGGCTCCCACAATTTTCACCCCATCGCGAAGTTTCATGCCAAGGACACCTGCAGCATTCCTTCCTTGAATACTTACTTTGTCAACAGGGGTACGGAGAGTTTGAGCATCAGAAGAGACAATTATTATGTCTACCCCTTCAGGGCAAGTAAAAGCAGCAGCTAATTTGTCATTGGGTTTAAGTTTAATGACCTGTTTACCGCTGGAGGTTTCTCCGAGTTCAGTCGGAGAAATTCTTTTAGCTATTCCATTGGTGGTAATAAGAACTATGTTTTCTTCCCCCGGTGAAATAACTGTAAGGATTTGCTCACCTTTCCCTGTGCTAAATGCCTTATCGGCATTTGAACCTCGGCTTCTTCCTTTAACCTCGGAGAGTTCCATTGATCGCATTGATACAGCTCTTCCTTCGGAAGTAATCGCAAACACCAAACTGTGGGTCGTACTTAGAGTGGATGCAGCGAGTACATCATGTTGACCAGGAGTAGACCGCCGACTTCCTTCTGTCGAGCTTCTCCCTACCTTCCCTGAAGTGGAAAGGGTGATAAGGCATGGTTCGTCTGGAACATCTTTCTCATCAATTAGAGGGACATCTTCATAAACTGGGACATCTTTTATTGATATGATTTCTGTTTTTCTTTCAACGCCATAGATCTCAACAATTTCCTTAAGTTCCTTTAAGACGATTGTCCGTTGACGTTGCTCTGAGTCAAGAATTTTTTTGTACTCTCTTATCCTTGCAGTCAATTCTTCTCGTTCATCAAGAATTTTCTGCATTTCTAATGCTGTGAGTCTTCTTAGTTGCATGTCTAGGATATGCGTTGCTTGTATTTCAGAAAGTTTAAGTTCTTTACGCAATGCTGATTTTGCTGCATCAACATCTTCAGAACCTTTAATAATAGAAACAACTTGGTCAATGCTTTCAAGAGCAATAATTAGACCTTTAACTATGTGTAAACGATCTTGAGCGCGATCCAATCTAAATTGTGTTCTACGTATCACAACATCTAAACGGTGATCAACGTAGTGGCGACATAAATCGTAAACCCCTAATGTTTCAGGTATCCCATTTACGAGGACGACGTTGTTTATGCCAAAGGTTTCTTCAAGTGGCGTCTGCCTGTAAAGCTCTGAAAGTACTGCTTCGGGATTCACATTTGGCTTGAGGGTTATCAGCAAACGAAGGCCAGATTTCCTATCAGATAGATTTTTAGCATCAGCTATTCCAATAAGTTTTTCAGCGACAACGAGCTCATTTATTTTTTTAACAACCTTTTCTGGTCCTACCATGTACGGCAATTCAGTAACGACAATTCCTTGCCGTGTTCGTGTGACCTTTTCAAATTTAACTCGAGCCCGAATTCGAAAAGTTCCTCTCCCAGTTTTATAAGCTTCTTTAAGGTCTTCGTTAATGATTATCCCACCTGAAGGAAAATCAGGACCGGGGAGAACGGCTAGTAGTTCAGTCAGCGTAGGTTTCGGCCTTCTTTTTTTCATAACTAATGAAATTGCTTCAAAAACTTCTCTGAGGTTATGAGTCGGCATGTTTGTTGCCATCCCAACGGCAATTCCAGAGGTGCCATTCACCAAGAGGTTCGGAAGTAGACCCGGAAGGCAGATAGGCTCTGTTCCTTCGCCATCATATGACGGCCGGAAATCAACAGTTTCCTCTTCGATCTCACGGACCATCTCCATTGCTGCTTCGGTGAGTCTGCACTCCGTGTAGCGAGATGCGGCCGGAGGGTCATCTAAACTACCGAAGTTTCCGTGAGGATCAACAAGAGTTACCATTCTCGCAAAATCTTGTCCGAGCCGAACTAGTGCTTCGTAAATAGCCATATCACCATGAGGGTGGTATTTGCCCATAGTGTCACCGACGACTCTGGCACATTTTCTGTGCGGGTTGGTTGGTCGCAACCCCATGCCAAGCATCGAATAAAGGATTCTTCGTTGTACGGGTTTGAGGCCATCACGAATATCAGGAATCGCACGGGCAGTAATCACTGATAACGAGTAAGCCAGAAATGATTCAGACATCTCATCAGCTACAGGTACTGGGATAATTTCACGGGCAAAGTCTTTAGCGAATGAAAGTTTCTGTTGGCGTGCCATCTTTGACCTTTCTAAGGAGATACGGTGATCTTATAATTCGGCTAGGACAGAAAATTATTGTCCTCTTATAAGAAAATAATCCAATACTGCCTTGTCATCGTGGCAATTCTGGAATGGACGTTTTTTCAAAAGTAAATTCGCTACTATTTAGCCCTTTGTGATTTCGAGCTAATTAATTTCGTTTGTTTACAACTTTAGGAAAATAGTAAGTCAATTCCTTCTCTCCGAGAAGAAGTGCGTTAATGCATTCGACTCCTTGCATCAAAGAATGGTCTTGATTCGACACCTCATACTTCCAACCCCCGAAACGACCTCGAGAAAAAATTCCCAATTCCTGGAGGCCACGGTCAACTGTTTCTAGGATTTCGTCTCTTCCAATAAAGGGAGTCGGATAGCCGTGGGGAAGAAATTTTTTCCAAGTGCTCACAATATTCGCGCTCTCTGAGATCAACCCAATTTCTTTTAATCCGTCAATTGAATTGAGAATAACCTCGTCATGATTAACTGGCTTTAATGAAGATTCAGATATCTCACACATTAAGGACCATTGTTTTCCAGGTTGAGGAACATTAGCTGGGGCATAGTTTGAAAAGACAGTAGCGCGATAAAAAGGAACGTTATCTTCAGGAAAATACATCCAACACTTTGATTCTAGATCGTCAGGGACCTTCCCATCGATGCCTACTCCGACAACATGTGTGCTTGACCATTTGAAAGAGGATGCTAGCGACTGAAGTTCTTCTTCTCCATGAATGTTTTTCAGAAGTTTCGTCATTGGGATTGTTGAAATAAGTTTCCCATACTTAAAGCTTTCGCCGCTCTCACAAGTGACGACCCTACTTTCAGGCTTAATTTCAGAAACTTTCATTTCTTTCTCAATTTTTCTTTGAGGAAGTCTGTTCCCTAGCTCACGCCATATACTTCCGGTCCCTCCTGATTTAGGAAATCGGAAAACCGAGTTTGGTCCCCAACTTTTCCTATCAGTTTTAGAATCTATATCTACCAAAATCCTATCTTTATCTACTTCGGCAACACGTTCCCCAGTCCAGTCAGTAGAGAGATAATCAGTTGGGTACGCCCAAACTTTGAAGTTATATGGCCTCATGAACGTATCGGCTATCCCTTCTCCGAAAGAACGAAGAATCCAGTCATCAAAATTCTGAGCTTCGCTCCCATCTGGAACATCCTGTCTTGTTTCAAGACCTTGAACACACCGTTCAAGATCGATTGATGGCAAACGCCACAAATTATTTTGAAAGGGGTAGGGGATCCATCGTTCACGCATCCAAATCCAAGCCTCTCTCTCGTGACTAATCCATTGCTCATCAAGAAGGTCGTCTAAGAGATTGTCAAAATATTCATAATGGGAGAACAATACGTGACCGCCGAAGTCCCATACGAAACCTTGATCATCCACCTCAGAACCAGCAAGGCCTCCAAGATGGTCGGCTTGCTCTAGCAGCAACCAATCCGTGAACTCAAGTTCTTCCAATCGATGAGCGGCACCTAATCCTGTCGGACCTCCACCGAGAATAAGTATCTCTACGTTCTTCATGGAAACATTCTCGAAATTTGAACTATTTGGATCAGGGCTCGGAAACTTCGCAGAACGATTCCTATGTCTGTGAAGGAAGGCTTACCATTCTCGCGACCTATAAATTGAACTGGGAGTTCCTCTATTGCTAGCTTCAAACGACACAAAGCCCCGCTGATAGCTATGTTTGGGGCAAACGTTTTTCTGGGGATTCTTGAAATAATTTTACTTAGCGTCTCTGCATGAATTAAACGAAATGGGATATTTACATCGTGCACCCGACAGCCAAAGAAAACTCTTGTAACTAATCCGGCAATCTTGGAAACAGCTTTTCTGATAAATGTCTGGTGCCGATCCTTACGCCAACCCAGAACAGCATCATTACCAATCCGAGACTCCCAAAAATTCCTGAATTCATGCGGGCTTATCTCATTGTCGCTATCAGATTGGAAAACCCATTCCGCTGTTTCAGAAGCTTCTCTGTACCCAAGAAGTATTGAAGGACCATGCCCCTCATTGGGTTTAGTAATAATTCGAATTTCACTACGAGGCTTAAGTTCTTTGAGTACTACGGGGCTTCTATCCCATGACCCGTCATCAATGATTATTAATTCAAAATCAATTTCCAGAGAGGAGAGAACCTCAACCCAGTCTTCTACGCATTTCCGTATGTTTCCCTCTTCATTAAAAACAGGAATTACAACGGCTAATTCTTTACGTTGAGAATTTGCCATTTACTGTTCCGGACGTGATGGAGGGCGCTGTTGTGTAATAGGACAACAATTTGGGTTGCACGTCCAAGGTTCCCCAAAGGCAACCAATGGGGATCTGGCTTCAAGGTATTCCTGTATTAGCTGTCGAAGCCCTCTCACGAAAGCGGGATGTGTCCCTACCGTAGGTGTTCGTCTACTCTCCATCCCTAATTTCGCAGCATGGGATATGGCTTGATTATCTAAGTCATACATCACTTCCATGTGATCGGATACAAATCCGATTGGAGTAATCACAACACAGTCAGTTCCGGAAGCTTTTAAGGCATCAAGGTGGTCTATGATGTCTGGCTCTAGCCAAGGAACCGATGGTGGTCCACTTCGACTTTGAAAGACAAGGTCCCAGGCTAAATCTGGAGCTACTACAGTTGAGAGTGATTTAGAGAATTCTAAGAGTTGGGAACGGTATGGGCTGGATATCTCCCAAGCCGATGGAATTGAATGCGCTGTGAAAATCAGTTGCACTCGCCCCGCTTTCCCTATATCTATTGATTCGAGTGTTGACGACAACTGGTCACACATTGCTTCAAAAAAGCCAGGGTGATTCCAGTACAGACGCACTTTTTCCACATAGAGATCATGTTCGTTAATCTGAGCTAAGGCATTATCTAAATCTTCTTGATATTGCCTGCAACCAGAGTAAGAACCGAAAGCGCTCGTTACCAAAGCCAGAATATTTCTCTTTCCATCGTCATATAGATCACCCAACGTATCTTTAATGTACGGAACCCAGTTTCTATTGCCGAGATAGACAGGGATGTGTATTCCATTTGCATTCAATTCAACCTGTAGGGCTGCGATCAACTCTCTATTCTGCTGATTTATAGGGCTAGCGCCACCATATAGGGCATATTGTTCTTCAACTTGTGCCAGACGTTCCAGAGGGATATCTCTTCCAGCGGCAACATTTTTTAAGAAAGGTTTCACATCGCTATTTTGCTCTGGTCCACCAAATGATGTCAGAAGGATTGCGTCAAAATCATTCATTATTTCTCCTGACATTGCGGACAGTGCCAAATAGATCTACCTGCTAGCGACGATATCTCAATTTCATTTGGGCACCGCCTGCAATCAAGCCCTTCTCTTTTGTATGCATACACTGAGTCTTCTCTTTCGTTCCCGCTTAAAGGGACGCTTCCCACATCCTCTTTCTGTACTGTAACGATTCGGTTTAATTTTCTCCCCTTCCGAAGAAGGGAGACAGTTAAGTCCCAGAGTTTTCCCCCATCCTGCTCCGAAATCAAATTGCAAGGCGTCTCAGGGTGGATGCCACATAAGAAAAGAATTTCCGATCTGTATACATTCCCAATTCCAGCCAAAAGACCTTGGTCAAGTAAAGCCGCACCTATGGGTTTCTTTGAAGAAGAAAGCCCCCGAATAAATCTTCCAGTTCCTCTGGTCCCCAAACGCAAAGGGTCGGGACCAAGTTTTGCAATGACTTGCTTAAGGTCGTCAGAAAGTATCATCGCACATGTTTGTGGCCCAGTGAGATGCCATGACTTGCTTCCATTCGATAAGCGCAATCGAATAGTGTCAGGTGGGGGTAATGAAGGGTCAGCCGGGCGGAACTTGCCGATAAGACCTAAATGAACATGCAGAATATTGCCACTTTCCCAGTAGCAGAAAAGGTGTTTTCCCCATGCCTCTGATTTCAACATCTTTTCTCCATCAACTAGAGCTGCCCCTTCTGCAAACCTGCCCTGAGGTGAGTCAGCAGATACTGGCTCGCCGACAAAATCTTTCCTCAGATCAGCAGCTAGTCGATGAATAGTGTGTCCCTCTGGCACAGTCACGAACGCTAGCGCCGATCTGAAGCAGTTGCTACAGAAATCATGATTCTAAAGAAAGCAAACATGTCTGGGCTTCAAAAACTTGATTTTTGGAAAATAGATCACGGAAGTCGCTATTCCTTATGAGAGACCTGAGCCTGTTAGATTAGCTTTGTCGTTAACCGACGATTTCAAAGCTTAGGAGGACGACGAGTGAGTTTTTCAGTAGTTCAATTCATTTTCGTTGTTGTGATCATCGGTTTTTCTAGTACCTATATAATCCGAACCCCATTTGTTTTTGAAGAACGACTAATTTTTGGTGCTTGCCTCGGGACAGTGCAGGTTTCGCTCCTAGGGTTTTTTATTGCCTGGTTAACCACGGCTAATTGGCAAATGATCGTGATTACAGAGGTAGTTCTGATCGTTGCATACTTGCCATTACTGATTAGAAGGGGATCAGTCCTTAAAGCAGATCTAGAGAATTTCTTTATAAGAATAAGAGCTCGATGGAAGGATCCTTCTAGTCCTAGGACCACTCTTTTCCTTCTGCTTGTTTCTTCTATCATTTCAGCAAGGATCCTTCATATTTCGTTTGGGAAATCATCAAGTGGTGGGATAACGGTATCTCACCTCTCTGTTTTCGGAGACTGGTCCGCCCATCTTGCATACACTTCGTCGTTTGCATACGGAGATAACTTTCCTCCAGAACTCCCAACTGCCGCGGGTGAAAGTTTCTCATACCACTTTGGCGTCGATTGGTTTGCTGCAATGTTTGTTCCATTAGGAGCAGATGTTTTCGCAGCTATGCAAATTTCAACATTTTTCTTAGCTGCTTTTTTCCCACCGATGTTGTACCTCGGTTGCCGCCGGTTTACCTCAAATACTCGTGCGGCACTCATAGCTGTGACAGCTTTTCTACTTTCGGGAGGGACCGGGGCTTTGTATCGCTTCCTGTTTGAGGATTTACCGGCGGAAGGACTCGGCGTACTAGGGAATCTCCCAAGAAGTTACGCGTTTGATGGTTTTAACAGGAACTGGGTTGATAATGCTGTGACGGGGTTCCTCTACCCTCAGAGACCAACGCTTATAGGTTTCTCTGCTGTTATCTTGGTCATTGTTTTATTGTGGGAAAATCGATCAGTAAAAAATTCGGGGACGTACATTTTCGCTGGAGTATTCACAGGATTATTACCATTTTTCCATGTCTTCGCATTTGGAACCATCCTTCTTCTGTCATTTATCTGGGCTGCGATGAGCCGACGACAGTATTGGATTCGATTTCTCTGTCCAGCATTAGTTATAGGGATCCCGATGGTTATCTGGCAATGGCCAGATCGGGACGGGAGAAGTTGGCACTTTCTTTGGATGCTAGGGAAGTCTTCATGGGAAAATAACCCATGGGATTTTGTCTGGTTTTGGTTCCTTAATACAGGATTGTTTATTCCTTTAGCTGTCTGGGGTATAGCTAAATCAAACAAAGTAGTTAGAAACCACGCGATACCTTTGTTTAGCCTTTTGGTAATACCCAATATCGCTATCTGGCATTTTTGGCCAGGGAATAATGCCAAGTACATCATTTTCTTTCTCCTCCTCGCATCACCATTTGTAGGTGAAGCAATTGACAGACTTCTATCGCGTGGAGGGATGAGAATATTTGCCGCTATTGGTTTGACCTGCTCCTTAACATTAACTGGGGCTTTAGATATCTGGAGGGCCCTTGATCAAACAACAGACCCATATCCAGTTGAATATTTAACAGGAACAGATATTAGTGTTGGGGAGTGGGTTCGGGAGAACACTAATTCTGATGCTATTTTCGCTAGCGCAAATACCAATACCCACCCTGTTCGTGTCATAGCAGGAAGGTCTGTGATTTCAGGTGCCCCAGGGAGGTTGAATGACCTCGGTAAAGACTGGTATGGCCGTGATCAAGACCTTCGAAAAATCTATGAAATGGCTCCTGACTTTGAAACTACTCTCATGAAGTATGAGACGGATTATGTCATCTTTGGTCCATTGGAGAGGCAGCATTATGGCTTTGATAGTCCGACAAGCCGTTGGATTGAAGCTGATACCATGCCGAATGGGGTCAAGCTCATTTATGACCTTGGGGGTTACCTAATATATGATGTTCGCGAGATCCGATGAAACGCCCCTTCACTTTCCCCAAGAAGGTAAATGAATTTGGTTATTCTCTTGCAAAATTAATTACTTTCAAGCGGGTCGTTATTGCGTTCCTGTTACTTGGAATAGTAACAAGATTGGTTCTTCTGGGGGATCGACCCTTTCACCATGACGAAAGCCTTGATGCATGGTTCTCCCTTCGATTTTTAGAAGGAAACTTTGGTGGTTATGACCCCGTGTATCACGGTCCTCTTCGATTTTATATTACAGCTGGCCTCTTCTGGCTCTTCGGCGAATCAGATTTCACCGCCCGTTTACTCGCAGCTATTTCAGGAGTTCTGATTATCTACGTTCCTTGGTTTTGGCGAAAGCAGTTAGGTCCAGTTGGAACGGTTGCAACTATCGGCTTAATAGTCCTTAGCCCTAGCATGCTGTATTTCTCACGATTCGGGCGAGAAGACATGCTCTTCCTTCTCGTAACATCAATTTTCGTAATTCTACTCTTTGCATTTCTTGAACATCCCAAAGGATGGCATCCAAGTGCCTTGCTCTCATTTCTTGTTGTTGGATTGGCCATAAAGGAATCTGTTCTACTGTCGATCTTTCTCTTTGGAGTATTCCTGCTTCTGCTCCTGATACAAGAAAATTTGGTTATCTCCAGTAGAAGAAACCAATCTAAGCAGGCAGCCGAAGAACAAGAGTTTAGGATTCGTCGATGGACGCTCTTTTCAGGTTTAGCCAGCATGCTTGCCATTCTCTTCTGGGTAGGAGACAGCGGAGGAAATGGAACTTTAGGGAAATTGGCGTTATATGGCGCCTTACTTTCGGCTTTAGTAACAGGAAGCTTCTTATTCGCTGTAATGAAAAACGGTGTCTTCCCCTCGAGCAGGATCTTTAGGTCCCTCAGAACTCCAACTCGAGTGCAGTGGTTATTAACTCCTTTAATCCCCACTTTCTTATTTATAGGATTTTTCTCTCAGTTTTTCACATCATTTTCGGGTCCTAATACAACATCAACTCCACATGGGGCACTCAGAAATGGGTTAACAGCGGGTTTCAACTATTGGGCTAGCCAACAGAACGAGGGTTCCAGAGGGGACTCAAGATGGCAGTATTACCTCACACTGCTATCTGCTTATGAATGGTTCGTGCTCTTCTTCGCTCTGTTCGGGATATGGCAAGTCTTTCGCCGCCCAAATCTCTTTGGCCAGATCACTCTGTGGTGGGCCGGAGGAAATCTAATTTTGTATTCGTGGGCTTCAGAACGAATGCCGTGGCTAATAATTCACCCACTTTTTCCAACAATTATCCTTTCAGGTCTTGGAGTCCAATTCTTATGGCGAAGAACTCGTGGGTTGAAGCATCAAATTGCTTTAATTGTGGCCTTTAGCATTTGCGCTATTTTTTCAACTACCCATAGCCTTGTAACTAATTATGATCGAGGGGGTGAACCCCAAGAATTACTTGTACAAGCTGGGCAAGCAACACCAGAAGTACAAGCTTGGAGTGATCAACTTTATCAATCGGACCGCGCTCACTTTGCTGAATCCGGAGATCATTTACTCGTATTGATAGACAGCGATGTGTATTGGCCATATGGCTGGTATCTACGGGATTTCCCTACATCAACGTATGCAATCATTGACGATCAAAATCTTCCTGCTATGACTAGAACACCGGATGTCGTCATTGTTCCTTATTGGGATATTGAAACGATGAATTTATCAATGGAGGAGTACGAGATTTTCCCGTACAACCACAGATGGTGGTGGGTGCCAGAATTCGATGGAGGGGCATCAAATTTCAGTCAAGTTCCTCAAGTTCTTTCCCGCTGGGGTAATTGGCTATGGAACCGTGAACCGTGGACTGATTTGGGAGCAGGATCTCCTAAATGCCCTGCATCGCTGACCGGCAAGGTATTAGTTAAAAGGTCAGTGATAGAAGAATCGCGAGAATATGGGCTATGGACCAACCCGCAGGAAACGGGACTTCCAACTTATAACAATGGTTGCAATGGCAGTTCATTTCTAC
>JAYYZG010000112.1:0-8045 GCA_036687775.1 Actinomycetota bacterium
GTAGTGGTGGAGAAGAACTATTAATCCTTTCGGCGCGTGATGTACTCGCCGTAGTCAAATAGGTAGGAAACAATGTCAAAGATTTTAAAATTCGATGAAGATGCACGTCGCAAACTTGAAGCGGGAGTAAACCATCTCGCAGATGCAGTAAAAGTGACACTTGGGCCAAAAGGTCGAAACGTCGTTCTTGATAAAAAGTTCGGTGCACCAACAATTACCAATGATGGAGTTTCAATCGCTCGAGAAGTAGAGCTTGAAGATCCATTTGAAAACATGGGAGCACAACTCGTAAAAGAAGTAGCAACCAAGACCAATGACGTTGCCGGAGATGGAACAACCACAGCAACGGTATTAGCTCAAGCCATGGTTCGTGAAGGACTACGGAACGTAGCTGCTGGAGCGAATCCAATGGTGCTCAAAAAAGGTATACAAGCAGCAGTAGAAGCTGCCGTTGAATCAATCGGTTCACAGGCAGAACAAGTCGCTGACTCTAAAGACCAAATAGCTAACGTAGCTTCAATTTCAGCAGCTGATGAAACAGTCGGTGAAGTTATTGCTGAAGCGATAGACAAAGTAGGTAAAGACGGAGTTGTAACAGTTGAAGAATCAAACACTTTTGGTATGGACCTTGATTTCACTGAAGGTATGCAATTCGATAAAGGTTACCTCTCTCCATACTTTGTAACAGATGCTGAGCGACAAGAAGCAATACTTGAAGAACCATATATTCTGCTCACACAAGGAAAAATCTCATCTGTTCAAGAAATGTTACCGGTTCTAGAAAAAGTAATGCAGTCCGGAAAACCTCTCCTCATTGTTGCGGAAGATGTTGAAGGTGAAGCATTGGCCACACTCGTTGTAAACAAAATCCGAGGAACATTTAATTCCGTTGCGGTTAAAGCACCTGGGTTTGGCGAACGACGGAAAGCAATGTTGCAAGATATGGCCATCCTCACCGGTGGACAAGTCATTGCAGAAGAAGTAGGGCTAAAACTTGATGGCGTAACCTTAGATCTTCTCGGTACGGCAAGAAAAATAGTCATAACCAAAGACAATACGACCCTTATTGAAGGAGCGGGTTCACGTGAAGACGTAGAAGGCCGCATTTCTCAGATCAAAGCTGAGATTGATAACACAGATTCTGACTGGGATCGGGAAAAACTTCAAGAAAGGTTAGCAAAACTCAGCGGCGGAGTAGCTGTGGTTCAGGTAGGCGCAGCAACAGAAGTTGAGCTCAAAGAGAAGAAGCACCGCATTGAAGATGCACTCTCAGCAACTCGAGCAGCTATAGAGGAAGGTGTCGTCGCTGGTGGCGGAACCGCTCTTCTTCGTGCTAGAGGTGCTGTAGATGAAGCAGCCAGTAACCTAGAAGGAGATGAAGCAACCGGAGCCAGAATGGTTTCAACCGCTTTAGCAGCTCCAGCAAAACTTATTGCTGAAAATGCTGGGTTTGAAGGCTCAATCATCGTTCGTGAAATCGAAGATGCAAAAGGCAACGTTGGATTCAACGCAGCAAAAGGAGAGCATGAAGATCTCGTTAAAGCCGGGGTTATTGATCCCGCCAAAGTGACACGAGCAGCTCTTCAGAATGCGGCATCCATCGCAAGCTTGCTTCTTACAACTGAAGCTCTAATTGCAGATAAGCCAGAACCAGAACCACCAATGCCAGCGGGAGACCCGATGGGTGGCATGGGTGGCATGGGTGGAATGATGTAATCATTCCATTTGGAAAGAAAAGTGGGCCGGAGACAATCCGGCCCTTTTTTCTTTTTGTGATAAAGACAACCAAGTCAAATAGCAAAACTGTTAGTACCCTCACCAAATATGAATGAACTGCCAAAACCAGACCCAGCTAAACTTCTCGCACAATGGAATGAATGGGAAACCGGCGAGACGCCCCCCGGACGGGTGATAAGTAACCTGAAAACCGGAGGCCTACCAGAACTTCTTGAATCACTTCTCGAAGACTAAGGTTGAAAAGTGGAGAATAAAAGGGGAGGAAAGCAAAAGATTCCCCGACCACAAAATTGGACTATGGGCGAACCACCACCATGGTCCCGAATTGAAATACCTGATATCAATCTAGAAGTTATAAAAAAAATCTTTACTGAGAAAGACTCTGAACCTCGCAAAGGTAGAACGTACGATAGAAAATCTTCAGTCTTAATTCCTCTTTACGAAATAGAAGAAAAAGTTTGGATGATCCTTACTCGCCGATCTGAGACTATGCGCTTCCATACAAGCGAAGTTAGTTTTCCTGGCGGGAATCAAGAACCACAAGATATTGATCCATGGAATACAGCTCTTCGGGAAGCCCATGAAGAAATTGGATTAGATCCTTCGCTCCCGTTGAAGCTCGGCCACTTAGAGCCATTCGTTACGGTCGGAAGTAAATCTTTTGTAACCCCATTTGTAGCAGCACTTGATCATCGTCCCCAGTTGAAGGCGAACACAATAGAAGTCGAAAAAATCTTACATGTATCCCTATCTGAACTTCTTTCGAAAGATGTCTTTCGAGAGGAAATATGGGTGCTTCGAGATGGGAAGAAACGAAGCATAAATTTCTTCGAACTCATTGGAGACACGGTCTGGGGTGCGACAGGAACAATGATCCGACAGTTCCTAACAGCAATCCTTGAGATTGATGAATCTTCAGAAAATAAAGAATAGAAAGTGATTTTGAAACTACAGACCATCAAACCCCAACTCTGAAAGTTCACTAAACTTAAGTTTTCACACCCATAGAAAAGGGTAACTGCATGGCGGAAGTAGAAGTAGGTCTAGGTAAATCTGGACGCAGAGCCTACGGCTTTGATGACATAGCTATCGTCCCGAGTCTGAGAACCCGAGATCCCGAAGATGTTGATATCGGATGGGAAATAGACGCATTCTCTCTTGAACTCCCTTTGATGGCTTCAGCAATGGATGGGGTAATCAGCCCACAAACTGCAATAGAGATCGGTCGACTAGGAGGAATAGGGGTTCTAAACCTAGAAGGTCTTTGGACAAGATATGAAGACCCGACGCCCATGCTTGAAGAAATATCTGAGCTAGACGCGGAGAATGCGACTCGGAGAATGCAGAAAATCTATTTAGAGCCTGTGAAGCTGGAACTGATTTCCGAACGAATTAAAGAAATAAACGCTGCGGGTGTGATCTCATGCGCTTCTGTTACTCCACAACGCACAGAATTATTCTCCTCACACCTCCTTCAAAGCGAATTAGACCTATTAGTCATACAAGGAACTGTTGTCACTGCTGAACATGTTTCGAAAACAAAAGAGCCGCTTAATCTTAAAACCTTTGTTCGAGATTTTCCGATCCCGACGATCGTTGGAGGGTGTGCATCCTATGAGGCGGCGCTTCACCTTATGCGAACTGGGGCCGCCGGTGTTCTCGTCGGGGTTGGGCCCGGACATGCATGCACGACCCGCGGAGTTCTCGGAATTGGAGTTCCCCAAGTTACCGCTATTGCCGACGCCCGCGCAGCTCGGACACGTCATTTAGATGAGACCGGTGTATACGTACATGTGATAGCTGATGGAGGCATGGCAACAGGAGGGGATATAGCTAAAGCTATTGTTTGTGGAGCTGATGCAGTAATGATCGGTTCACCATTAGCGGCTGCGAACGAAGCTCCCGGTCAAGGGTCGCATTGGGGCATGGCGACTTTCCACCCCACCTTGCCAAGGGGGACAAAAGTGCAGACACCGCTACGAGGTTCTCTAGAAGAAATACTCCTCGGACCCGCTAATGAAAACGATGGCCGGATGAACCTCTTCGGAGGTTTACGAAATTCTATGTCCACATGTGGGTACAGCTCTCTTAAAGAGTTCCAAAAAGCAGAAATTATGGTGGCACCAGCCTTGCAAACTGAAGGAAAATATCTTCAAAAACAGCAGGGCGTCGGCATGGGGTGATTGTTCTTCGTAGAATTCAATACAATTGAGAATCTAACTAACGAAGAGTCAAATCCGTGAGCGAAAAAATACCAAAAATTCTTGTTTTTGATTTTGGCGCCCAGTACGCGCAACTAATCGCACGACGAGTGCGTGAAGCTAACGTCTATAGTGAAATTGTTTCCCATGAACTCTCAGCAGGGCAAGTACAGGAAATAAACCCATCTGGAATCATCCTAAGTGGTGGTCCAAAATCAGTTCGCATAGATGGCGCTCCACTTATCGACCCTGGGATTTACGAACTTAATATTCCGATTCTGGGAATCTGTTATGGAGCTCAACTCATCGCACAACAACTGGGAGGTACCGTAAGCCAATTTGATGCCGGGGAATACGGACGGACAAGCATGCACGTCACCGGAGGAGAGCTCCTTGTAGACCAACCTAAAGAACAGGATGTGTGGATGAGTCACTTTGACTGTGTCACAGAAGTACCTGATGGCTTTACTGTTACGGCCTCTACCCAAAATGCACCGGCCGCAGCTTTTGAAAGCGACCGCGTGCATGCTGTCCAATATCATCCTGAAGTATCCCACACGGAATATGGTCAAAAAACCATTGAACGATGGTTAGATATATCTGGCATACGTCGAACATGGACAATGGCAAATATTATTGATGAACAAGTCGCAGCGATCCGTCAACAAGTAGGAAAAGGAAGGGCAATCTGTGGGCTTTCCGGAGGTGTAGATTCCGCAGTAGCCGCAGCACTTGTTCACAAAGCTATCGGATCTCAACTCACCTGTGTTTTTGTTGATACGGGTCTCATGCGGAAGAACGAAGGAGAACAGGTCGTTGAAACATTCCAGAAAACCCAAGGGATAGAACTAATACACGTCAGAGCCGAAGATGAATTCTTTACCAAATTAAAAGGCATCACCGAACCAGAAACGAAACGAAAAGCCATAGGAGAGTTATTCATTCGTATCTTTGAACGTGCTTCAGGGGGTATAGAAGACGCGTATTTTCTAGTACAAGGAACGTTGTATCCTGACATCATTGAATCCGGAAGCAAGCACGCGGCTACGATCAAAAGCCATCACAACGTCGGGGGGTTACCCGAAGACATGGAATTTGAACTCGTTGAACCATTGCGGTCACTTTTTAAAGACGAAGTCCGTTCAGTAGGTTCTGAACTTGGGTTACCCGATGAAATTGTATGGCGCCAACCATTCCCTGGACCGGGATTGGGTGTGCGGATCATCGGTGAGGTCACGCCTGATAAAGTCGCCATACTTCAAGAAGCTGATTTCATTGTGCGTGATGAGCTGAAAAAGGCGGGACTTGAACGAGAGATATGGCAATCATTCGCAGTGTTACCAGATATACGGTCGGTCGGGGTAATGGGAGATGAACGCACTTATGGCTACCCGTGCATCATTCGGGCAGTAACCAGTGAAGATGCCATGACAGCAGATTGGGCACGAATACCTTATGAGGTTCTTGAATCCATGAGCAGCAGAATAATCAACGAAGTTGAGGGTATTAATCGGGTTGTGTACGACATAACATCTAAACCACCAGGCACTATTGAATGGGAATAAATAAAAGAATAACCTTTTTAGTTATAGCACTTGTGTGCTTCTAGAGTGTTTGGCTGGATATTGGCATTTGAACGAATTTCGTATCAAACTTCAATGAACAGCATTTGCCCCCACAATCTTCAATGCGACTTGATGCTGTATGAAGCCTAAGGTTGAAGACAAAACCATTATTGAACTTCAAATCAAAAGTACTATTGCTTACTCTTGAAAATTCCATTGATGTCGGGGAATTAATATCATTAAATTTAGTTATTTTTATCAAGTTCTCTGACATCGTGATCTGAAGATAATTTACATTGCCGATTAAAAAGAAGAAAAAGTTCTGTACTACTTCTGAAACTTGAGTGAATTGATTCAAAACCTGGAAATATTCCTCGCTAATCAATTTGTAAAGTTCTTCATCTATCAAGTTAGGTTCTACTTCCTTAACTTCTTTGAAGAGATAAATGCTGCTATCAATGGTTTTTGCGCAATTAAAGAAATCATTTGAAATCTGTTTGATTTTTGCTCTGTAATGCTCTTCACTTATGTTGTCTACAATTCCGATTTGCCGATAAAGATTTGCAGGTCTTTGGTGCTTTAGAGAAAGATTGTTATGTTTCAGTGAAATATTTAGTGTTTCCTGATCAGATTTTAATTGGATATCGGTTGGGTCACCCTTAGTGCCATGACCATCCCCGAATCTATCCAAGGTTGCTGAATTGGTATTTGGAAAGTATTCAGACTCAATATATTTAGCGATTTTTGTTGATTGAGAATCAAAGTATTGCCTTTCATGTTCGGATAATTTAAGATATTTTTCTTTGTCGTTCAGCTGTAGCTTTTCCGCATTCGTTGTGAATTGAAGAGAACCTTTAAAACAATCTGCTTTCAGCGTTTTGCATAAAGAATATTCAAACCCTTTACCAGTTGTGCTTGATTTTTTTGTCATGAAATTGTCTTACTATGTGATTAGTATGAAAGTACCTGCTGAAATTTAAGGAGTAAAATGGAAAGAGTTGTTTCGCTTTTCTCAGGCGCTGGTGGTCTAGATATGGGATTTAGTAAGGCAGGCTTTGATATTGTTTGGTCAAACGAGTATGACAAAACGATATGGGATACATATAAGCACAATCATCCCAGTCCCATCCTTGACACTCGAAGCATCACTGAAATCCACGAGGATGAAGTACCAGAATGTGATGGCATTATCGGCGGTCCGCCATGCCAGAGTTGGAGTGAAGCAGGAGCGTTAAGAGGCATTGACGATAAAAGGGGACAACTTTTTTTTGACTTCATTCGGTTAATTAAGGCAAAAAATCCTAAGTTCTTTCTAGCTGAAAATGTTTCTGGGATGCTCGCCCCACGTCATGAGGCGGCAATACAAAACATTAAGGAAATGTTCACCGAATGCGGATATGACTTACATTTTGAACTTTTAAATGCTGCTGATTATGGAGTGCCTCAAGATAGGAAACGAGTGATCTTTCTCGGTATTAGAAATGACCTTAATGTTGAGTATGAATTTCCTAAGCCAATCACACCCAAACTGACACTTAAGGATGCGGTTTGGGATCTTCAGGGTTCCGTTGTACCGGCCGGAGAGAAAAATCATAAATCTGAAAAATGTAATTTCCTTAATCACGAGTACATGACAGGTGGTTTTTCGACTATCTATATGTCTCGTAACCGTGTCCGTAGCTGGGATGAACAATCGTACACAATTCAAGCAGGGGGAAGGCATGCTCCATTGCACCCCCAAGCACCCAAGATGGTAAAAGTAGAGAAAAATAAACAAATTTTTCTAGAGGGAAGCGAAGAACTGTACAGAAGATTATCAGTGCGAGAATGCGCTCGAATCCAAACTTTCCCTGATGATTTTGAGTTCATTTACAACAGAGTCGCAGACGGTTACAAAATGATAGGTAACGCCGTGCCAGTGAATTTCGCATACCACCTAGCAAAAAGCGTGAAAGATACTCTAAGTAAAACGTAAATTTCTCTAATTGTATTGAGGTTGGCTGAATGAATTTAAACAACGCTAAGAAAATCGTTGATCTCTATACCCAGTCAGTTGCTTCTTTCGGAGAGGTCCTTTCACAAGTCTCCCTTGATAACTGGGACCAGTCCACTCCATGCCCCGATTGGACTATTCAAACATTGGTAGTGCACGTTGTCTCCGGTGAAGTGCAGTTAATGAATCTCATTGAAAGTGAAACTTATGCTTCTCCGGAGTTAAGCTCCAATGTTCTTGGCCCGGATCCCATGTCTACGTGGAGAGGCACAGCTATCAACGCAATCGCGGTAGTGCAAAAAACACCGTTAGAGAAAGAACTTCCTCACCCAACGATGGAACTCACGCTGGAACGACTCTTAGGAGCCCGGATCACAGATAACGTGGTCCATGCCTGGGATCTATCGCAAGCCCTTTCGCGTGAGCATGTCATTGATCCTGAAATAGCTGAATGGGCTCTTAACTACTGGTTGGACCTGTATGGTTTCCTTACAGAATCTGAACATTTTGCAGCTCCGTTAGAGCCCGTTGATCAATCACCAAGCACTC
>JAYYZG010000113.1:0-22454 GCA_036687775.1 Actinomycetota bacterium
TGTACGTTGTTGATTCCCTTGCTTTATGCGATGATGTATGTATGCCACTTTCGGATGACGAGCAGCGAATACTTAGCCAAATTGAACAACAGCTTCATGAGAGTGATCCTGGGTTAGCTAAAGAAGTCGCCACGACGACTGTCTATACGCACTCAGCACGTAATATCAAATGGTCAGTACTTGGATTCATACTCGGATTAGTGACTATTGTCTTAACATTATCAATGAGCTTCTGGCTAGCATTTATTGGATTCGTTATGATGCTTGCCGCAGCCCTTTTCTTTGAACAAAACCTTCGAAGACTTGGACGAGCCGGAATGAATCAACTTTCAATGAATGTACGGTCGGGATCGTTGCGGAATTCCTTATCTGGAAGACGAAGTAAATTACGCGGAATATTCCTCCGGCCTGATGAGACTGATAACTAAACTAGAGTTACCTTCTAGAGATGCTTGCCGTAGGAAAAAGTTGAAATAGCTTATGTCAGTGGATAAAAAAGTAGCCCTTCAAACGTTTGCACAAGTAGTGCGCAGACCCCGCCTATGGCTAACAACTGTTCGTCAGCTATGGAGAATAAGGCGATCTGGCTGGTATCGGAAGCCACCCTTTTTGCCCGTTCCCGATACTGCGTATCTGAACTTTAGAATTTACACTGCCTACGGTGATGAAGGTGGTCAACAAAAAATTCCAATTGATGTCGTCACATATCTTGAATGGTGTAAAAGTTGGCAATCCGCTGACGGGTAGTTGGAATTGGCTTCTTATCTAACTAACAACTATTCCCCGGAGTGGGTTATTGAAAATAAGCAGTCAATGACTGCGCTTGCACATGCAGCGACGCTGAAAGAGTGGGAAACTCCGACAGTATGGATTATCAAACCAGAGGATCCATGCATAGTTTTAGGGAATTCGCAAAGAGAGAAACCTTTTCTAGATATTTCCTACATTGAAAGCGAAGGGCTGAACCTTGCATCGAGACGCAGTGGCGGCGGGGCAGTACTAGTTGTCCCTGGTGAATTACTTTGGATTGACGTTTTTATCCCCAGCAGTTCACGGTTATGGCACGAAGATGTGCAACAAGGAGCTTTATGGATGGGGGGAATTTGGTTTGAAGCGATGCGATCCATGTCAGTTGATTGTTCTTTGCATGCAGACTCACTTCTCAGATCCCCGCTGTCTGATTTAGTATGCTTCGCAGGTAAGGCCCCGGGCGAAGTATTTGTGAATGATCAGAAAATTGTAGGGATTTCTCAAAGACGTTCAAAACGAGGAACCCGATATCAATGCGCGTTGATTCTTAAATGGAACCCAGCCCACCTCATCAATGTATTTAGAGATGCCCCAATTGAAAATATTTCTGAAAGAATTGAATTGTGTGGAACTGAGGCAGGTTGTAGTGCTGAGGAGGCTTTGACAGCGTTCCTTAAGCAATTGACTTCGCATTAACCGAACTTCGAAATCTCAATGTGGGAGAGAATGGGATTTCTCCATCCCTTTTTTAAAACAATTGTCAGATTTCTATCTAGAAAGTGTTGATAAGTGGTAAAAAAGGGAGTATTGTGGGGCGATAGGGAGAAAAAGGGCAATTATGCTCAGATAGTTACAGTTTTGATTTTTGCTAACCAAAACATTGAAACATAACGGAATTAGGAAAAGAAAAATCATGTTCACAGGGGAACACGAACGGTTACTTGATGAAAAAGGAAGACTAGTCCTTCCTTCAAATTTTCGACGTCATTTGCAAGACACTGCATTCTTAACGAAATCCCTCCAAGCTCCCTGCCTGATGGTCTACTCATCATCAGAAATAGAGAAAGCAGCAGCCAGACTTACTGAACAAGTTCAACAAAAAAGTGTTGCAGCTGATGCGCAGAGACGCTGGGCAGCGAGCATAACGGAAGTTCGGACTGATACTCAAGGGAGAATAGCGGTCCCACCAAAATTAAGAAACGAAATTTCGCTTCAACGAGAAGCGATCATCATCGGAGTTATAAACCGAGCAGAGATTTGGGCCCCTGAAGAGTGGAGTCGAATTGAGGAAGCATCAGAAGGAGATCCTCATGAAAGTGTTTGGTTGTAATGGGGCAATTTCGAATAGGCCAAGAAGTAAATGAAAGAAGGTATAACGAATCAGAATTCCAAAATCATGTATGACACCCAATCGCTCTTGGGCAGTCTTCCGGGTAATAAGATGCGAGCCTCTACTCCGCCCGCTTGTTATCTAGTCCGATCGGGGAGAAATCCCGACGTGCGCCTCTTGTCCGGAAGACTGCCGAAGAGCGAAGGAAAAGCGGAAACGATGACTCTTTCAAAGAAAACAAATTCTATCACCAACGGGTCTCCCCTGGATCCGGCGGCCAGTGTATCTGACCGCCGGATCACCCGTTTTTCTGACATGCCATTTATGCACAAGCCAGTAATGGAAAATGAAGTCGTCGAACTTTTCTCAACTGTTCCTTCAGGAGTAATCGTGGATGCAACTTTAGGAGGAGCAGGGCACTCACTCTCTATCCTGAAATCAAGGCCTGATATACATATAGTAGGAATTGATCAAGATACAGACGCTATAAGAGCAGCGAAAGAAAATCTTGAAGCTTTCGAACGGCGAATAACGCTAATTCATAATCGTTTTGACAATCTGGCACAGATTCTAGAACAACTTAGTATCACGAAAATATCAGGGGCTATGTTTGATCTCGGAGTATCGTCCTATCAATTAGATAACCCAGAAAGAGGATTTTCCTTCCGAAAGAACGGCCCTCTTGATATGCGAATGAACGTGCACTCTGGAAAAACAGCTCATGACCTAGTCAATAAAGAAAATGAAAATATTCTTGGAAAAATCTTAAAAGAATACGGTGATGAAAGATTCCATAGACGGGTAGCAAAAGCTATTGTCAATGCAAGACCTATTTCAGATACAGATGAACTCGCTGAAATTATTTCCCTAGCTATTCCCGCACATTCAAGGAGATCAGGCGGTCATCCAGCCCGGCGATCTTTTCAGGCGATCAGAATTGCTGTCAATCAGGAGTTAGCAGTTATAGAACCTGCAATAATCCAAACCATCCAATCGCTTAAAATAGGAGGTAGGTGTGGAGTGCTTTCCTACCATTCAGGCGAAGATCGTATAGTCAAACAAACGATCAGGGAATATGCCGGATTAAAACGCCAGAACTCACGCTATTTGCCGGAAATTGATGACGAACCAGAAATAAAACTTTTGTCGCGAAAGAGCAAACAGCCAAGTGAGCAAGAGCTCAAAATTAATCCACGAGCATCATCTGCACGATTTCGAACCTTTGAGAAAGCGAGGGAGGGAGATAATGGCTGAGCAAAGGTTAAGAAAAGTTGAAACAGGGTCGCAAAAGAATCCCGCATTAAAAGTAGTCGCAGATTCAAAATCATGGATACGTTCAACAGGCGCAATACTAATTTTCCTTATAGCTCTAGGATTTTTCGGCAAAGTCGTCGTAAGTGCTTTAATAGTCCAACGGCAAACAAAACTTGACAGAATAACTCAAACTATTTCCGAGTTGGACGCTACGAACCGTTCACTTCTCTTTGAAATAACAAAATTGGAGTCAACTGCGCGAATATATAAAATTGCATTAGCAGATACGTCGGATGTAATTGATGGGATTCAAGGTCTTGGGATGGCAAGACCTGACCACATTGAATTCCTCCAGCCCCTTTCGAGTTCTAATTTTTCCGCATGGGATAATCGGGTAATCGCTTTAGAGGGCAGGGGATAATGCCAAGGAAGATGCCTTACGCTGAGGATAAAAGAAGGCATCTTCTTCTCGCAGTCTTTGGACTATGTGCAGTGATGATTGGTTGGCGACTTTTTGATCTATCAGTTCTTAATAAGGGGAAATACGCTGAGAAAGGCGTAAACCAGCGTGTCATTCAAAAAGAACTAAGAGGTGAACGCGGATCTATTCTGGATAGAAACGGCAACCAATTGGCGATTTCTTTTCCCCAGCCGTACATATATATTGATCCAACATCAACAGACAATGGTGTTGAAAAATCACAAATCCTCGCGGCCCACCTTGACCTGGTCGGAGTTGATGAAAGCGAAGAAGCCAAAATAATCTTAACGAAATTCAACTCTCCAACGTCATTTGAATATCTACTTCGCGAAGCTGACCCAGAGACCGCAGAGGCAATTGAAGAACTCCAATTGGATGGGGTTTACATTGGATATGAGCCCCGCCGATTCCATGTGTCAGGTGAACAATTAGGTAAGGGAGTTCTTGGTAGTGTCACAGTAGACAACATTGGAATGTCAGGGCTTGAATTCCAATATGAAGAAAAGTTAAAAGGGGTCGCTGGATTGCAAGTAACGGAATTAAGTGCTGATGGAAGCACTATCCCTACAAAAGCCAGCATCCTACAGGAAGCTAGCCAAGGGTCTGACTTGATTGTGACTATCGATAGGGCGCTCCAAGGACAAGTAGAACTTGAACTAGCAAAAACAATTCAAGAATCAGAAGCAAAAGGTGGGATAGTTATTATTCAGCAGCCAGCAACTGGCGAGATTCTCGCTATGGCATCTATGGTTATGACTGAAACCGGCGAAGTTCGTAGCACATCCCACAATCAAGCAGTGACACTTAGTTACGAACCAGCATCAGTCCTGAAGGCTATGACTTTCGCTGGTGTAATAAATGAAGGAATAGCTGACGCTAATACTCGGAAAGAAATCCCAGATACTGTTATTGAAGAATGGGAAGATAATGAAGGGAAAAAGAGAACCACGAAATGGAGAGACGAATACGAGTATGGGGTTCAAGAAATGGGAATTCAAGATATCCTCACTCATTCTTCCAATACCGGAACTATCGTTTGGGGGCAGGAATTAGGTAAAGAAAAACTACATGCATACCTAACTAACTTCGGGTTCGGAGAAGTTACAGATTTATCATTTCCTGGAGAAGCTCAAGGAATTATGCACCCAATAGAGGATTGGACAGCAATAGATTTGAATACTATCTCAATTGGCCATGGTATTTCTGTGTCTCCGATACAACTAGTGACTGCTTATTCGGCGATCGCGAATGATGGAGTCTATGTGGCTCCGAAATTAGTAAGCCACATCGTAGACTCTGATGGTATTAAAGAATATGTTTCTGGGACCCCTAGTCGGCGTGTTATATCTTCTTCCGCATCCCGGCAAATAGCAACGTTACTTACTTCGGTTGTCGATAATGGAACTGGAGAAAAAGCAAAGGTTTCTGGGTACAAAATAGCTGCTAAAACAGGCACATCTTGGAAATATTTTCACCTGGAAGATAGTTATGAACTACCTAATGGACAGTTCAACCCTTATCTAGATAAGGAAGGTCTAAGGCATTACACATCAACGGTCACGGGTTTCTTCCCATCTCTTCGGCCTGAACTTGCAATGATTGTCATTATTGATGACCCTGCTCCGATAGAGGAACAGTTCTATGCAAGCCATGTAGCTGCTCCACTTTTCGGAGAACTCGCCAGTTGGTCACTTAGGCACTACCAAGTTTCACCTGTCTCTGAGTTGCTTATGTCTGAGATAGCGGCAGGGCAACCATCTGTAGATGAAGACTCAACGGTACTTAGCAGTAACGAGACAACCCAATGAAATTAACAGAGATACTAAAAAAACTTTACTTTGACGACACTCCAGACATAGAGGTTATCGGAAATCCAGAATCAGTCGTTATTGGTGGGCTTAGCTACGATTCGAGAAGCGTAAAAAAAGGCGATCTGTTCTTCTGTATCGCTGGGGAATTTTACGATGGGCATAACTATGTTCAGGAGGCTGTCACAAGTGGCGCTGCAGCCGTAGTAGTTGACCGGAAACTCGAAACGCAATCGGTACAAATTAAAGTGAGAAATGTTAGGTCTACGATGGCTGAGATAGCAGAAATTTTCTTTAATTTTCCATCAAGGGAACTAACCACAGTAGGAGTTACTGGAACGAATGGAAAGACGACAACTGTAAACATGCTCGCAGAGATAGCCACATCTGCCGGTGAGAATACAGCTACTATCGGAACGCTTACAGGGGTAAGAACCACGCCAGAAGCTCCCGACCTTCAGAAAGAGATTCACAATTTCGTTAAAGAAGGAAAGTCATTCTTATCGATGGAAGTCTCTTCTCATGCATTGAGCCAAAGAAGAATTTCTAACATTAAATATGATCTGGCGGTCTTTACAAATCTGAGTCATGACCACTTGGATTATCACGGAGATATGGAACGCTATTATCAAGCTAAATCTCTTTTGTTTACACCAAATCACGCGAAATATGCAGTGATCAATGTGGACAATCCATTCGGTAAGCGACTTGCTGAGGAAACAGCAATACCTCACAAAATTATTTCAATGAAAGATATTCAAATAATTCAAGAAAGCATTCAGCAAAATATTTTCTTATGGGAAGGTGAAACTATTGAAATGCAGACTCCAGGCACTTTTAATATAGAAAATGCCGTAGCTGCTGCCTTTGCTGCTGATATTTTGGGCTTTGATAAAGAGTCAATAGTGAAAGGGCTATCTGAAGCTCAGGCTCTTCCCGGAAGATTTGAGGTTATTGATTCTTTAAATAACGGGCCGACTGTGATTGTTGATTACTCCCATACCCCAGAGGGATTACGTAAAGTGTTGCAATCCGCTCAAAATATTTTAGGGGTGGAAAAAGTTCACGTTGTCTTCGGTTGTGGTGGAGATCGCGACAAGTCAAAACGGCCACAAATGGCAGCTGCTTCAGAAAACTTTGCTTCAGATGTATATCTAACTTCGGATAATCCCCGATCGGAAGATCAAATTTCAATAATCAATGATGTTATAACAGGATTTCGGAACCCTTCAGAGGTGCATATTGAACCTGACCGAAGAAAAGCGATATTCCAAGCTATTAAGACCTCTAGTCCTAAAGATGTCGTGATCATCGCAGGGAAAGGGAATGAAGAAACCCAAGAGATTAATGGAGAGTTTCTTCCGTTTAAAGATAGTGATGTTGCTCAAGAGGGATTGGAGGCACGAACGACGTGATACGGCTTCTGCTCGCAGTCACAATTTCAACAGCGATCTCTCTTTTCGGAACGCGTTACTTAATCAAATGGCTGACAGGGAAAGGGATCGGTCAACCTATACGTGAAGATGGACCAGGCGGTCATAGTACAAAAGCCGGAACACCAACTATGGGTGGGATAGCGGTCGTAACAGGATCCACAGTGGCTTATGTCATTTCAGATATTTACAACGGCATATACACACGATCTGGCCTATTTGTCATGTTGGCCATACTGGGAGCCGAAATTGTCGGTTTCTTAGATGACTGGATCAAAGTAAAAAATGCAAGAAATCTCGGACTAAATAAGAAAATGAAAATAATAGGACTTCTTCTAGTCGCGTTCGGATTCGCAATATTGATGGTTTCATTTACTGACGTCCATACCGAAGTTTCCTTTACAAGATGGGATTCACTTTCTATTGATTTGGGACCTGTCGGATGGGTCTTTTGGGCTGCCTTTATCATCCTTGCAATGAGCAATGCGGTAAACCTTACTGATGGTTTAGATGGACTTGCTGCAGGGTCATCAACGCTTTCTTTCAGTGCATTTACTGTCATATCCTTCTGGGCTTTCCGCCATCCAGAAATCTATGATTTAGACCACGCATTGGATCTGGCAGTTGTAGCAGTTTCCATGCTTGGGGCTTGTGTCGGATTCCTTTGGTGGAATTCCGCCCCTGCAAAAATATTTATGGGGGATACTGGTTCGTTAGCAATAGGTACTGCGTTGGCATGTCTAGCTTTAGCAACGAACACACAGCTACTCCTCCCAATCATCGGAGGGATTTTTGTCCTTGAAACAATTTCGGTTGTTGTCCAAATTATTGGGTATCGATGGATGAACAAAAGAAGGATTTTCCGGATGGCTCCATTTCATCATCACTTTGAACTTTTAGGCTGGCCGGAAACTACCGTCATAGTTAGATTCTGGATTATCAGCGGTTTTTGCGTAGCAATTGCACTTGGAATCTTCTATGCAGATTTCGTTGAAATCGCTGACCTTAGAGGGGTGGAACTCCCATGAGGAGAGAGATTTTTCTGGAAGCGACAACTGTAGGAGTCTTCGGACTTGGAGAAACAGGACTAGCAATTGCTGGCTTCCTTCAGGAAAAAAATTTTACAACAATTCTATTCGACGATGATCCATCTGACCGTGCAAAAAGATTCGCTGAAAGCCTAAGACTTAAAATTCACCTAACAAATAGCGAACCAGAGATGAGCCAATTGATAGAAACGTTGGATGTTTTTATGCCGACACCTGGTCTGCCGGACAACCATTGGATCTATGAGCATGTCAATCAATTAGGTATTCCTATTCACAGCGAATTTGATTTAGCAGCGCAATTTGATGACCGACCCCTAATAGCAATCACTGGAACAAATGGAAAAACGACTGTAACAATGATGGTGAAGGAAATGCTTCTATCAAGTGGAATAAAGGTAGAGGCTGTGGGTAATACTGACATTCCTTTAATAATGGCTATTGAAGATTCGTCTATTGAAAAATTTGTTGTAGAAGCATCATCGTTTCGTTTAGGTCATTCATCCTGTTTTTCGCCAGAAGTCTCAGCTTGGCTAAATTTCTCTCCCGATCATTTGGATGTCCATGAAAACCTTAAGAGATATGAAAACGCAAAAGCTTCTATATGGAGAAATCACAGTAGTCGAAATATTGCTATTGGTAATACTGAAGATGAAGTTGTAATGAATCATCTTCCTAAACATGGGAACGTAAAGACTTTCGGAACAGATTCGGGTGACAGCAAAGTAACAGATGGCTATCTAATCGTTAATAACGAGAAACTAATAAAAGTTACTGAATTGCAACGGTCATCACCGCATGACATTTTGAATGCTTTAGCTGCTGCAACTATCGCGATGGATTCTGGTGCTGATATTAGTGCAATAAAGAAGATTTTATCAGAATTTAAAGGCCTCCCGCATCGGATAGCCCTTGTGGGGGAGCGAGAAGGGGTTAGATGGTACAATGACAGTAAGTCAACGACTCCTCATTCGGTTTTGGCTGCAGTATCAGGCTTTGAGAACGTAATACTATTACTCGGAGGCCGAAATAAGGGACTTGACCTTAGTGTCTTAACTTCAATACAAGAACATGTAAAACACCTTGTTGCCATCGGTGAGGCAATGGATGAGATCGTGCAAGTATTTGAGGAAATCGTCCCCATTTCAAAAGCAAATTCAATGAATGAAGCAGTAGAAATTGCCCTTAATATCAGCGAAAGAGGTGATGTCGTTCTCCTATCTCCAGGATGCACATCATTTGATTGGTATGACAGCTACGTAGACCGTGGGAAAGATTTTGAAAAAATAGTTCAAGCTTTGATGGGAGTTGAAATTGGCAATAACTAACCCTCCTCATCAAACAGGTTTCGGACAAAGCCTGAGAAGTGCATTATTCGCAACGTTGAAATCACCACAGAAAAGTCATAAAAAGAGATCTACCCTTTGGACACCTTTGCAAATGAAAATTGTTGCCGTGGTCGTCATTCTCAATCTATTTGGCTTAGCAATGGTTTTGTCAGCCGGATCAGTTGTAGCTAGTCAAGAGGGGTTAGGCGAGTTCTCCTATTTTCAAAAACAAGGAATGTGGTTTCTCGCTGGGTTGTTTGTACTTTTTGGTTTCTCAAAATTTGACTATAGAAACCTCAAACCCTTAGTTCCGCTGCTTCTAGGTATAACATATTTCATGTTTTTCCTTCTATTCACACCATTAGGTGTTGAAGGTGGAGGGGCGACAAGGTGGTTGGCAGTCCCTGGAGGTACTTTCCAGCCATCTGAAATGCTCAAGTTAGTAATGATTCTTTTCACAGCCAAACACCTTTCAGATCATGGAGTGAATCTAAGCAATCCTCGTGCGTACTGGGAGCCAATATTGGTTCTTGTTCCTGCGATGCTCCTACTGTTCAATCAGCCAGATTATGGAACAATGTGTTTAGTTGCGTTCTTAGTCGCAATTTTATTATTTCTCGGAGGAATGCCCTTAGGGAAATTCCTAACCATTGGAGCAGGGAGTGCCTTTTTGGTTATTGGCGGAGCGATAGCAGCTCCGTATCGACGACAAAGACTTCTAGCTATTTTGGATCTTGAAGGTGACTCACTAAATACAGGCTGGCAAACCTTACAATCCCTTACCGGTATGAGCAACGGGGGGCTTTTAGGTGTAGGGCCAGGAGCGAGTAAATCAAAATGGTGGACGCCGGAGACGCATACTGATTTCATTTTCACAATCATCGCTGAAGAGATGGGTCTCGTAGGTTCACTTTTGGTCCTCTCATTGTTTGTCACGTTTGTTGTATTGGGAGTTCGCGTAGCGGTGAGCGCATCCAACGCTTCGGATAAATTTGGCTATCTTCTTGCGATGGGTATTACTATTTGGTTCGTTGCCCAGGCTTTCGTCAATATCGGAGTAACAATTGGAAGGTTACCAAATACAGGGCTTCCACTTCCCTTTGTTTCTTATGGAGGGAGTTCATTATTAGTAGGGATGGCAGCGGTAGGTATTCTTCTGAATATCTCACGGCAAAGAGTCAAATGAAAGATTCTTTTGCTGTAATTGCCGGTGGAGGAACGGCTGGACATCTCCATCCAGGTCTAGCTGTAGCAAATTCTTTAGTAGAGGCAGGTGTTGATAGGGAGAGTATTATCTTTCTCGGAAGCGAAAGAGAGATTGATCAAAGACTTATATCCGCTGAAAATTTTGAATTAATACCTCTTCCAGGTGCCGGTATTCAAAAAAGAAATCCAATATCCATTATGAGAACGCTAGTTCTTCTTGTCATAGCAACTCGCTCAGCTATCAGGATTTATCAAACACGAAAGCCAAAGATAATACTCGCCCTAGGAGGCTATGCATCAGCGCCAGGCGCTCTAGCTGGATTATTAACAAAAGTTCCAGTCGTACTCCACGAACAGAATGCTGTAGCAGGCCGTGCTAACAAGCTAATTAGTACGTGGGCTAGAAAATCAGCAGTTTCTTATAACGAGACGGATCTAAGGAAGAAAGTTTTAACAGGTAATCCAGTCCGCAGAGAAATCAGCGAGATCCGGCGCGAAAATAAACTAAGTGATCAAAAAAAATTAGAAATACCGGAAAAGAATCTATTAGTAGTAGTTACAGGAGGTTCTCTTGGAGCACGGAAAATTAACGAAGCGATAATTGATGCAATTTATAAAATGGACGGAGTTAAAAATCTTAGTATTTACCACATCATTGGGGAAAGAGACTGGGAAATGCTTGACATTCCAGAACAGCTAGAAGTGGTTGACTATAAACCTGTTGAATATGAAAACAATATGCCAGCTGTGCTTAATGCAGCTGATTTAATCATTTCTCGAGCTGGGGGCTCTATAACTGCTGAAATTTCAGTTATAGGAATACCAGCAATACTTGTGCCGCTTCCATATGCTCCTGGGGATCACCAAAGGAAAAACGCTGAATCGTTAGTTGATGCTGGTGCAGCAGTGATTATTGATGATGCAGAGTGCACCGGAGCAAACCTAGTAAAAACGATTAAGAAACTAATTGAGAATCCCGCGAAATTGGAGAGAATGTCTGCGAACAGCAGAGAGACTGGGAATCCAGAAGCATCAAAAACATTAGCTAAAGTTTTGCTGGAGGAAGCACAGTGACAGCAAAAAAACTTTCGTTGACAGAAGCTAAGGATATCCATGTAGTGGGTATAGGTGGAGCCGGCATGCGGTCAATTGCCATGGTTTTGTCTGGAATGGGTCACAAAGTGAGAGGAAGCGACCTAAAGTACTCCCCAGGACTTGAGCGGCTAGAGAATGAAGGTATAGAAGTTCTTATAGGGCATTCAGAAAAAAACCTCCTAAACGCATCGCTCCTTACAAAATCTACGGCAATACCCGAGGGGAATATTGAAGTCCGAGAAGCGAAAAGAAAAGGTATAGATGTAGCTAGCCGTGCAGAAGTCTTAGCAGCCATCAGCAGAACTAAAAAAACAATTGCAGTAGCAGGAACTCATGGCAAAACAACAACATCATCAATGCTTTCAGTTGCTTTAGCCGAAGCCGGAGTGAATCCATCCTTCTTAATAGGTGGAGAGGTTAACGAAATCGGATGTGGGGCGCTTTGGGACAAAAATTCAAAATTGCTGGTTATCGAAGCTGATGAATCCGATGGGACCTTCCTTGAAGTGGAAGCAGAATTTTCTATCGTTACGAGTGTCGAACCAGATCACCTTTCCTACTACGGCACTTCAGAAAAACTACGTCAAGCGTTTGAACAGTTTGTTACCAACACTAGAAATAAGGCTTACATATGCTCCGATGACGTTGGGACAACGTACCTATTGGATGGTGAGAATGTTGTAACTTATGGAACTAATCCCAATTCAACCTACAGACTCCAGTCATATTCAGGAGATAGGTTCTCTTCTTCGTTTGAAATTATCGGACCTGAATCTAACCTTGGACGCTTTACCCTCGCTAGTCCTGGCTTGCACAACGCACTAAATGCAACAGCTGCGGTCGCATTGGGGATAGACATAGGACTTTCAGTTGAAGATCTTCGGCGAGGCATATCTAATTTCGCAGGAGTAGCAAGAAGATTCCAATACAGGGGCGAAGCGAATGGAGTAGCGTACATTGATGATTATGCACATCTGCCGACCGAAGTAGAAGCTGCACTGAAAGCAGCAAGTGAAGGGAATTGGAACCGAATCATTGCTGTGTTCCAACCTCATCGCTATACGAGAACACATGAATTAGCAGATGCATTTTCAGAGTGCTTTGACCACGCTAATCAAGTGATTATCACGGGAATATACCCCTCAGGGGAAAAACCGATTCCTGGTGTCACTGGAAAACTAATCGCTGACTCCTTAAAAGTCGAAGGAGATGCAAAGCCAATTCATTATTGCGAACATCGTCAAGAACTAATTCAGTTGCTCCATGAGAATCTACAACCAGGAGATTTGTGCATAACTTTAGGGGCTGGAGATTTAACGAGCCTCCCTAACGAGATGTTAGAGGCTTAGTGCAAATGGCTACTTTTTGGGAACAAATTGGAAACGAAATAGATATTTTGCTCGACCGTAAAGCAACAGAAACGAATTTTAATATAGGACAACAGACTACTTATAGAACAGTAGCGAAATGCGCACTTTATGTTGAAATCAACAATGAACAAGAGTTGTTGTCTGTTTCTTCTGTAAGTCAAAAAGCTGAAATCAAAGTGGTCATAATTGGGAATGGTTCAAATCTTCTAATTTCCGATAATGGTTTTGACGGATTAGTAGTTGGTTTAGGACAAGGATTTGAAGGAATAGAGATAAACGAGACTTCCGTAAAGGCGGGAGCTGCGGTCAAATTACCAGTTCTTGCTAGGAAAACTAGCTCCGCTGGTTTGACTGGATTTGAATGGGCAGTTGGCGTTCCTGGAACGGTAGGCGGGGCAATAAAGATGAACGCTGGCGGGCATGGATCTGATATGAATGGAAGTGTTAAAAATGCCGAAATTATTGATTTATCAAATAGTCAGAAATCTCATCTCGATCTCCAGAAATTAGAATTTGGATACCGTACTTCCTCTATTAAACCGCATCAAATTGTCATTCAGGCGACTCTTGAGCTGCATGAAGGAGTTAAATCAGAATCAGAGGCGAAGATGAAGGAAATAGTTCAGTGGCGTCTTGAGAATCAACCTGGTGGGCAGAATGCCGGATCAGTGTTTACTAATCCAGAAAATGGTTCTGCTGGACAGTTAATTGAGAAAACAGGAAGTAAGGGATTTAGAATCGGAACCGCTGAAATCTCAGGAAAACACGCCAATTTTATTCAGGTGGATCCTGATGGAAAGGCTGCTGATGTATACGCATTAATGGAAGAAGTAAGAAGAAGAGTCTTTGAAGAATTCGGAATCCAACTTCAAATAGAAACAAAGTTAGTTGGTTTTGATTAATGGTCAACATGGACCCTCGCATTCAAGAACGAAGAATAGAGATACTTCGAGCTAAAGGGAAACGGAGATTACGATTTGTTCTCTTAGCGATTTCATTGTTATTGCTTACGCTTGGGGGAGTGGTAGTAACGAAAAGCTCACTTCTAGATGTTGATAGAATCATCATTAACGGAGTGGATGGTGAATTCGCTGCCCTTGTTGAAGAGCAATCAAATATAAGAAAGTCTATACCTCTACTTGAGGTTAATAGTAGTCGTGCATTGAGGGAGATAAAGAAAATCCCACAGATAAAAAGCGCGAGAATAAATAAGTCCTTCAATGGAACTTTGACGATTACCGTGACCACGAGAACACCTGTTGTGGCTACCAGCGATGGTAGTGCCTGGCTGCTTCTAGATGAAGAAGGAAGGGTAGTGGACCGGATACTGGAACTACCATTTGGCTATCCAGTAATTGAAGGTATTGACCAGCCTCTATTAATGGGAGAATGGGTCTCTGAACAGGTATTACCTGCAATAGAACTAGCTATGGATCTCCCACCAATCCTTGCTGCAAATATTTCCTCTGTGCAGATTGGAGAGATGTTGGAACTTAATTTATTCGGAGAAGGAAAAGTTCTTTTTGGTGACGGAAGTAGCCAAAATGAGAAAATCTTGGCTGCAGCAACAATTCTCGAAAAAGCCGATCTGGACAACCTTATTCACATTGATGTTCGCGCTCCTAGAAATCCGGTGTTGTGTCGTTCCCGTGACTGCTCCTACGCTTCATAAGGTAACGATTAAAGATTGATACAAGAGTGTGCTTAGGTGACGATAAATACCTTCACACTTGACTTAAAATTTGAGAACAAAAGTAGTTGATTGCAAACTAAATTCATAAGGAGAAAAAAATGGAGAATCCCCACAATTATCTAGCAGTAATCAAAGTTGTTGGTGTCGGCGGCGGCGGGGTGAACGCTGTGAATAGAATGATTGACTCCGGACTTAGAGGAGTTGAATTCCAAGCAATCAATACCGATGCTCAAGCCCTTCTTCTCTCAGATGCAGAAGTAAAAATTGATATAGGTCGCGAACTCACTCGAGGTTTAGGTGCTGGGTCCGATCCTGAAATTGGTCGGCAAGCCGCAGAAGACAACAGGCCAGAAATTGAACAAGCACTTTCAGGTGCTGACATGGTGTTCATCACTGCCGGAGAAGGTGGAGGTACTGGAACAGGTGCAGCACCGATTGTTGCAGACATAGCGAAAGGGCTAGGAGCACTTACTATTGGCGTTGTTACTAGACCTTTTGGTTTTGAAGGTAGGCGTCGCGCTGTTCAAGCAGACCAAGGGATTACTCAATTGCGGGAGAAAGTTGATACGCAGATAGTGATACCCAATGACAGGTTGCTCTCAGTTGCTGATGAACAAACAACTGTTGTTGAAGCTTTCGCAAAAGCAGATGAAGTGCTGCTTGATGGCGTTCGAGGGATAACGGAATTGATTACTACGCCTGGACTGATCAATACTGACTTTGCTGATGTAAGAATGATTATGAATGATGCAGGGTCGGCATTGATGGGAACTGGAGAGGGAAATGGCGAACAGAGGGCTACAAGTGCAGCGAGAAAAGCTGTATCAAGTCCGCTTCTTGAATCTCCCATAGACGGGGCGCGAGGTATCCTTCTGTCGATAACAGGATCAAGTAACTTAACCTTGAATGAAGTAAATGAGGCTGCTGAACTCGTTCTAGGTGTAGCCCACCCAGACGCCAACATAATCTTTGGAACAGTTGTAGATGAAGCAATGGGCGACACAGTTAGAGTTACAGTTATTGCAGCCGGATTCGACCGATGGGAAAGTGGCGGTAGACCGCAACGTACGAGACTTGGTTCTGATATCCCTGATGTCTTCGGAAGCGAAGAAGATATAAGGGAAGAGGTCCATAGCGATTTAGATGTCCCAGACTTTCTTCAGTAATTTGAAGAGCTAAGACGAGGCAAGAAATCTTCCATATGAACCATGTAGAGCCATCGTGGTCCAGAAAACTTAGAAGTAATTTGATAGCGAACGTGCTAATAACGGATAAATCACATGGGGATCTATCTCTAAACCAACCAAAGAAGGCTCTGCACGAAAGACAAAGGAAGCTGGTGGATGCGCCCTGGTCATATCTGCAACAAGTTCATGGAAGTTCAGTAATAAAGATTAAAAACGCTGGGGAATTTCAAGGTATAGAAGGTGATGGGTTAATCACATCCGAATTTGAAACCCCTCTCTCAGTTCAAGTCGCAGACTGTGCTCCTGTAGCGCTTTTTAGCACCGAAGGCATTCTAGCTATTGCGCATGCAGGGTGGAAGGGTTTAGCTTCAGGGATAATAGATAATGCCTGTTCCAATATCAATGACCTAGGGGCTGCCCCTTCAATTGCTATTGTAGGTCCTTGTATATATCCAGAGAATTATGAGTTCAGTATCGAAGATCTTGAGTTCCTCCAGCACACATTTGGAATGAGCATAAGATCAGAAACTCAATCTGGTCAACTCTCGCTCGACCTTCCAGAAATGGTCAGAATATCCTTGAATAGAAATGGAATAGACGAAATAATCTTCCTTGGAGGTTGTACTGCTGATTCTCCACGGTTTTGGTCTCATCGTGCAAGTAGAGACCCTGAACGACAGGCGATGGTTGCGTGGATAGAGAGCCTGTCATGAACGCCTCAATCCTTAGTGAACAAATAGCCGAGAGGGTTGCGATCATTGAAAGTCTGATCCAGCAGAGAGCTCAGAGGGACGTAACACTTATAGCTGTTACTAAAGGATTTACTTCCGAAGCAATTAAAGCGGCAAAGAAAGCAGGGATAGTTGATTTCGGTGAGAACTATGCCCAAGAAATGAAAGCTAAAAGCCTACATCTTGAAGAAGATTGTGTTTGGCATTTTATAGGTCAAATGCAAAGCAATAAAGTAAGAAAAATCTCGAAACTAGTTCAAGTTTGGCATTCGGTTACTTCATTGAAACTAGCCAAAGAAATTGAGAAAAGATCTGAATTCTCAGATGTCCTTGTCCAAGTGAATATGGATAAACGTGGAAATCATATGGGGGTAGATCAAATAGATTTACCAGTTTTCCTAAGACAGTTACAGGGATTAAATATTAATGTTCGTGGACTCATGACCATGGGGATCGCTGGAGATCCGGAAGGAACAAGAAAATTTTTTACTGACCTTCGACGGCTTGCTGACGTCCATGAATTGCCGGACTGTTCGATGGGCATGAGCGGAGATTTAGAGATCGCTCTTGAATGTGGGACAACTATGGTCAGGGTAGGTACAGGAATATTCGGGAATCGAAGCGGCTGATTGAACTATCGTGCGAAATGATGTTACATTTACAGATAGATTTTAGATTCAGGAGATATCTATGACTACTTTTTTCAAAAAAGCTATGCTTTATTTGGGTCTTGGATCTGACGAAGATTTTATGGGAATGGATCCAGTCGTAAATGGCGACCCAGTTGGAAGTGAAGATCCAGTTAGTCGACCAACAAGTGGAGTTACCGTAAAAGCTATACCAAACGACCAACCAATGCCGCCAGGGAAGGTGCAGGCTGTTAGAAAAATTCCACCTCCGAAGGTATCGAAACCACATGTTGTCACCCCTGTAAGATTTGCTGAAGTTAAAGAAATTTCCGAAGCTGCGAAACGCCGGCAGCCTGTAATTGTTAATCTGCAGCAAGCTGAGCATGATGTAGCAGTAAGGATTATTGATTTCTGTTCTGGGCTAAAAATGGGAATTGAAGGCTCATTTGAGAAAGCTGGAGCTGATGTGTTCCTGCTCACTCCTAAAGATGTTGAAGTCTCTGATGATGAAAAGAAACGTTTAGCTGCCTCTGCATCACGTAATCGTTAGAGATTCAAAAGATCCCTGCTGTAAGGCTAGCTAGAGGGTACTATTTTGTTATGGCTGCTACTGAACCTCGAACTCAACAATTGACCCCGGAAACCATAAAACAAATACGGTTTTCTCGTGTGCGAAGAGGAGGATATGACACTGAAGAAGTCAATCTTTTTCTCCACCGACTAATAGAAGTTTTAGGGAGTTCGCCAGAACTATTTTCTGAAACAAACCATGATAGTTCTGACGAACTTCGTGACCCTGAAGGAGCAGCTCAACGACTTTTGTCCGCAGCGCAGCGAACAGCAGATTCGGTTGTTAATGATGCCCAAGAACAAGCTGAACATCTGCTTGCATCAGCAGAAGCGCAGGCCGATAACATGAAACGTCTCGTAACTGAAGAAGCTCGGCAGATGGCGGAAAAATCGCAGAAAGAACTGAAAAACTCTATTGACTTGTTAACAAAAGAGAAAAATAGGCTTGATCAAAGATGCGGATACCTTGAAGGGCAACTTCAAGCGGGTAAAGACCAGCTTCTTGCAACTGTTGAGGAGATAAAATCAACAATAGAAGATGGTGATTTGTCGCTTGACCTCGTTGAGGAAGAGTTAAGTCAAGTCTCTCTTGGAGAAGAGCCAATAATCGTTGAAGAGGAAATTCAATACGCTGAAACATCAGCAGAGGACCTAGATAGAAGTTTGACAGACGGAGATGGAACGTCGGATGAATTTATCTCAGTAGGAGAATTAATGGATTCTCCTCCGGAATTGAATCTCGTTCACGATAGAGAAGCGAACGAGGTATGGCTCCAACAAGCTTCCTTGGAGGCTGAAGAAAGGCTATCAAAGATAGAGACAAGTGAAGAATGGGACGAAGGACCTGAAACCGAGGCGATCAAAATTATTGATAGTGGTGAAATTATTACTGGCGACCGATTCTTTGAGGAACTTAGTGACTCGGACCCTCATGGTAGCTCTTTGGGCGAGGTAGATGATTCAACGGATGCAGCTATGGATGCATTTTTTGAAAGAGAAACCGAGTAAGTAGAACTAATCAATCTCAATTTGGATTAAGATTCTCTCACCATCTACCACACCCTCGTGGCTCTGTGAATCTGCTGCGACTGTTTTAATTTCAATTGATTTAGCTAAAACCTGTTCAGAGATATAGGAGTTAAATTCTTCAATAGCTTTCGAAGTTTCTTCAGAGGCCTCAATGGTGACATGTATGCGATCTGTTAAAACCAATCCTTGGTTCTTTCGCGCTTCCTGAATGGCTCTAACCGAATCCCTTGCCTTCCCTTCATTTAGGAGATCTTCAGAAATTAAAGTATCTAGAACTACTATTATTTCATTGCCTGTAAGTGAAGCGGCAGTGATACCGTCATTCGCGATTAGCGATAACTCAAATTCTTCTGTTTCAAGGATGTAATCTCCTACTCGAGCCTTCCCATCTTCTACCCATTCCCAATCTTCTGCTTTCGCTGCTCCAAATACTTTCTGAACGCTCTCTCCAAGTCGAGGACCTAATATTTTCCCATCAGGTTTCAATGAGAATCGAGCGTATTCTTCAATATCATCACTAAATTGAACAGATTTTATATTGACTTCATCTTTGATTAAAGACTCAAAACCTTTTAGCGCCTCAGAGCCATTTCCTGCGATTATGATTTTGTTTAGTGGAAGCCTTACACGTAAACCAGCATCTTCTCGCAACCGCAAAGTAGTTGAAACGACATCTCGAGTTAGATCCATTGCGGAAACAAGAATATTATCAGTCGGGAAATTCTCAGCATGTGGCCAATTGGTACTATGAACGGAATCGCCATTAGTTAGCCCTACGAAAATTTCTTCTGAAACCATAGGGAGGAAAGGCGAACTAAGCCTGCAGAGAGTCTCTAAAACAGTAAAGAGAGTATCGTAAGCAGCCTGTTTGTCTATATCATCAGCTGGTTTCTCTGGAGACCAGAAACGGTCGCGGCTGCGACGGATATACCAGTTATTTAGTGCGTCAATAAATTTTCGAATTTCCGCAGTTGCACCTGGTAGGTCGTACCTTTCCATAGAGTCGGTTACGTTCGTAATGAGATCAGATGTCTTTGCAAGGATGTACCTGTCCAGAACGTTAGATTGATGAGTTCTCCAGGTTGCTCTGTAGTTGTCAATATTTGCGTAGAGGGTAAAGAAACTATAGGCATTCCAAATGGGGTTGATTACTTGGCGAATTACGTCGTCAATAGCCTGATCACTTATTCTTGAATCTCCACCTCTTACGATTGAAGAAGACATGAAGTACCAGCGAAGCGCATCAGAACCCTGTGATTCGAAAATTTCGGTTGGTTCAGTGTAATTTCGAAGTTTTTTGGAAAGTTTCGTGCCATCTTCCGCTAGCAGAATACCGTGGCAAATCACATTCTTGAAGGCAGGTTTATCAAACAGGGCTCCTGCGAGCACATGGAGCGTGTAGAACCAACCTCTGGTTTGATTGATGTATTCAACTATAAAATCAGCCGGGAAATGATCTTCAAACCATTCCTTGTTTTCAAATGGGTAATGAACCTGGGCAAAAGGCATTGAGCCAGATTCAAACCAGCAATCAAGTACTTCTGGAACCCGGCGCATAATTGATTTTCCAGATGGGTCATCTGGATTAGGTCGAGTCAGGTTATCTATAAAAGGTCGATGAAGGTTCGTTGGTCTAATTCCAAAATCATTTTCTATTTCATCTAAGCTTCCGTAGACATCAATACGAGGAAATTCGGGATTATCGCTTTTCCAAACGGGAATTGGAGAACCCCAAAATCGATTTCGGCTGATTGACCAATCACGGGCACCTTCAAGCCATTTACCAAAACGGCCGTTCTGGACATTTTCAGGTACCCAATTGATTTCTTGGTTTAGATCAACGAGACGATCGCGGATTTTGGTTACTCGGACATACCAAGAGGGAACTGCTCGGTAGATGATGGGTGTGTCAGTTCTCCAGCAATGTGGGTAGTTATGTTCGTAGCTATCGTGGCGAACCACACGCCCTGCTTCCTTTAATGCTTTTACGATCAATGGGTTTGCTTCGAAAACATTAAGTCCTGACCATTCTTGAACTTCGCTTGAGAAACATCCCTCATCATCAACTGGGACTATTATCGGAATTCCATTTTCTTCGGCTATTCGTTGATCATCTTCGCCGAAACCAGGGGCTATGTGGACTACTCCAGTGCCCTCATCCATTTCTATAAAATCAGCTGCAATTATCTTGAACGCATTTGGTTCTAGGTCAGAGAAGTAATCAAATAGCGGTACGTAGGTCTTGCCTAGAAGTGAACTCCCACTGATTACTTCTAGAAGGGTAATCTCACTAAAATTATCTTTGTATTTTTCGATAGTTTCATTTCCCAGAATAAATTTTCCTTGTTCAGTTTCAATCACTGAATACTCTTTGTCTGGAGAAACCGCTAAAGCTAGGTTGCTAGGTAAGGTCCATGGAGTCGTGGTCCATGCAAGTATTTTTATTGGTTCAGATTCGCCTGATTCAGAAACAAGATCGAAAGCGACGGTAATAGCAGGATCTTGGCGGGGTCTTGTAGCATCATCAAGTCGGATCTCAAAATTTGAGAGAGGTGTCTCAGCCCCCCATGAATATGGGATAACTCGCTGGGACTCATAGATGAGTCCTTTATCCCATAGTTGCTTAAATGCCCACATAACAGACTCCATGTAATCAAGATCCATGGTTTTGTAGTCATTTTCAAAATCGACCCAGCGGGCTTGCCTAGTTACTACTTTCTCCCACTCATCCGTGTATTTCAGTACGGATTCTTCACAGAATTTATTAAACTTTTCAATACCGAACTCTGTGATCGCAGCTCTTCCAGAAACTTTAAGTTGTTTCTCGCTTTCCATTTCAGCAGGGAGGCCATGGCAATCCCAGCCAAACCTTCGTTCAACTCTGTTCCCTCTCAGCGACTGGTATCTCGGAATTACATCCTTCACGTACCCTGTTAACAAATGACCATGATGGGGTAAACCATTTGCAAATGGTGGTCCATCGTAGAAAACAAATTCAGAATCAACTGGCTTTTCCTCAATGGTTTTTCGGAAAGTATTTTCATTTTCCCACTTTGCAAGAATTTTCTTTTCAATTTCGGGAAGGTCTGGTTTAGAGCCGACTTCAGGGTATTCAGATAAATTTTCTTTACTAGTCATAGTGTTTTCCAGGAGGTTTATCAGTTAGATGCTACTCCCGATTTGTCTCTAGGTGATGATTCAAACTGACTTAAAATATGTGAAAAATTACTAAAAATTAAAGGCATTAGTGACTATCCCTCAACTTTTTCTAACTTAACGATAGAATCCGCCCCTAAAGTTAGTGTTTAATTTTTCAAATTTTAGAAAGAAACAAATATGGCTCCAAAGAAGAAAACAGCGGCCAAGAAGGCTCCAGCAAAGAAAACAGCGGCCAAGAAGGCTCCAAAGAAGAAAACAGCGGCCAAGAAGGCTCCAGCAAAGAAAACAGCGGCCAAGAAGGCTCCAGCAAAGAAAACAGCGGCCAAGAAGGCTCCAGCAAAGAAAACAGCGGCCA
>JAYYZG010000114.1:0-6734 GCA_036687775.1 Actinomycetota bacterium
ATTTTCATCGGTGACCATCCACAACTCTTCGCGAGAAGTGGAAATCAGGTCATGCGACTTGATAAGGCTTACACAAATGAAAACCAATTACGAGCAGATCTGGAGATCATGCTTAATGGGGAAATTAGGCGATTGCAGGTCCGGCGAGTTGATCTTGTTAATAACAGCACGGTGGTAGATGTGCGATTCACCCGAAATCCCGAAATCTCCCCAGACGCTTAAATGGGATCTCTCCCTATCAAAGAGTCAGCAATCACGACACAAAATCTTTCACCAATTACGTTGGAAGAAATCAACGAGTTCGCTGCTTTACAAACACGCGTGGATCGCAAATACATCGTCAACATTGAAACATGCAATCACCTAATAGAAGAAGTGCAGGCTGAAAGAAAAGTTCTCGATATTGGTGGGATGCGAAGCACCATGTATCAATCCATTTACTTCGACACGCCAGACTTAAATCTTTATAAAGACGCTGCATACAAAAGAAGACCGAGATTTAAAGCACGGACACGGTTTTATCAACAGACAAATACCGCCATGCTTGAGGTAAAAACAAAAGATGGGCGTGGAAAAACAGTAAAGAAAAGAACACCATACGATGCCAGCGAACTTGGCGAATTAACCAATGATGGGAAAATATTCATTGATACCGTAATAGGGGAACCGGGGACATCGCATGACCTGCGTGCGACGCTCACATCTCAATATCAACGAACCACAATCGTTGACCCGCAGACCAGCACTCGTATCACCTGCGATGAATACCTGACCTGCACCGACTGGGAAAACCAAAGCGTTTCGCTCTCCATGTGTATTGTCGAAACTAAATCATCGGGGCAGCCCAGCCTTTTTGATAAATGGCTATGGGAAAACGGGAACCGTCCAACACGGATTAGTAAATACTGTACGACCCTCGCTGTTCTCCACCCTGAATTGCCGGCAAACAAGTGGCACAAAACAATAAAAAACTATTTCTAAAACATCACCCACCTATTTTCCGGCAGAAATCAGTTTATGCATAGGAAAAAAAGTTCCTAGTGCGCTACATTTCTACAATCCCCAAAGAAAAAGGATTGACATGGATCTAGGACTCAACGGAAAGAAAGCACTTGTCACTGGAGCGACAAAAGGGCTCGGAAGGGCAATCGCAGAAACATTACTAGCGGAAGGGTGCTCGGTCGCTATCTGTGCAAGAGACGCTGAAGGCGTCGAAAACGCGGTCAATGAACTTAGTGACTTAGGGCAAGCCTGCGGGTCGGCAGTGGATGCCGGCGACATGGATTCACTAACTGGATGGATCAACGCTTCAGTTGAGGAACTGGGTGGCATAGACATTTACGTGCATAACACATCCGGAAAACCACAACGAAAACTTGAAGGATGGATCAATAATTTCAACATAGACCTTATGTCACTTGTTGGAGGAGTTGGGGCCGCACAAGAAGCACTCGCAGATGGAGGCGGGTCTCTTATCAGTATCGGAACCACAGCATCAGCTGAGCATTTCGCATCTGGATCCGGAAGCTATAGTGCGTTTAAAGCAGCAGTGACGAACTGGACACTCGGGCAAGCCCAAGTACTCGGGGCGCAAGGAATACGATGTAATGTTGTTTCCCCAGGTCCAATAATGGTTGAAGGCGGAGACTGGGATGGCATCAAACAAGGAATGCCCGAATTCTATGAAGCCACACAAAAAACTCATCCAGTCGGAGACCTAGGTCTACCTGAAGATGTTGCGAACGCTGTTGCGTTCCTCGCAGGAGACGTAGCGAAACACATCAACGGAGTCAACCTCACTGTTGATGGCGGTTTCCTCAAACGCGTTAACTATTAAACGCAGTAATTTCAGAAACTCAGCAATCAACTTTACGACGTCTGCATTGCTGAAACAGTCGGGTAGAGTAACGGCTTCGGGGCTGTAGCTCAGTTGGCTAGAGCACCTGCTTTGCAAGCAGGGGGTCGCGGGTTCGATTCCCGCCAGCTCCACACTTAACGTCCCTGCTCAAAGAGTTATTTCCTTCTTGCTAGCACTTTAGGGTTCCCCTCAGTCCAATCAAGAATTAATTCCCTCTCAACGATACGCCATTCGCCGTCTATCCGAATCAACGTATCCTCATAACGTCCAGCCATAACGTAGTTATCTCCACCTTCGGTCCCATGAAGAGTATGTTGTGCATGAAGATAGCACCTACATGTCGCGTTATCTCCGTCAATCAACACCTGATGATTTGAAATCAGGTGTTGAGACGCTGACAAAGCGCCAAGAGTTCTCTCAATTTTTCCTAGTATCTCATCAAGACCATTTAAATGTCTGACATCAATGATGAACACAGCATCGTCAGTAAATATTTCACTGAGCTTTTCCCGAGGGCCGCGATCAATAATCCAGGTGTATGCAATGGTGAGATCTATAATTTTCTGTGTATCTACGATTTTTTCAATCTGCATTTCAGTCATACTGTTATTTCCTATTCATGTCAGTAGCGTCAAAACTGTTGTTATTAAAATCCATTTCAGTTCTTTTTGTTAAGTGTTACAAGTTAGATAGCGCTGAAGCTCACAGTAATTGCGCATGCAACGTTCAATTAGGATAAATTATCGGTTGCGTATAGAAAATATAGGGGAAATGTTTAATCTTCAAGAAATTTTTCATATCGGAATCCGGGTACCAAATCTTTATCAAGCAATGGAAGAAATGGGAGAATCTCTTAACCTTACTTGGGCGGAAGTAGTTGATTCACCGGGGCAAAGAATCTGGACTCCAGAACATGGTCAACAAGAAGTTCCTCTTAAATTTGTATATTCGTGTGAAGGTCCTCAACATCTTGAACTACTTGAAGGCGCTAAAGGTTCTTTTTGGGATGGGAGCGTAGATTCGGGAGTCCATCATGTAGGCGTTTGGGTTGATGACGTTAAAGGTGAAACTGAACGGTTACTATCGCTTGGCTGGGATCTTCTTGGATCAGCTAGATCTCCTGAAGAAGGGTATGCAAGTATGGCCTACCTCGCCCCTCCTAGTGGAACAATAGTTGAACTTGTGACTTCTGCGAATAAATCCCGATTTGAAAGATGGTACGCAGGCGGACCTTTCTATGATTGATCTCTGTGAACACATAGTGCATACCAGGTGAGTTGTGTTTGGAGATAAAGCTGTCTGTCCAATAGGTTGGATTAATGGTTGCAGTAGAAAAGCAGACGCTAAAGAATCCTGATACAAACGTATATCGAAATGGGCTAATTTCATGTGCTCTTGGATACATGCTCACAGCTATATCGCCCGTCATCGTAGCTGACTCAAATATTCATGGACTCGCAATGGCTTTTTGGAGATGCTGGATCGCCTTCGGAGTGTTGGCTGTGTTTATTCTATTACGTAAAGATTTCTCCTTTAAACGCCTTTTGTCTGCAGCGCCAGCAGGGATTTGTTTTGGTAGCAGCATGGGACTCTTTTTCTGGGCCGCAAAAATTACCAGCATCCTAAACGCAACGTTAATAACCATTCTTCTTCCCATCCCTCTTACTATTGCATCCTTCTTTATTTTCCGAGAAAAAATTACCGTAAGGCATATCATCGTTTCTATCATCGCTGTTTGCGGAGCAATGTTGATAGTAGCTTCAGGAAGCAGCAGCGGAACAGGAGACCTCAAAGGAGATATTCTCGCAGTGATTGCTGTGTTTATTTCGGCAGGTTATTTTGTTTTCTCAAAAAAAGCTCTTCTTACCGTCCCGCTCTTTGAATTTCAGGCTGGAGTTTTTGCATGGGGAGGGCTTGTGCTCATCCCCATGGTGATCGCAACGCAAGCTAATATTATCGCGCAATCTAATGCTGACTTGGTAAGAATTTTTATGGTTGCGCTTATCCCAATGGGTGGACATTTACTCTTGAATTATTCTCATGGGAAAGCGCCTTTAAATCTTATTGCTGTCTTCCAACTCATTGTTCCCGTAGTATCTACACTCCTTGCCTATTGGATATTTTCTCAATCAGTCTCAGTTTTCCAAGGAGTAGGCATGGCAATAGTTATTATCACATTGGGAATTAATTCATATTTCAAACCTAACGATGTAAACGATCTAGCCTAATAAAATAAGGAACTTACAATTAGTCCCTTGTATACGCATCACCTCGTTATTTTCGCTTTACTTCCAATCTGTTGTAGCGTTAGCGAATACTACGAGAGGAGCATGTAATGACTAGCCATCTTCCAGGGCGACTGGGTAACCCCAACATGGACATTAAAGATGACCCAAGAGCTGATCCACGAATGATTGCAGCGATGGGGCTCATAGGTCTTGATGTCGCTCCTGAACAGGCTCCAGTTGGACCCGACTCGCCTTTGGAAGACATCCTCCAATTCGTTACTGAATCCGAAGTTGGCTTTAACGCATTAGGTATGGCTCTCACAGGAGCTACACCTCCTACAGAAAACGTGACTTCCTACACCGAAGTTATTCAGGGTGTTGATGGAAATGACATCAATCTTTATATACATAAACCAGAAAATATTGAAGACCCTCTCCCAGCGATAGTGCATACCCATGGGGGTGGGATGGTGATGCTTCAGGCAGCGAATGTAGGTTTCCAAAGGTGGCGCAATGAACTTGCAGCTACGGGTCTTATTGTCATTGGCGTTGAATTCCGGAATGGAGGTGGAATACTTGGCCCTCACCCATTCCCAGCTGGCCTCAATGACTGTTCCTCCGCTGTGCAGTGGGTTATCGCCCAATCAGAATCGCTTGGTATTTCCAAAATTGTTATAAGTGGTGAATCAGGAGGAGGAAACCTATCTATCGCTACCGCTTTAAAAGCGAAATCAGAAGGATGGCTTGATGGTATTGCCGGCGTGTATTCACAATGCCCATATATTTCAAACCTTTACCATGCCCCGCCACCAGAATTGCAGTCATTAATTGAGAACGATGGGTATCTACTCAACGTGGGACATCAGATGGCTACTATTGCTATCCCTTACGACCCTGATGGTGAGAACGCTACGAACCCATTAGCATGGCCGTATCATGCGGAAATTTCAGATCTTCAGGGACTTCCTCCATTTGTGATTTCAGTTAACGAACTTGATCCACTCAGAGACGAAGGACTCGCCTTCTACAGAAAACTTGTTCAGGCTGGTGTCAGTACATACAGTCGTACGGTCAATGGAACCTGCCATGCTGGAGACTGCCTATTCCTTGACGCCATGCCTGATGTTTATCAGGCCACCATCCGAGACATTAAAGGGTTTGCAGAGTCAGTCTGATCAAGACGTCCTCTACTTAAATGCATTTAACCCCGAAACCTTTGCTGCGAGGGTGGTCACACAGCGTAGCATTCTGTGCAGCGATTGTTCTTTGCCCTATCTTGATTGTTTCTTCCCAACAAGCAAGACTTCTCGCCAGCTTCTATTCGATTGCCATCATTGGGCTTTTCGGGATTAGTTCTTCTTACCATGGGCATGATTGGAGTCGTAAAGCCCATGATATTTGGCGACGATGCGATCATGCAATGATCTTTATTGCTATCGCAGCGAGTTACACACCTATTTCTTGGTTGATGCTTCCTCGGAATAAAGCAATCATCGTTCTTCTCGTTGTCTGGATCGGGGCTCTTTGCGGAGTTCTTATCATGACATTTTGGCCATCTGCCCCGAAAAGCGTACTAGTGCCACTCTTTATTATTGTCGGATGGTCGGCACTACTTGTTATAGATGAATTATGGAGAACGTTAGGGGGATGGGGTTTCACATTTCTCATTGCAGGTGGGGCCCTCCACACAATAGGTGCAGTTGTGTATGGCAGACAGCGCCCTGATCCGTGGCCCTCCACTTTCGGCTTTCACGAAATCTTTCACTTGCTTGTCGTCTTTGCAGTTGCTTCCCATTACGCGCTTATTGCTTTTATCGCTCTCCCTACCGCTCAGACTTAAAAAAGTGGTTTTTAACAGTTCGATAATTTAGATGCCGCTACTGAAACTTCCTCAGCGCTTACGGGAAGAGAGTATTTGTCAAGGAGTTGTATCTGTATTTGTAACCAATCACAATGAATACTCGCGTTGGGGGGGAACCAACCGCTTCCGTATGGGGAAGTTGCCCAACTTTTAGCCCCCCGCGACTGATTCGATCCATCGTCGGCAACAAAGACAAGAACAGGATCGTTTGCAAGCGCTTTCTTTTCAGCTTCGGTCAAAGTAATTCCAGCGGAACAGGCTCGCACATGCATGTTGGCTAAAGGAAGGACATGTTCAGCATCCAAATCACTGGGTTTCGTCGTTGTTCCTTCAACATAGACAAGGTCCCATAAGCCATTCGTAACAGATCTACTATTTTCGGAGTAGGTCACTGCAGTAAGGCTTTCTTTACGTAACTCATTGTGGCGCGTGTTCAAGTTTGTGCCTGGAGGTTCACCGTCTTCGGGTCCGACTGAACTCCAATGCTTCCATTCCTCCCGGTCATAGCTTTCAGTACATGAATTGTCATATTCAACAACAGTAAGACCTTCCAGTTTCGCCAAAGCAACCGAAGTGATATCCACGCCATTAAAAGCTTTCATACGGCTTGTACTCTCAATGGGAGGAGTTGGCTCAGGAATCACGACCGGAGGCTGCTCTGGTTTCTCTTCGGGTTTGGTGTCTGGTTTCTCTTCGGGTTTGGTGTCTGGTTTCTCTTCGGGTTTGGTGTCTGGTTTCTCTTCGGGTTTGGTGTCTGGTTTCTCTTCGGGTTTGGTGTCTGGTTTCT
>JAYYZG010000115.1:0-6103 GCA_036687775.1 Actinomycetota bacterium
CAGTTTCCTCTGATTCAATGTCTATATGAAATGTCCCAAATGCTCTTCACAGATGGAACAACGTACAAGAAGGAGCGACGGAAATATATTTTGGGGCTGTAAACGTTACCCAGAATGCCGAGGAACCCGTCCGGGACCAAATGACACTACTCAAAGTAAAGGAGGGAAAAGCGGCTGGAAGAGGAAATTTAATCGAGAAAGCAACCCTCAATTACCCAAATGCCGAGACCAACTTCCAAAGACTCTTTCCCCTACCAAGGCTATTGATTTTCTTCAGTGTCCGCGCAAGTACTATGAAAGCGCCATATCAAAACGAGTTGTATTCCAAGGATCGGAAGCGACTGTGAAAGGAAATTTAGTTCATCATGCGCTTGAGATGATCTTTAAGTTACCTCCCGATCAAAGAACAGTTAAAAAAGCGGTTTCTTTCATAGAACCTCATTGGAATGAGATCAAAGAGCTGCCAGAAAATATGAAAGTTTCTCATCTCAATAATCAGAAAATCGATAGCATGCTCGCCGAAACAAGAATAATTGTCGAAAAGTGGTTCAAGATTGAAAATCCCCAAAGCCTTAATCCAGTGGCTTGCGAACTCAAAATTCAAACTTCTTTGGGAACAACTCCAATGAGCGGAATAATAGATCGCGTTGATCAGATAAATGAAGGAGGGAAGAAGAAAAATTCGCTGAAAATTATCGACTACAAAACCGGGAAGGTCCCTAGGCCGGATTATCTAGATGAGTCTTTATTCCAGATTTACATCTATGCCTTAGCTATTGAAGAAACCAGAAAAACAGAAGTGGCTGAAGTTGAACTTTTATATGTAACCCACAAAAAAGCTATACGAAAAACTTTTTCTAATTCCGAACGCCATAGCACTCTCCAAAAATTTAATAAGGTGTGGTTAGACATTCAAGAAGCCGCTGAAACTGGCCGGTTCCCTGCTAAAGAAGGACCTCTTTGTGGTTGGTGTGATGCAAAGCCCATTTGCCCCATATGGAACTAACCTAGGAAAAACTGCCGTCGGCCACGCCGGTGGAACACAGTGACACACCCTGACACAACCATGTATTAAAATAACTGGTACACCACATATTTACCCAACCGGAGACCCTATGGAATATCTACGGATCAGAAGGTTGGGGGTTCGAGTCCCTCCGAGCGCGCTAAAAAGTCGTACGAATTAATTATCCTTTTGATAAAGACGCATTTTAGCTAAACTTTCTTCCGCTTTGTTTCTATCAAATTCACCGATATCAAATCCACCTATCCCAGCTTTTAAATTTCTTTTACTGAGGATAGTAATCATGGTGAGGAGCATTTCTGAAATAAGTTCGTAATCCTCTGAAGGGGCTCGCTTCTTTCCGTAAGGTGGTTCACTTACAGGTAATACTGATGACTTGGACAATAGATCTGATGGCTCATTTGACCAGGATATGAGAATGTCTGCGCTTGGATGATCCATAAATCGAGTAGGAGAAGTACTGTTGTCAGAACCACGGCTCTGAATATCTAGGTCGGGCATGATTTCTTTGAAGGATATGTCATCAACATAAAGAACTGATAGCCCTTTTTGTAAACAATATGTCCGAAAAAATTGCGGGAAAATATCATCTTCTGTTGTGAACAAAATAAAATTATAAAAAATTATTTTTGGTTCTGCAGATTCAGATTCATATTCTGCCCCAACAAGAGTTTTTCCCTTGGGAGGTTCTCCTTCGTCTCCCGATTTAAGTTCCGTTTTTACGATATTAATGACCGCCTTCAACTTTAAAACCTCGACTCTCCAAAGTTTCTGCAACATCAGCCATCCATATTTGAAATGGCTTACTTTTTCTCTGGTCCATAATGCCAATCTTAGCTATCTCTTCTCTGGTCCATGATGCCAATCATGTTGAGAGAAGGGTGACGGTTCCCAAACTCTTTTTTTTGGTCTAGTAAATTTCGGAGATTTATTCAATGAATTGCGAGGGTTTGAGGCTGGAGCATTCTCTATAAATCTTTCATCTTCACTAAATTCTCTTATTAAACTAATCTCTCTAGCTTCATCTCCCTTTTTCCCTGCTGCAACGATGTATTCAACAAACTGACCCCGTTGAAGCTCTTTAAGATCTTCATTAACCACGTTTGAGAAATGGAAGAATATCTCAACTCCAGATTTACGTTCTATAAAACCAAAGTTCTTCTTCAGCGTTGTTAATTTTCCTTTCTCCTTATCACCAACAAGTTCTACCAACCTAGTTTTATCTGAAACGGTAGCTTCACTGTCCTTCTCAGGTTTTTTTCGATCAACATTAATATGTTTTGTGCTATCTGAAACGGTAGCTTCACTGTCCTTCTCAGGTTTTTTTCGATCAACATTAATATGTTTTCTTGAACCGTGAGTCTTTTCCTGAGCTGATACTTTTCGCTTTCTTGGATTCAGTAAAGTACTAAAATTACCTCGAAAGTCAACCCAAATTCTTCTCAATAAACCTTTAAATTCTGCCCAATAAATGCTCCATTGCATAACAGAACTATAAGTGATGTAGATTTGATTTACCAGATGGCTAAATCAAAGAGAGCGGGAGATCTGATGGTGTCCAGAAGAAGAAGTGAACCCCCCACCAAACGCCTTAGATAGCCACGCAAGTGGAACACGGTGACACACCCTGACACAGTCGTCTACTAAAATAGCTGTAGACAATACATATTTACCCAACTGGAGAACCTATGGAATATCTACGGATCAGAAGGTTGGGGGTTCGAGTCCCTCCGAGCGCGCTGGGTAGATTCTAATTTTGCTCTTGTTTTTTTATTGAAGACGAGGTTGGCCTCATCTGATAGTTGCCTTAGTGAAATATTTGTTTTCTTAGCAATTCGTTGGAGATCTTTTTGTTCCGGTTTTGCACCATACGGGCCAACTTTGATGTTGACGGTTTCGCCATGAAGAGTAATTGTTTCAAATGTTCGAGCGAGTTCAATTTTGCCTACTTGGATAATTCTGCATCCAAGTGAACCGGTGGATATTAGAAGTAAATCTTGGAGTGACTGTAAGTGATCTGTACTGCACAGGACTTTTATCTCTTGTCCTGGTCTTCCTTTTTTCATAATGATTGGGGTAATCCAAGCGTCTTCGGCCCCTAACTCAAGAAGCTTTTCAATAGTTGTTGCTAAGATCTCCGGAGTTACGTCATCAACATTTGTCTCAATAAGATATTTAGTTGTACTAGATCTCTGCGTTTCAGAATTTTCAGTTAAAACCATAGAGATGATGTTTGGATAATCATCTGGGTTCCTTGTTCCTGCTCCTCGAGAGGATTTACGAATGTACCCACTTGGTATATTCCCCCAGCGGTTTGCCATGCTAACAAGTAACGCTGCGCCAGTAGGAGTGCAGGTTTCAGTATTCGTACTTACATTCGTAACCGGACAGTCCTTCAGAAGTCCAATAGTTGCTGGAGCAGGCAAGGGTAAAGTCCCGTGACTCGCATTAACTGAACCAGACCCTAACCCAACAGCCCCGACAACTATTTCATCTATCGCACCCACGTCATCTTCAAGAGCAAAACGCAAGAGCCACGTCCCAACCACATCAAGGATTGCATCCATAGCCCCGACTTCATGAAAATGAACATCATCTACAGCTACTCCATGTTGTTCAGCTTCAACTTCCGCCAAAAGATGAAAAGTTCGTCGCGATCCTTCGACCACCTGCGGTGGAAGAGAGGAGTCTTGAAGTAGTGCATCTATTTCGCTCCATTTTCTTTCAGTGGACGTTTCACGGTAGGTCACTTCGGCTTTAGTGGCGTTCAGTCCGTTTCTGAGTGTCTTTTCAAAATCTATTTCCCAGTCCTCTATAACGAGGTCTCGTAATGGCGATAAGGCTCGTTTGGGGTCGGTAACCATTTCGGCGAATGCTCCTAAAAGCATGTCGCCTGAAGCACCAAACGAAGGATCTAACCATAAAGAAAAACTCATGCTTCGTCCTGATTATTGAGTTGGCTGGCTCTGTGAGCAGCACAAGCTGCTCCGAAGCCGTTATCGATTCCAACAACAGCTATTCCCTGAGCACAAGACGCTGTCATTGATAGGAACGCTGTAATGCCTTCAAGCGATGACCCATATCCACTTGATGTGGGAACAGCGATTATGAGGTGAGGAATAAGACCAGCCAATACGGTAGGCATTGATCCTTCCATCCCTGCGATCGCAACCACGATATCTGCTTTGATGATTTCAGGAAGAGCTTCTGTCAGTCGATGAAGTCCTGAAACGCCGACATCAGTGATAGTGAAGGTTGCATGTCCGAGAGCTTCGAGTGTTACCTTGCATTCATTCGCAACCGGTAGATCTGAGGTGCCCGCAGAGACGATACCGATAGTAGAATTTTGAGTTGGGCGATGTCTCCAAGAAAGTGTAGAGCCCTGCGCTGACGTTGGGTCTAATCCTAAGAGCGCAGAGTATTGCTCTGGGTTAGCTCTTGTTGCGATAATTGCATCAGTAAAGCTTTCGTTGTGCAGCATCTCGCTTATTGCTTGGACACATTGCTCGGTTGTTTTTCCTTCGCAATAGATAGCTTCGGGCATATTGATCCTTCTTGACCGGTCGGTATCTAAACGAATATCGTCACTATTCATAATTCAAGTGCTTCGTTAAGATTCCCGGAGCGGAGACCGCCGAGATCTAAAGTGACGTACCTGTAACCAAGGTCAGAAATTTGAGTATGGATCAGGGAAGCGTGTTGCAATACGACTCCTAGGTCTTCTTGACACACTTCGATACGTGCAGTGTCTTTATAGTCTCGAACACGAACATCAGTAACGCCGACTGACCGAAGGATATTTTCAGCTCGATCGACTCGGGATAGTAACTGAACAGTAATTTTTGTGTCATATGGAATTCTTGAAGATAAACATGGCATTGATGGCCTATCCCAAACAGATATTTCCCATTCTTTGGCGAGTTCTCTTACGTCGTTTTTTGTAAAACCTGCTTCAACTAACGGGAATTTCGCTCCTCTACTTTTCGCTGCTTCTTGACCTGGTCTGTGATCACCCAAGTCATCTTGATTGACTCCGAGCACAATGTTTGCACCTCGTTGGGCTGCTATTGGTTCTAGCTGATCCATTAATGCACTTTTGCACCACCAACATCTATCAGATTGGTTGGCTATGTATTGGCTGTTTTCAAACTCATTGGTTTGAACCGACTTCCATTCAAGGTTCCATTGCTGTGAAAGTTCTTCGCATTTCTCTAATTCTCCGCTTCCAAGAGATTGCGAATCAGCGGTTACTAAGAGCACCTTGGTTTTGGGTAGGGCCTTGCTCGCTGCTTTTGCTACTAACGCTGAGTCGACGCCTCCTGAAAAGGCAATGACCACAGAATCAAGGGCGTGTATTGCATTTAAAAGTTTTTTCTCTTTGGTGGACACGTGAAAACATTAACCTTTCCCGCACAGTAATCACTCATCGTAACTTACATAACTTCATTGGAATAAAAATGAGTTGATATATTTGCATGGTGCGTTGGTTGAGTATTGTTCCAAAGACTTGTATTGCTTCACTTCTTTTGATTTTCAGTTCTATTGCATGTTCTACAACCGAGCCTTCGACGGAACCTGCGCCGTTAGTACAGGAGAAAACCAAAGAAGTTGAGAACTCACCTGTTGAGAGTTATAGGCAACCCGTAGGCGATTTGGTACCAAACACTCTTACCATAGGTGGGACTGAACGTTCATATCTCTCTTATATACCTGTTAGCTTGTCGGACAATATTCCCGTGATTATTCAATTTCATGGAGGTAGTGGAACGTCGAAAGATGCGTACTACAGCGAAGGAAACTTGAATGGAGTTGCGGACTCTGAGGGAATATTAATGATCTACCCACAAGCTGAAATAAGTACAGGAAGTGTGTGGAATACGCTACATTCCGATGAAGGTAACAAGGTAAACGCTGACGATTTTGGATTCATTGAAGCGATCATTGATTTTTTGAATGAGGACAACAGAATAGATACTTCACGTATTTATGTTGCTGGATATTCCAATGGTGCAGCTATGGCGTATCAAATTGCGTGCCATTTGAATGTCCGTATCGCCGGATTCGTAGTTCATTCCGGTA
>JAYYZG010000116.1:0-8791 GCA_036687775.1 Actinomycetota bacterium
CTTATCGCATTTCGGCGGATTGCTGAGCCTAGATTCATTTTTTTATACTTCTAGGTTGGAAGAAAGGCATAGTTTTTTTATTATGTTTTTCGAAAACGACTTCTACTTCTAAACCTATGGAGATGTCATTAATCTCACAATTCAATAATCGAGAGTACATTCTCCATCCTTCTTCTAAATCAATGTCGACGACAATATAAGGGTTCGGGAATTCATCACCCATCGGTCTATGTATCACCGTGTAACTATAGATCTTTCCATTTCCATTACTTACCTCATAAATCCAGTCGGAAGATAGACAATCAGGACATACAACTTGTGGTGAGAAAAAATTATTACCGCATGGGGTGCAAACAGGTCTTACGAGAGTTTTTCTTTCAATATGTTCCCAGAATTCGCTTGTTAACGTATCTGTATTGTTTTTACTCACTCATTAACCTCTTCGAGAAGTTTGAATGCAGCTTCTCGGACTGTCATTCCAATTTCTACGCCACGCTTCGCAGCAATGTCATTACATGCGCTAATAGTTCCTTCTTCAAATGCTTTAAATGCATCGCCAACCGGAGCACTCCAGGCATCACAGCACGCACCAGCTAATCCATACTCCTGAGTTGTTTCCAATCCAGCTATTCCTGCATTATTTTTGCTCATGCCTCCATCTGAACAAATAAAACCATGGGGCGAAACCTCTAGTAAGAATTTTGCTCCAGAACGTCCAGTGTGACCAGCAGTTACAAGAACATTTTTATTGTCTTCAGGTAATGCGAAAACTATTGAATCTGTCACGATTATCTCTCGCCCTGTATCCGAAACAGCTGCGGATTGACGGCGTATTTTTGTTCCAGCTGAAATATCACCCGGATCGTTTTCTAACAAAACCTTCGCAGCCTCTACTACAGGCATACCTTCTTTAACTCCAGCTCTTTCAGCGAGAATATTTATCCTCGATATGGTCCCTGTCTCATAAAGATCAATGCCATTTCCAAGTTCTGCCGACATTCCCGCTGCTGCGGCAGCAGGAATGCCTATTGCCTCCAAATACCATAGTCCTGCAATTCCCGCCCCATCTTTACCTATACAACCATCATGAGCGATAACTGCCCTAGGGCGATGCGGGGCCATGAGCCGTGCTGGCAGTACACCCAGATACGAAGAAGGGACCACTACGTCTCTATTCGAATTTCGTCCATCGACATATCGCGCTGAATCCATGGCCACAATTCTTCCCTTCGGACTGTCATATACCACATCGTGTGGGTGATCTGATTCTTCATTTAACAAAGGGGCTTCTTCAACCATGTTTTTCTCACTTTTACTGTTAAATATGTTCCTCTAACTAGGTTTCCCTATCTAAGTTTCTTGTTTAAAGACAACAGGATATTTTCCAAAATACGGCCGCGTAGTTGAGTCATCCATTTCTGGAGGATTATCGGGGTCGGGGCTGCATCCGTTGAGAAATAATGTCTGAACAGCGACTGGAACTAGACCAAATAAATGATCTTCTTCCGTAGAGTCAGTATCAAATACAAGTCCAGCTGCTAGATCTTGGCCTATGCAGGCGTGCATACCTTGCCCAAAACTTAATCCCCAAGGCTGAACTCCTTGCGGAAGTTCTCGTTTCGGATTGAAATCTTCTGCGTCATTACCAAAAGAGGCTTTGTCTCTATTGACAGTCTCTAGGTCAATAATAACTTTGTCACCTTTTGAGATTTTTATACCGGATGTAAGTTCCACATCCTCGTTTGCCCAACGTGCTGAAGTCGGCGATGAGGGTTGTAGGCGAATTGTTTCATGAGTTGCTTTTTGGAGAAAAACCTTATCACTGTATGCCTTTTCTTTATCTTCAGGATGATTCTCTAGCCATTTGAAAATATTATGAATAACTCGGGTTAACGCAGTTGCGGAAGTATGCGCTCCGGCCAACAAATAAAACGCTATTTCTCGACGAAGAGATTCTCTATTCATCGGAACTTTATCTTGATTACGCAAAAGAACTAAGAGAACGTCACGCGGCAGTTCTTGTTCTTCTATCTCACCTTCCTCAAATCTTTCAAGCATTTCTTCACGAAGAATTATTCCTGGTTCAAGAAATTCTCTATCAAAAGCTTCAAGTTTTTCTTGTACTTCCTGACGTTTAGCTTCAACATCACCTGTATGAAAAGCCAGAGTTGCGCCTTCAATGAAAGTCGTAAGGTAATCATAAAGCCTACTCGTCTCCTCGTATGTTCCTAGAGGACGATCAACTCCCGCCGTTAGCGCAGCCAAATTCATCATTAATTGATGTCCAAAGTCAACGAGTTCTGCTCTGCCTTTTTCAATGTACGGATCGACCGTCTCCTGAATTATCTTAGGAAACATTTCCCTTTCGTATTCGTAAAATGTATCTCGTCGAAATAGTCGATTCTCTAAACGTCGCCTTTTCCGATGGTCATCCCCATGAAGATTTATTAATACATCTTCCATGACAACTTCACCTGCATCATATAGAGCCTGCCTAAGTTGCTTATGCCTGTAGACCTCTCGGGCATCCGCTGGAGTAGTTATTAAGATTTCTGCCATTTACTTCCCTTTGTATGTTTATTAGCTTGAACAATAGTGAGATGTTTGTCAATTCATGAATAACACTGGATAGCTACTAAAGTGTTTTCTTTCAGAATTTGGGTCCAACAACGGTGGCCTATCTGGATCTTTCTGTCCACCTGCAGATAGAAGCGCATGAACCATTATTGCTACGGTTCCATATAGCGCCTCTTCGTTCGGCCTACCTTCGTCAATTTCAAGTCCTCCGTCTAGTTCCGCTCCGACACACGCGTGACTTCCAGCACCGAAGCTCATTCCCCATCGAGCTATGCCTTCGGGTACAGATCTGTGAGGGTCATATATTTTGGCAGATTCACCAAATGCATTTTGATCTTGATTAGCAGCTAGAAGATCTAGTGTTACTTCTGACCCAGAGGGCAGCAAAGTGCCATCAGATAATTCGATATCAGATAGTGGAGTCCTCATCGCTACTGGACTCGCTGGGTGTAGCCTTAGCGATTCATGCATGCATCGTTGCACAAATGCAAGGCTATTTCGAGCTAATTCCAAATCCTCTGGGTTACTCTCTCCCCAGGTAAACAGGTCGTCAACGGTGTGGGTAAAAGCATTTGCGGTTGAATGAGCTCCGGCTTGCAGATAGAAGCAGATCTCTCGAAATACAACTTCCTCCGGTAACGCTAAACGATCGGTATTTCGCAGCAGCGTCGTCAATACATCTTTGGGTAGCTCTTTTTCGTCAAGTTTCTCCGAATCCAATTGATTAATGAGTTCAATTCTTTTGCTCTTACTTGGATTGTAAAAATCTTCCATAAAGGTATTCATGGCTTCTTCCACTTCCTGACGGACTTCATCTTTATCTCGAGTTGAATGAAGTAACGTTGCCCCTTCGCTGAATTTTTTAACTATCGCATACAAGCGTTCGGTTTGATCAGCGTCTCTTGGATCTTGATCAATCCCTGCAATAGTTGCTGTTAAGTTCATAGCGCACCGGTAACCAATTACTGAAAGGTCACCTGACCCTTCAGCTACAAAAGGACCCAAAGTGGCGTCAATGGTTTGTCCGAGAATTTCATGCTCCCAATAACTAAAAATTTCTCGTCTAAATAATCTATTCTCTAACCGTCTCCTTTCCCTATGTTCTATTCCATGAAGGTCTAGTAACGTGTCTGCCATTACAACTGCGCCTTCGCTGTAACCAGCTTGGCGCAATTCCTTAGAACGAAATGCTTCACGTACCTGCTGCCAATTTGTTAGACGAATTTTTTCTAAATTTTGGCTGGCCATTTCATTTCCTCCATATTTCAGGATAGGTTCCATTTTATGATCAAACCAGCCGAAATTATCGAGACTTTTTTTAAAGCTCTCTCTTCACGAGATTTGGGGAAAATCCTTTCGTTCTTTGATGACCGTTCAACTTGGCAGAATGTCCCCCATACTCCTGCTAATGGAGTTACTGAAATATCTGAAATGTTCAAAACTATCGTGGAACGAAGTTCAAAAATCCAATGGGATATAGTCACGGCTGCTTTCGAAGATGATCGAGCATGGATAGAAAGAGTTGACCGTTTCTGGATAGATGAAGTTGAGTACGCTGTGCGTTGTAACGGCGTTTTTGATTTTGATACTAAAAGTTCAACTATCGTTTCGGTTCGGGATTATGTAGATCTTGGCGAATGGAAAGAACGGCTTGAAAAGGCGAACCTATAGATTCTTAATTGCATTATTAATCGTACGCTTTATCCCAAGTCAATATCTCTCCAGCCCAATTTCCGACTTTCCACCCCGGAATAGAGTCGTGTTCGGGCCATGGTTCTTCCATATTTACTCTTTGCCCTCGGGAAATTATTGATTCTAGTTTGGTCTTATCATTAAGGATAGAAACGTCAGTACTTGGATCTCCATCCACTATTAGGAGATCTGCTAAATTTCCGACTTCGAGCGTTCCGAGTTGATCATCCATTTGCATTACCCAAGCCCCATTCTTGGTCGCAGTTTCTATAGCTTCCACTGCACTCAACCCAAGAACTTCAACAAACACTTCCAATTCTCTTGCATGCCAGTGACCATATGGGGTTAGAGCAAAGCCACTTTCTGATCCGGATACTATTCTCACTCCATTGTCATAGGCCTTACGAATCATTTTTGCTGTCTGTTCAATCTCTCCCCTGAAAATATTTTCCATGCCAGGGCTCGCTCCGACTTTCCCGCCAAAATCAGCAAGGTTTGCGAGGAAGGTGAAGGTGGGACAGATTGATGTTCCATTTTCCAAAACAGCTTCAAGACCTTGTTCATCCATAAATGAAGCATGCAAAATTAGGTCTACTCCTTCTTCTGCGCAGACGCGGACACTTTCCGCACCTCGACAATGGGCCATTACAGGTATGGAAAGCTCATGTGCTGTTTCGCATGCAGCTCGTAACTCTTCCCTATTCCAAACCAGTAACTCCCCAGGTTTTCCCGGAATCGATCCAGTTGCGTGAATTTTGATCCAATCGGCTCCGTACTTTATGTGACGTCTTGTCCATTTAATTACGTCGTCTTTTGAATTAACCACTTGTGCGTATCCAACGGTTCCATCGTCAGGAATCAATCGTCCAGCTGTTCCGCCTACTGCTGTCAATAAGGCTTGGACTCCGGTTTTCATTCGGGGTCCCTCTATAACATTTGCATTGATTGCATCGCGTAACGATGGCCCTATACCATGCGCTGTGTCTGGATCAACGAACGAGGTTACACCAGATCGCAGTATTTTTTTTAAATTCTGTGCTGCAACGAGAGCAACCATTATTGGATCACGATGAAAAAAAAGTTCATCATTTGATTGGACATCATCAAAAGAACAGTGGAGATGTGAGTCAATTAACCCAGGCATGACCGACTTCCCTTCTGCATTTATTTTAGTAAGTTCCTCTAGAGGGATATCTTCCTGCGTGCAGAATTGATTTGCTGCTTTAGCTGCATTCTTACCCAGAGCAATAATTTTCCCTTTACTAATAAAGATATGCTGATTCGGTTTAGGATCTGAACCGGTTCCGTCAATAAGTGTTCCGCCAGAAATCAGCAAGTTTTCCGTCATAGGACTAGGTTAGAGGAGAACAAGGGTAAACGGAAGGGATACGATGATACGACATTGTGTTTTGTTGAAATTTTCACCAGAAACATCTGCTCAAGAACGAGAGAATGCGATTAAAGGCATTAGAGAATTACCAGAGCATATTCCTGAAATAGCCTCCTACACAGTGGGCTTTGATGCGAACTTGCGCGACGATAACTTTGATTTAGCTGTTGTTGGCGACTTTAATTCTTCTGAAGATTACCTTGTTTATGCTTCTCATCCGAAACATCTGGAAGTAATCTCTAAGTTACTTGCTCCGTTCTTAGAAAATCGAAGCGCCGTTCAGTATTATTTGTGAGGTCTAATGAGTTACCGATTAGAAATAGAAAGCGATGATTGCATGAGTTCAGGGAAGTGTGTTGCTGATTACCCGAATGCTTTTGAGTTTGATGATGAAGAATTAGCAAAGCTCACTTCCAAGGGAATTTTGTCTAATGACGAAATTATTCGAGTTGCTCGGAATTGTCCTAGTAGGGCGATACTGGTCTTTGACGAAAATGGAGATAGCGTCCAAACTTAAAATATGGAGGTGGCATGAAATCTTTAATCGTTACAGGTGGAGGAACTGGTTTAGGTAGAACAATTGCAGAGCAAGCAAGTTCAGTTGGTTACCGTGTCGGAATTTTGGATGTGAATGAGGAATTGGCAATTGAAGCGTCGAGTTCAATAGACAACTCTGTACCTTTAGTCGCATCTGTTACCTCTTACGATGAAATCTCTGATGCATTAGCAACGTTCGGAGAATCTCCTGATGTCTGGATCAATAATGCCGGCGTGGTTCGATTTGCTCCACTCCTGGATTTATCAATTTCTGATTGGAAAAGTGTTGTCGATGTGAATTTGACAGGGACTTTCCTCTGTTCTTCATTAGCTGCAAAAGCAATGATTGATAGAGGCGGCGGTTCTATCGTGAACATAACCTCAATAAATGGAATTTCAGCTGGAATAAATTCTGGCGCATACGGTTCCACTAAGTCAGCGATATCTCTTCTCACACAGCAAATGTCACTTGAATGGGGTCAATACGGCATTCGAGTAAATGCAGTAGCTCCCGGCTTAATTGATGGTGGAATGTCTGCCCCGATATATGCAGACCCTCAATTCCGGAAATTACGAACAGAGAAAGTTCCAGTGGGAAGACTCGGTAGTGAAATAGATGTTGCTAATGCTGTTCTTTATCTAGCGTCTGATGAAGCTAGTTACATTACCGGGCATGAACTTGTAGTTGATGGTGGGATTATCAATTCAATTATCGCTAATCTTCCAAGGCCTTCTAGCGTCGATACTGTTGGAATAGATGAAACCTAATTTTGAAATAGGCGTAAAAGTTGCTCCACATCATATTGATTGGGAGACGTTTATTTGGGCTGCCGAATATGCTGACAGTATTCCGATATATTCCGACTTCTGGAATTTCGACCATTTCTACCCAATCTACGGAGACACTTCAGGACCATGCCTTGAATCTTGGGTGACACTATCTGCTGTCGCTCAAGCAACTTCAAGGATTCGAGTTGGTTGTATGGTAAATGGAGTTCATTACCGTCACCCTGCGGTTGTAGCGAACATGGCTTCTACGATAGATATTGTCAGCAATGGTCGTTTCGAACTTGGATTAGGTGCTGGTTGGAATGAAGAAGAATCCAACGCATACGGTATCGCGCTAGGCACTTTGACAGAGAGATTTGATCGTTTTGATGAAGCAATTGAAGTTATTCGCTCTCTTATTAGCGCTGAAATCACATCCTTTAACGGAGATTACTTTACCATTACCGAGGCTAGGAATAATCCGAAAGGGCCACAAAAAGTGATCCCGATTTGCATAGGTGGAACTGGAGAAAAGCGAACATTGCGAACTGTTGCCAAGCACGCTTCACACTGGAACCTTCCTTCCTTTGATGAAACCGTATTCAAACACAAGCTTGCTGTCCTCGCTGGTCATTGCTCTAAAGAAGGCAGAGACATCAATAGCATAAAGGTATCCACCCACGTTTTCATAACATCTGAGACGGAATCCGAAACAGTTTCTGAGGAAATAAAGAGACAAGTTAATTCTGGGATTAACCAATCGATTCTCTACTTCCAACCTCCAGTCTCAATTGATCAGATTAAGAGAATAAGCGATCACCTTATTTCTTCTTTTGCTACAGAGTAAATTTTATTTTAAGCAAAAGAAGGTTATCTCTTTGGAGCTAAGGCTTCTAGGGTTTCCCATTCGGGTATTTTGTAATTTCCATCATGGCTTATCGGCTGAATACAAACATGGCTTGCCCCAGCTTTTTCATGTTCGGTAATTCTATTCTCTATGTCTTGAATTGATCCCCAAGCGACGACAGAGTCCATGAATCTCGCTGTTGGCGTATCAATATCTTCATCCGTAAACCCTAAGCGTTTCCAGTTATTTCGATAATTCGGAAGTGGCGCATAAATCCGCAAAGCTTTTTCCGTCGCGGCATGTGCGGTTTCCCGATCTTCTGTGAGGACAATTTTTTGCTCAACACAAAGAAGTTTCTCTCGACCGATGATTTCTCTTGCCATTTGCGTATGTTCCGGTGTTGTCCAGTATGGATGTGCACCATCAGACAAATCAGCCGAAAGTTGAAGCATCTTAGGACCTAATGCAGCTACCAAACACAGGGGTTCTTTATCGGGCGGAATTGATGAGTATGGAGATGACTTCATCGAGGTTAAATATGATCGCATAGTTTCAATAGGTCTTTCATATTTCATCTGACGTAAACCTTCGACAAGAGGAGCATGCGAAACTCCTACACCCAGAACGAATCGATTATTTGACTGTTCAGCTAATGTTGTTGCAGCCTGCCACGTCACACCTGGATGGCGATGATATATATTTGCAATTCCAGTTGCAAAAGCCAATTCCGAGGTTTGCGAAGAAAGAAACGCAATATGAGAGAATGGGTCCCGACCCGTTGTCTCTGGAAGCCACAATAAGGAGTAGCCAAATGATTCAATACGCTGAGCGAATTCTGCAGATTCTGCGCTGGTCATAGCATCAGTTGGGTGCCAAACTCCGCGCCGGCGAATTTGTTTATTACCTCGCATGCAATAAGTTTAAGTCCACTATGTGACAGTCACAAACTAGAGTTCCTGCCAAGGAACCTTATTGAAGTT
>JAYYZG010000117.1:0-19914 GCA_036687775.1 Actinomycetota bacterium
ATACAGTAACCTTGTCGGCGACCTGCATGGCGGTTGGGGATTAATAGCAAGCCAACTAAACCATGAACGCGTAGGTCTTGCAGCAGTCAGCGTCCTCTCTTTCAGACTTTTCGATGACGTTGTTGAATGGGCAGCTACTACAGAAACAGGTGATGGCGGTTCTGTTATTGATATTCCCTGGGTTCAAATGGATTTGGCGAAATGTAAAGCAAAACTCGATGCATTAAACCTTATGAATTGGAGAATGACAACCGCAGTTGAAGCCGGAGCTCTTCAGCCATACCACGCATCAACTGCAAAAGTCTATGGAACAGAAAGTGTCGCCGATGTATACCATCTCCTCCTAGGGGTTATCGGAGCAACTGGCCATTTACGCGGAGGAACACCCGGAGCGATTCTACGAGGAGAACTTGAAGCTGCAGGACGTTCTGCTCAGATCAACACATTCGGTGGAGGGGTAAACGAAATCCAACGAGAAATAGTTGCATGGATGGGCTTAGGAATGAGCCGTGGGAAACGATAACCCATGAACTTTGACCTTACGGAAGAGCAACTCGCTCTAGAACAGTTAAGTTCCCAAATCTTTGAAGGATCTTCGTCCTTTGATCGGGTTGAGGAGATTGAAAGCACCGAAGATAGGTTCGACGCGAATCTCTGGAAAGAACTCGCTAATGCCAACCTTCTCGGCATCGCTATCCCTGATGATCAAGGTGGTCTTGGATTTGGTCTCTTTGAACTATGCATACTGCTAGAACAACATGGACGATCAGTCGCTCCTATCCCGTTACTACCAACATTGGCTATGGGCGCCTTACCAGTTGCTGAATTCGGATCCCCAGAACAGAAAACCCGAATCCTCCCAAAGGTAATCGCTGGTGACTGCATTTTGACAGGCGCTTATCAGGAATGGGGGATTAACAACCCTCTCCAAACATCTTTAACTGCTGAGCTACTAGATAATGAATGGTTACTTACTGGTTCGAAACCCGCGGTGCCGGCAGCAAATAACGCAGATTACGTGATCGCAACCGCTCGCACAGGAGAAGAAGAAGTTTCGCTATTCCTGGTTCCTCTGACATCTGAAGGCATAACTATCACCAATAGTCCAACAACGAACCGTGAACTCCATGCCCAATTGGACCTAAATCAAGTAGGGGCAGAACTTCTTGGCGAAGTAGGGCAAGGTAATCTCTCCATTATCTGGATCCTTGAACGAGTACACACAGCGATTGCAGCTGTCGCAGTTGGCTGTTGTGCAAAAGCAACAGAAATGATGGCCGAATACACGAGTGAACGTGAACAGTTCGGCCGTCCACTATCCCACAATCAAGCAGTTACCCAACGAGCAGCAGATTGTTATATCGGAACTGATGCAATGCGACTCGTTCTCTGGCAGGCAGCTTGGCGATTGGATGCGGGTTACCCTGCTTCGGAAGAGGTTAGATCTGCGAAATGGTGGTCAGCTGAGGTGGGTCAAAAAGTAGTTCACGATGTGCAACATCTCCATGGTGGAATGGGAGCCGACGTTGACTATCCCGTACACCGCTACTTCCTATGGGTGAAACAACTGGAGAATATGTTGGGTGGTGGTTCAGCTCATCTAGCAGAACTCGGGAAATATATAGCGATGAAAGCTAAGGCTGGAGTCGGAAACTAACCAAAGGAAAATAATGAACTCACAATCTTCGTACATACCCATTCAGACCCTTGAGATGACAGCAAGCTACAACGCTGCCCGATATGCATACGCAACTAGCCTTTTTGCTGCTGCTTCGGCAGGATCAACTGCTGATGCGCAAACCTGCTGTGAAGATTGGTGTGTCGCTGATGCAGTAGAACATGCCACATTGGTAATGAATATGGTCGACAATATTGATGGAGAAACCACGAACGACAGTACAGGTATTGACCCGCTAACCCTCGCTCAGAAACACGCAGAATGGTCCATCAGCCGATGGGATCAACAAAGCCTTGCGAAACCCATCCAGACACCATTTGGCGAAATGACCGTTGATGACTTTCTTGGAATTATCTGGGTAGATACACTCACGCACACATGGGATATTACAGATGCAAGTGGTCTTGACCATGGGATACCGCAGGTGATGGCAGAAGAAGCCCATAACCTGATGACCTCTCGCGAAGAAGCCATGCGGGGACCTGGGCGCTTCAACCCCGCTGTAGAAACAAACTCGGATGACGCCGTGGACCGTTTTATCGCGTTCACTGGGCGAACATCCGTCAGAGGGTCATTAAACGCCTAATGAGAATAAGCCAGTTCAAGACCTGCTCTTGGCCAATCAATCACTAACAGAGAACCCAAAGCAGACTCCGTAACATAAGCGAGATTCTTCCCTTCGCGACTGAAAGCTACGTTGGTGATTAGAGGACCATCAATCTCTAGGAATTCGTGTGAACCATCAGGTCGAGCGACCAGTATCCCATCCCGAAGAGCGGCTACTACAACAGTCCCGTCGGCTTCTACAGCCATTGAGTCAAGTGATGCAAGTGTGTTAGCGATACAGACTCCCTTTGGGCTCTTCAAGACACCCGGTTGTTCAATATCAAACGCCCACAACCTACCAGTAGTTGTTTGAGCTACGTAAAGAGTGCTCCCATCAGGTGAGATACCGCAACCATTGGGATGGTCCAGATTATCAATCACTCGAGATATTGAAGAGCCATCTGGCTGCGCATAGTACACGGCCCCTTTATCTATTTCCCGACGGCGTTGTTTCCCAAGGTCGGTAAACCAGAAACCACCCGCATCATCAAACACAATATCATTAGGGCCACAAAGATGGTCACCCTCAAAATCCTGATACACCGGTGTTATCTCACCTGTTTCAATATTCACACGGTCTATGGAACCCGTAACGTAATTTGAAGCCTGATTTGCCCCGGTCACTGGGTCAAGCGGCCAACGCATTCCTTTCACCTCAGACCAAATAAACCCACCATTATTACAAACATACATATACCCGTCAGGTCCTACCGCCGCACCATTAGGCCCTGCTGAACCCAGATCATCCCACTCAGCTATTACCTCAATCGAGCCATCCGTATTCACACGTGTTAAGCGAGGCCCAGCGATCTCAACGACAATAATACTTCCATCATCCATAACCACGGGCCCTTCCGGGAATTCAAGTTGATCTGTTAAAATTGTGTGCTGCATTGTCATATCCGAAGACTAGTGGAGGAGACGTTCTTTGGCATTTCCTAAACGATAGACTCAAGTCGTGTTCATCAAAATCAACGCAGACAAAAACGTAGCTAACATTCATGAAGCAGAGGCCTTAACAGCTTTTGAAATCAGAGCAATCGACGGGAACGCAGCAAAAGCAGCGACCGCTATAGGCAACGGTGCCTACGTTGCGGATGATCAACATGTTTGGGTTCCCATCAACTGGATACTTGACAATGTCGGTGAACAAGTAGCACAAGAATGGAAAACAGGATTCTTGAACATGGTTGACTACGCCAAAACAAAAGATTGGGTCAACGAAGAAGAAACCCACCTTCAAGCCCATATTGAAATTGTCAGCTAGCCATCACGTGATTCATCTAGCAAACTAGAGAATATCGGAAGGAGCGAAGATGAAATTGGTTGAAACGAATCTCTGGGACCTAGTCGTCAAACGTTCAGAGATCTCCCCAGATATTGAAATGCTTGTGGACGAACAAGGCCGCAGAATGACCTTCGCTGAATACCATCACGCAGCTGAAGAAATGGCTGCCGGATTCCACACACTTGGATTGCGGAACGGAGATGTCGTCGCATGGGAACTCCCTACATGGAATGAAACAGTCGTCCTAGCAGCGGCGTTAAGCCGGTTGGGTGCAATCCAAAACCCAATTATCGCTATTTATCGAGAACGCGAAGTCAGTTTTTGTGTTAGGCAAGCCAACGCAAAAATATTGATCACCCCAGGTGAATTCAGAGGTTTTGACTTTGGAGAGATGGGCGACAAAATCGAAACCACCGTCGAAGGATTAACCCATATTCCTGTATCACCAAATAACTTCCCCAAAGGTGACATTGCCGACCTCCCTTCATACACCGCACCAGCAGACAATGAACTCCGCTGGTTATGTTACACCTCGGGAACAACCGCCGACCCTAAAGGGGCCAAACACACCGATACCTCAATTGCAGCAAGCGGCGACAGTATGGGCGAACGACTTGACGTCCAATTAGGTGACAGACCAGCACTTGTATTCCCATTTCCACATATCGGCGGACTCACCTGGCTATTTACTGCTCTGCAAACAGGAGCAACCCTGCTCTGTGATGCCGCATTCGACCCCGTCACAACAACCGAATTCTTATCCCGAGAAAACTGCACACACCCCGGCGCTGGCACCCCATTCCACATGGCATACCTCGCTGCGCAACGCAAACAACCAGAACAAAATCTTTTTCCAAATGTAAAAAATTTCCCCGGTGGTGGTGCTCCCAAACCCCCACTCTTGCACGAAGAAGTTAAGTCAGAACTAGGCGGGTCCGGCATTGTTTCCGGATGGGGCCTCACTGAAGCACCAATATTAACAATGGGAGCTAGCACCGACCCAGACGAGAAACTATCCACCACCGAAGGAAAGGCAATGCCCGGAGTGGAACTGATCGCTATAAAATCTGATGGTCAACTAGCACGAGCCGGTGAAGAAGGCGAACTTAGAGCCAAAGCCCCACAATTAATGCTCGGCTACCTTGACTCAGAACTTGATGCAGACGCTTTTGACGGAAATGGGTATTTTCGAACTGGAGACCTAGGAGTCATTGATAACGACGGATACGTTGTCATATCTGGACGATTAAAAGACGTCATTATTCGCCATGGCGAAAACATCTCAGCCAAAGAAGTAGAAGACCTCCTTTTCCAACACCCATCCGTACAGGACGTAGCAGTAATCGGCCTTTCTGATGAAGTGACTGGCGAACGAGCTTGCGCCGTCTTATCTACAAACGAAGGGACTGAACCTCTCACGATAGAAGAGATGAAAACCTACCTAAATGAAGCAGGATTGAGAAGAAACGCCATCCCAGAACAACTAGAACTAATTGACATCATTCCTCGAAACCCATCCGGAAAGATCACGAAGAACGTCCTCAAAGACCAGTTCAAAGACACTGACTTTCAACGCTAGTGCTTTACTGCTTCTACCAGAATAGATAAATCAGCCATACTTATTCCCTGAGGGATAGATAACGCTAACCGATCAGCGATTCCGCCAAACCGTGTTTTAAGGTCTACCCCAACTTTTTCCGCTGTCCCAACGCAGGATAATGTCCCTACTTGTTCATCACTGAAAACAGATCCCAATTGATCCCAACGCCCCTCTTTGGTTAAACGGCGAAGTTCTGGTTGTAAATCCCCCCAACCGTGAGTTTCAAGAACGGGTCGATATGCAGGTGTTGAACCATAAAATCCGAGCAATCCTCGAACAACCCCATCAGTGCGGTTAATACCATCTTCCGTGTCATCATGGATGCCGACAATAGCGCCAATAGTCGTAACAAAATCTTCAGCACTGACTGTGCGTTTTTTCAAACCAGCATGCAAGTTAGGAAGAGTATGTGACTCAAGATGTGCTTGCGAAGTAAAAGGATGGACAAGAAGGCCATCCGCTACAGTGCCAGCAAGCGTAGTCATTTTTGGTCCTAACGCAGCTAGCCACACGGGGGGCGGTCCGAAAGGCAACGGTTCAGGCGTCAGCATTGGTGAACTCAAAGTGTGACGTGTCCATTTCCCAGAGAAATTCAAAGCAGTCTGTTCCTGCCAACTAGAAAAAATAGCTTTTGTAGCGCTGATAATTTCTTCCATTTGCCCAAGAGGGCTTTCCCAAATACTTCCATAACGATTTTCAATATGGGGTCGAATCTGAGAACCCAACCCCAAAGCAAACCGTCCCTTTGACAAGCGCTGAAGGTCCCACGCCTGATACGCAAGATGCATCGGACTTCTAGGGATAGCGATAGCTACATTTGTGTAAAGCATGCAATCCGTGATTTCACCGGCACGCACTAAAGGAAAAAAAACATCGGACTTGCCCTCATACGTGAATAGGCCATCTGCACCAGCATCGTTCAGATCCGCAGCGTAGGAACCCGCTGACTCAAGATCAGAACCAAGAAGAACATCGACCAATACCATTTTGCCAACGCTACCACTATGCACGAGCCCATCAACGACCCATTATTCAGGAATTACCTCATCTGAGAAATCTTCCTCAACAATCGGACGCATCAAAATATCTATAGCAGTCCATAACGTTTTGGAATTCGGATAAAAAATCAATGGAACGAAACCATAGGCGCCTGCAAAAACAAAAATCCAAGAACCCACGGGAACATCCGGATACGTAATGAGAAAAAAAGTAGCTAACCCGAAAAAAAGAACAACAAAAGCGAAAATTGTGTTCATTCCAACAGCGCCAATCCAATGCCCTTCGATTCTTTCAAACCTGAGCCCGCACTTAGGGCAACGATCAATCATGTGAATCCATCGACGAAACAACTTCCTATTTCCGCAGAGAGGACAGGCTTTGGTGAACCCTCTCCAAAGGAGTCTTCCCGTCCTCTTTTCCAGTTGGTGAATCTGATCCATCTACTTATCCTAAGTCCACTACTCAACTAACCATTCAGATATTGGCTGACAGTTTTACAATTGCCGATAAGCAGCCTATTTTCATAATGAAGCTAAATAGATGGGAGCCCCACAATGCTCGCAGCAGTACTGCGCAACATCGGTGATCAAGACCTGGATGTCACCGACACTATTGAAGTAAACGACCCAGGCCCAGATGACGTAATAGTCAAAATTACACACACTGGAGTCTGCCACTCAGATGTTTCAGCAATGAACGGAACCATTCCTCAACCCGCACCAGCTGTCCTCGGACACGAAGGAGCAGGAATCGTTGAAGAAGTTGGCGAAAACGTCACTGAAGTCGCTGTTGGAGATCACGTCATAGTCGTCTGGTCACCACCCTGCGGTGGATGTAGATTCTGCGTGGATCACACAAGTCCTAACCTTTGCATGACGGTTCAATTCGGGTCAATGATGATTCCACATTTCCGAGAAGGCAATGAAGACGTCCATGCTATGGCTGGGGCAGGCACATTTGCTGAGAAAACCCTCCTACCTAAACAGGCAGTTGTAAAAATTGACCCAGATATCCCACTGGATATTGCCTCACTGATTGGCTGTGGTGTAATGACAGGAGCAGGAGCAGCACTTAACACTGCGAAAGTAACACCAGGATCTTCAGTTATTGTCTATGGAGCTGGCGGAGTAGGAGTAGCAGCCATACAAGGCGCACGTATCGCCGGTGCTGCCGAGATTGTCGCCGTTGACCTCAATGATGACAAACTTGATGACGCTCGAAGATTTGGTGCTACCCATGCAGTTAAACCCGAAGACGTCGACGGGGCAAAATTAGAAATCACTGGCGGCGACGGATTTGATTACGCTCTGGAATGCATAGGAAGCCCTTTAACGATGCGTGCGTCCTATGATGCGGTCCGCCGCGGAGGAACCGCATGCATTGTCGGAGTAGGACGAGCGGAAGAAATGGTCCAATTCAGCGCATTTGAACTGTTCTTCATGGAAAAAACTCTGGTCGGCTCCTATTACGGCGGGACTGATGTCAGAAGCGACTTCCATAAACTGTTAAGACTCTACAAACAAGGCAAATTGGATTTAGAAGGCATGATTACTCGTCGAATAAAGATCGATGAGATTAATCCCGCATTAGAGGCAGTGCGAAAAGGTGAAGTTATCCGTCAAGTTATTGAGTTCTAAGGAAAAGGTCTCTAAGGAAATACAGTGGAGTCACACGAACGCCTAAGCGCACCCCTAGTCCTTGAATATCCCTTCACCAGGACAACAGGCCCGGTCATAGGAGCATTCCTAACTGGATTACGGGAAAGAATAGTGCTTGGAATTAAGAGAAAAGATGGAACCGTTCTTGTCCCGCCAACAGAATATGATCCCGCAACTTCGGAAGCGTTGACTGAGATGGTTGAAGTTGAACAGACCGGCGAGGTTATCACCTGGACATGGGTTCAAGAACCACGGGATCAATCGCCATGGGACAGACCACATGCGCTAGCGATGATCAAACTTGATGGAGCAGACACACCGCTCCTACATGCAGTTCTTGTTGATAGCCCTGAAACATTGGATACCGGTACTCGCGTGCGCATTAAATGGCGTGAAGAAACAGAAGGTCACATAAAAGATATTGAAGGTTTCCTACCCGTAGAGAGCAAGAATGACTGATGTAAATGTACCTTCCTCCCTCGACGGGGTAGAACCAGTCCAATCAGTCAGGACACCAATACGTATGGAATATACGTTTACGCCAGGCGTCGCTGCACAAACGTACCTTCGCGAGTTCGGAAACAAAAAAATACTTGGCAATGTTTCCCCAATTGATGGAGCGATCCTTGTCCCACCTCGTGGTGCTGACCCAAGGCACGGAGCACTATGTGAAGAGTTCGTCGAAATGCCGCACACCGGCCATATTGGGTCATACTGTGTCACAAATGTTCCAATTCCTGGTAGGGACCTAGACCTTCCATACATATCTGCATGGATTTTCCTTGACGGAGCAGATGTTGGTTTCCTCAATCTAGTAGCGGAATGTCCTCCAGAAGAATGCCGCATTGGTATGAGGGTTGAAGCAGTTTGGAAACCTGATGAAGAAATAGGAATGACCGCTGAGAATATTCTCTATTGGAAACCCTCCGGAGGACCTGACATCCCCTTCGCCGAAGCCGGTGTACGAGGATGGCATGCACGAAAGCAAGGCGAAACCAATGCGTAAAGTCGCAATCGTTGCAGCCGCAAGCCGCCAAGAAGAAAAAATGCTTGACACAGAAGTAGAAATGATGATTCCCTTAATTTCTGAAGTGAAAGCCAAAACAGGGTTAGATCAAACTGAGATAGGCTTTACATGCTCCGGAAGTTCTGACTTCCTTGCAGGGCAGGCCTTTTCTTTTGTAATGACATTGGATGCGGTAGGACCTGTGCCTCCAATTTCGGAAAGCCACGTAGAGATGGATGGGGCATGGGCGCTCTACGAAACATGGGTCAAATTCCAAATGGGAATAATAGATACGGCACTTGTCTATTCTTATGGAAAACCATCGCCGGGCTCGTTGCAGGATGTTCTCTCTACCCAACTTGACCCATATTATGTAGCGCCACTATGGCCGGATGCTCATGCAGTCGCAGGACTTCAAGCCCGCACACTGTTAGAACAAGGAATAATAAATGTTGACCAATTAGCAGATTGTGCAGTACGGGCTGGAACTGTTGAAAGCCGAGAAGAGTACTTTTCGCAGCCTATGCTTTCCGATCCACTACGGAAAGCTGATTGCCCCACATACGCAGATGGTGGAGTGGCTATGATCCTCGCAGCTGAGGGCAAAGCTGAAGAACTATGTGAGAAACCCGCTTGGATCACAGGAATAGACCACAGAATCGATGTACATCACTTTGGAGTTCGTGACTTTACAACTGTGCCTTCAGCACGAATCGCAGCTGAAAAAGCAGGAGTGCATGACGGTCCGATAGACATCGCAGAACTTCACGCCGCATACACAACTCACGATCTTTTGCTTAGAAAAGAAATGGGACTTCCTGAAACTCCGAACCATAGCCAACGGTCGTATCCGATCAAAGCGGACACACTTATGGCATCAGGTTTGTTACGAATAGCGGAAGCAGCTAGAGCAATTTGGGAAGGCGACGCTAACAGGGCGCTAGCCCACGCAACAGCAGGACCACTACTGCAGCAGAATCTAATCTGTGTACTTTCTGGAGAGGACACCTAATGGGAACCGGAGGAGAACTAGCAGCAGTTGTTGGAGTAGGAATGACAAAATTCTCAGCTACTCGAGGCGATGTCTCAATGCCGGGACTAGTACGAGAGGCCGCTCAACGTGCATTAGAAGATGCAGGGATGCAATGGGATGATATAGATGCAGTCGTGATGGGGAAAGCACCTGATTTTTTTGAAGGTGTCATGATGCCAGAAATATTCTTGTCTGAAGCACTTGGATGTGTTGGGAAACCAATGCTACGAGTTCACACCGCCGGATCAGTAGGCGGATCAACAGCACTTGTAGCAGCATCGCTGGTGCATTCAGGCGTGCATGAAAGAGTGCTGACGGTTGCTTGGGAAAAACAGAGTGAATCAAATGCGATGTGGGCATTGAGTTTGAAGCAACCCTTTCAAGTTTCAATTAATGCAGGCGCTGGAGGGTATTTCTCACCAATTATTAGGCAATACATGGAAGTGACACAAGCCCCAGAACTTATCGGGTGCATGGTGGCATTTAAAGACCGGCAACACGCTCTTTTGAACCCGTATGCGCATTTACACCAACCTGATCTAACTTTTGATCAAGTGGTGGAATCTCCTATGCTTTGGGAACCAATTCGATATTCAGAAACGTGCCCCTCTTCAGACGGAGCAGCGGCAATGGTTATCGTCAATGAAGCAGAAGCTGACAAAGCTGAGAACCCAGCCTGGATCCATGCAGGAGCAATGCGAAGCGAAGCAAACAACTTCCCAGGGCGTGATGAAGTCAATCCATTAGCTAGCAGAGAATGCGCCGCAGACCTATGGAAGCAAGCAGGGATTACCAACCCCAGAGAAGAAATAGATGTCGTCGAAATGTACGTCCCATTTAGCTGGTATGAACCGATGTGGTTAGAAAGCCTCGGATTCTGCGAACGGGGCGATGGATGGAAACTCGTTGAGTCAGGCGTAACACACATAGAAGGCGGCGATCTCCCTGTTAATTGTTCCGGTGGGGTTCTTTCATCCAATCCAATAGGAGCTTCGGGAATGATTCGTTTCGCAGAAGCCGCCCTCCAAGTTCGAGGGATGGCCGGAGATCATCAGGTGACCGGAGCTAAAAAAGCTATGGGTCACGCGTATGGCGGAGGAGCCCAGTATTTCGCTATGTGGGTAGTTGGGCAAGACAAACCAGCCGCATAATTAATGCAAGGTCAATAATGACTGCTGAAAGAACAAAATTTACAATACGAAAAATACTGACACTATTAATTGTTGTCATTTTATTATCGGTCACTACTACATCGTGCGGTGGGAACTCCGACGGTGACATAAGTGCCTACTGCAACTTAATCTCAAATAATCTTGACCGTGGAATCCCAGATACGAATTTACCAATTGAGGAACTAGATTTACTAATAGCTTTCGCCCCAGCCGAAGTCCGAAAGGCAGTGACAAAAATCCGAAATACGTCAGCAGATATTGCTGAGATCACAGATCTGGACCAGTTATTTGCAGCGACATTCGACCCAGAAGCTTTAAACGCTCAGAGTTTATTCCAAACCTTTAATACGCAAAACTGTGACATCAGTACCAAAGTTGTGGAGGATCTAGTCATCACAACGCAGGATACTTTCCGGTCAGATCTAGAAAACTTTCTATTAACAAATTATTCTGGAGCGGCGTGGAATGAAAAAGCTGAGATTTCAATCATATTCAACGGCATAGAGATCTCCGGACTAGAGGCGTCATTACCGGATGAGAATGAAATATTAGATCAGAATGAAATAGATATGGCAGAGTCACTATGTCAAGCCTTAAGCCTCTGGCTATATGCAGTACTAGAACAGAGCGGAGCTATTCGAATAATGAGTGGCGATAACCGTATCATTGACAGGAAGTCAGAAAAACTGAGTTGTCGACCAAACGAAATCGTCGTTGGAGATTGAGAACATCGTCCTCAAATGCACTATGCTGAGGAAAAGATCGCAATGGAGGAAAAAAAATGGGTTACCGTGTTGAAGTTGATTTCGACCTATGCGAAAGCAACGCTGTTTGCATGCAAATAGCTCCAGAAGTATTCGAAGTTAGAGATGATGACTTCCTATATGTTTTGGCTGAAGAACCAGGTGAAGGATTAAGAGCACAAGTGGAGGAATCAGCCCAACGTTGCCCCAAACAAGCAATTTCAATAGCTGAGGGCTGACAACTGAAAGACATTGTTGTTGTTGGAGCGTCGCTTGCGGGTTTGCGAGCGGCTGAAACCCTCCGAGGAGAAGGATTCGAAGGTAATCTCCACCTCGTTGGGGATGAACCACACCTTCCTTACGACAGACCCCCTTTGTCTAAACAAATCCTCTCAGGGGATTGGGATATCGAAAGAGTAGCGCTTACCGATCCAATTAAGAATGATGAACTTTCCATTGAATGGCACCTTGGGGAAAGAGCAAACCAACTTAATGTAGAAGAAAAAATTCTCACGCTTGATTCAGGATCCACACTTTCATTTGATGGACTTGTTATCGCAACGGGTGCTCGTTGTATCTCACTTCGCATGGCTGGTGACCTAGAAGGGATCTACACACTACGCGGTCTTGACGATGCTCTAGCTATTCGGTCAGAATTTGAAGCGAACCCACAAAAAGTTGTAGTTGTTGGTGCTGGAGTCATCGGCGCTGAAGTTGCTGCGACAGCAAGACAACGGGGACTTGATGTGACCATGATTGAAGCAGCTGAAGTCCCATTTGAAAGAGTTCTTGGTCCAGAAATGGGTAATGTCACCGCAAATGTACATCGTGACCATGGAGTTAAAGTCATCACAGGAATCCCAGTCGAATCCTTCAAAGGCGATCAACGGGTTGAGACAGTTGTGCTGCAAGATGGTACAGAAATTGAAGCTGACCTAGTCATAATAGGTATTGGGGTAAGACCCAACACTGAATGGTTAGAAGGAAGCGGACTTCCGCTCGACAATGGGGTCCTTTGCGATGACACCTGCGAAGCTGCTCCGGGGATAGTCGCGGCAGGAGACGTCGCACGTTGGCCAAATAAATTATTCAATGAACTTATGAGAGTTGAACATTGGGACAACGCAGTTGAACAGGGCGTCTTCGCTGCGCGAAGACTACTCGCTGGGAATGATCACAAAGAATCTTATACTCCAACCCCTTGGTTTTGGACGGACCAATTTGATAGGAAAATTCAACTTGCAGGGCGAACCCGATCAACAGATAAAATAAAAATAGTGACCGGCTCAATTGAAGAAAGACGTTTTGCCACGGCCTATGGACGCGGAGGAAAGTTAGTAGGAATCCTCGGATTTAACAGACCCCGCCATGTCATGAAATATAAGCAGATGATTACCGATGGGACCACATGGGAAGAAGCATTAGCTTATGCCGAAGAACAGGCATCGTAAAGAAATTATAAACCAAAATGCAACCAAGTCAGACACCGATAGATCCAACCTTTGATGTAGTAGGTATCGGTAACGCGATCGTTGATGTGATTAGCCACGAGTCAGAAGAATTCCTTGAAGAATTCAAACTCATAAAAGAATCCATGGTTTTAGTAGATGAGGAAACCGCAGTTGATCTCTACAACAATATGAGCCCAACCATTCAAACTTCCGGTGGTTCAGCTGCCAATACAATGTCTGGGATAGCATCGCTAGGAGGGTCATCCGGGTATATCGGGAAAGTAAAGAATGACCACTTAGGTGAAGTCTTCTCCCATGACATTCACGCTGCCGGAGTCAATTATGCAGTAAGTCCAGCCGATGATGGACCACCTACCGCACGATCGATGATTATTGTGACGCCTGATGGCGCCCGAACAATGAATACTTTCCTAGGGATTAGCACGACCCTCTACAAGGAAGATCTTAATATCGACCTCATTGAAGGATCAAAGGTTCTTTATTGCGAGGGTTACATCTGGGATATCGAAGCGACGAAGGATACTATCCGTTCCGCTATTGCAATAGCGAAAGGTGCCGATAGGAAAATCTCATTTACCCTTTCAGATAGTTTCTGTGTTATGCGCCATCATCAAGATTGGATCGATCTTGTAAATGGGTCTATAGATATCCTCTTCGGAAACGAAGAAGAAATACAGGCATTGAGTGGCTGTGAAACTTTCGGAGATGCAATTGAGTGGATCAAAGGAAGGGTAGAAATAGCATGTCTGACGCGTGCTGAGAAAGGGTCCGTAATTGTTAGCCAAGGGAAAACCATTGAAATAGCAGCTAAGCCAGTAAAACAAATCATTGACTCAACAGGAGCCGGAGATTTGTATGCTGCTGGGTTTCTATTCGGCTATACCAGAGAATTAGATCTTGAAACTTGCGGAAGAATTGGGTCAATAGCGGCCTCCGAAATTATTGTCCACACAGGAGCCAGACCACTTGCTCCTCTGCAAGAAGTTATTTCAAGGGAACTACATTTATAGGCACCCATGAATTCCCGTGATGAAATAGAATGCATTTCTCAAGCGCACGAGTGGTTAGCACATGACCCAGACCCTGAAACACGTAATGAAATAAAGGAACTACTAGCAACAGGGCAAAAAGAAAGAATTCAAGAACTATTCCGTAATCATCTTCAGTTCGGAACAGCTGGTTTGAGAGGGTCTCTCGGGCCGGGGCCTAACAGGATGAATCAAGTAACAGTTCGACGACTTGCTTATGGAATTTCCGCATACCTCAAACCGCAATCAACAGTTGTCGTCGGGTATGATGCACGTCAGAAAAGTAAAGTCTTTGCACGCGATATTTGTGACATCCTAAACGCACACAATATCGCAGTTTGCCTTTTCCCTCGCTTTATCCCAACGCCTGTTTTGGCATATGCTGTTCGGCATCTCAAAACAGATCTTGGGATAATGATTACCGCATCTCATAACCCAGCTTCTGATAATGGATGCAAAATATTTCTCAATGACGGAGCGCAACTCCGAGCGCCAATTGATCAAGAGATAGAGACGCTAATGCAATCATCTTCCCTTCCTCCCATGACTATTCCAGAAGCGAAAGAAATTACAACTATCTTAGATGATGGTGTTTGGCAGTCTTACTGTGAAAGAATAGCATCCAGCGTTGATAGAGGTTCATCTGAACTCCGGATAGCGTATACGCCACTGCATGGAGTCGCCTGGGACACTATCAATTCAGTATTTACTGCTGCAGATTCTGGCCAATTGATCCCCGTCAAGTCTCAAGTTGAACCTGACCCTGACTTTCCAACAACATCATTTCCAAATCCTGAGGAAGAAGGCTTAATGGACATTCTCATTGATCTAGCATTTCAAACTGAAGCCGACCTTGCAATGGAAAACGACCCAGATGGGGATCGGCTAGCTGCAGCCATTCCAACAAGAAATGGGGATTGGCGAACACTTTCTGGAGATGAAATAGGAGCCTTGCTTTTCGACCGATTGGCTGAGAAGACGAGCGGAAATACTAGAAAAGTAGTGTCAACAATTGTCTGCTCTTCATTGGTGCCTAAGATTGCAACTGCCAAAGACATAAATCATGAAGAAACACTCACCGGATTCAAATGGATAATTCCTGAAGCATATAGAAATGATTCGGAGACCCCGATTTTCTGTTATGAAGAAGCTCTAGGATATGCAACGACTGAAGCAGTTCGAGACAAGGATGGTATAGCAGCAGCTCTTCTTCTCGCAGAGGTTTTGGCGAACTGTCAAAAAAATGGAAAGAGCATCCTTGAAAAATTAGAAGAATTTTCACTTCAGTACGGACATCATGTCACTACCACAAGGCGAGTTCGCTTCAAAGGAACGCAACCCGATGATTACTTACAATCCGCCATGCAAGGGTTAAGAGAGAGACCGCCAAGCGAATTTTCTGTAGGGGAAGTCACTTCGGTGACGGATTACTTACGGTCTAACGAACACTCTTCACTGCCATTAGCAAATTTAGTAAAACTGGAGATAGGCAAACAAGTACGAGTCCTAGTTCGTCCCAGTGGGACAGAGCCTATGATAAAAATCTATATGGAAATGGTTACTTCTGTCTCAGAGAGTTCGCAGATTGCCATGGCGGAAATCCAAGCTATAGAAACTCTTGATGTTATAGGTTCGGAAATCGAAATACTATTAAGAAAATATGTAAGTGGAACCTGATGCTACATCGTCCCAAATTGTCTATCGCCAGCATCTCCAAGCCCAGGAAGAATGTAAGCTGTTTCGTTTAGCTTTTCATCAATGGCTGCAAGGAAAAGATCTCCTGAATGAGATGATGAAGAGATATTCTCTACCCCTTCTGGTGAGGCAATCACACAGATCACAGAAATATTTCCCGCACCTGATGAACGAACAATCTCAAGTGTGTGAAGCAGCGATCCTCCAGTAGCGAGCATAGGGTCCAGAATAATCACGTGAGAGCCATTGAGATCTTCAGGGATCGTATTCAAGTATTCCTCTGGCGCGAAGGTTGTTTCGTTCCGTCTAGCTCCTAAGAAACCAACCTGTGATTGAGGGAGGAGTTCTAAAGCAGCATTAAGCATTCCTAAACCTGCCCGAACTACAGGGACAAGAACAGGGGAATCTTCAAGAAAAGATCCCTTTGTTTGAGCTAAAGGAGTGTGGATATCCTTTTCAACCATTTTGATTTCTCGTAAAGCTTCGTAAATAAGAAAGAAAGATAAGTCATTAAGCGTTTCCCGAAATCGTTCATTAGATGTTTCAACATCACGAAGAACAGTTAACTTCTCATTAATTAAAGCATGCTGAATTACAGTAACTTCCATGTATTCCAATCCATTCACTTGATAGTCATTGACACTATCATCTGAGGCTATTCTTGGGATAAGTAACATCAAGAAGGAGAAGGCTCATCGAAATTCCATTCGTCCTCGGAGTTGACCTTGACGGTGTTTGTGGCGACCATAACCGTATCTTCAGAGATCTCGTCGCCCACGAGTTAGGAGTTGAACCTGATACTTTAACACTTGACAGGAGTTGGGGATTTGAAGAATGGGGACTCACCACAGAAGACTTTGAAAGACTTCATGAGAAAGCTGTGGTAGAGCACCGCATGTTTCGCGATATGCCCGTGATAGAGGGGGCATCTGAAACACTTTGGCGACTTTCCGATCAGGGAGTCTGGATACGTATCATAAGCCACCGGCTTTACGTAAACTGGGGTCATGCAGTCGCAGCAGGAGACACAGCTGATTGGTTAGATCGGTTCAGTATCCCGTATAGAGATCTATGTTTCATTGGAGCAAAATCTGCCCTTCATGCAGATCTCTACATTGATGACGGACCTCACAATATAGAAGCTTTTCAAGAAGACGGAAGGAAGGTCATAATATTTGACCAACCATATAACCGGCATTTAGATGGAACCCGAGCCCACAATTGGGAAGAGGTTGAGCATTTTGTTCTAGAAGCAGTAGCAGCAAAACTTGGGATGGCAGAGCCGCAACTACCTGGAGTCACCGATGGGAAAGGTCGAATTTCCGACAATCAAAACCGTTAGATTCTTAAAGAAGTTTCGCTATTGTGCAAGCCACACTTGCATTATTTTCTAATAAGGTCATGTTCGCAGGGACGCTTGCCCCTTCAGTTTCCTTCGCTAACCTCTCAAGAATGAAAGGAGTCACATCTTGACCGGTGATTCCCTTGTCTTCCAACTCAATGATTGAGGAACGAATTAACTCATTAATTACCTCAGAATCTAATGCAGCTTCTTCCGGGATTGGGACATTCAGAAGCACACCATGGTCTAGGCCTAGAGATGAAGCAGCAGCCAGAACCTGGATGACTTCACCAGCAGTAGAAACTTCACTAATTGGAAGGCCGCTATCACGCAAGTAGAACGCAGGAAAAGTATTCGTATTCCACCCTAGAACTGGAACCCCTAAAGATTCAAGGACTTCAATAGTCTTTGGAAGATCGAGAAAGACCTTAGCTCCGGCGCTGACACATAAAACGTTAAAGCGCGATAAAGCATACAAATCCGCACTTATATCAAATGTTTCACTCGCTCCCCGATGAACTCCACCTATGCCACCGGTGCAAAAAACCTTTTCGCCGGCAGCGTTCACGATAGCCAGCGAAGCAGAGACAGTCGTAACGCCAACCGGGTATTTTCTTGCTACTGCAGACGAAAGATCGCGTACAGCAATTTTTTCTTCACAATCTAGAATCCTTTCAAGTTCCGAATCCTTTAGCCCTAGTCGTAACCTTCCATCGATTACAGCAGTCACTGCAGGGACAACTCCATGGTCGCGGATAACACCTAAACATCTAACAAGCGCTTCAGCATTCGCTGGTGAGGGAAGCCCAAGTTTGCTAAATACTGTGGATTCAAGGCAGACAATGGGGGTGTTTTCTGCTCGGGCATTCGCAACTTCTTCTGAAATATCAAGCACTGAATTTTCTTTCATGTCATTATTCTAATCCAAATACCGCAATCACAAATTCAACGGATCTCTAGAGCTAGATGCTGTGGCAGGTCAGAAATACTTTCAACAATGCCATAACTTGACGTTGCGGCACGTTCGTCAGAAACTTTCTCATAATCCCAAGTTAAATCATGAGGGATATGGATAGCTTTCCCGCCTATAGCAATAACTGGAAGAACATCACTGCGGAGGCTATTGCCAGCCATAACGAAATTCTCGGGTTTAATGCCAAGGCCATTTAGAAAGTCAAGATAAGACTCCGGGTCTTTTTCATGGAAGATCTCATAACCGGCGACGACAGCATCTAAACCTGATTCCTCAATTTTGCTCCGTTGATGCAGGAGATCGCCCTTCGTAATGATGAAGACATTAAATTCTTTAGATAAGGTACGGACTGTTTCCTCAACGCCTTCCAAAAATGTAACCGGATGCTGGAGAAGTTCTTTGCCCCATGAAATGATCAATTCAATATCAGAGCTTGAAATCGTACCTTGAGATGCTATATGTGCTGTCTCAATCATCGAAAGAGTAAATGATTTCACACCGTAACCGAAAAGCCGAAGGTTCGTTATCTCATTAGAGGAAAGGGTTTGTTCAAGATCCCCATCAGAAGAATATTTACTCATTAATTCTAGAAACTTTTCTTCGACTTGAGCAAAATAAATTTCACTCTCCCAAAGAGTGTCATCGGCATCTAATCCGATTAGTTTAATTTCACCCATACTTTTCCTTAATTGCCCGAAATTTTAGTTTCATACCATGAGTCTATTCTTTTCATGATGGAGTTCTTCTCTTCTAATGGGATGAAAGCATGGTGGATGCTGGTCTCTGTTATTGCTTTAATGTCATTCCACCCCCAACCAAATGAATTATGGCATTCCCAGAATTCGTTACTCATGGAAGTAGCGGACATTAATCGGTTATCAGTATTGACGCTGACCTGAAAACCAGATCTAAGAAGTGTATCCACTGGATGCTCATTGAAAGAATCTACAACCCCGGTATGAAGGTTTGATGTGGGGCAAATCTCTAACGGGATACCTTTCTCAATGACGGAGGAAGCAATTGGCCCCAAATGGAAGTCGTTCTCTGATGCGGTTACTTCATTGGCTACAGAAACGCCATGGCCTATTCTTCCTGCACTGCAGACATCAACCGCTTCTTTGACCATTTCTGGACCCGCTGCTTCACCAGCATGAATAGTTACAGGAATTCCATTCTCTTGAGCGTAAGTGAAGGCTTCGAGATGTAGACGAGGGGGGTAATCGATTTCAGGTCCGGCAATATCAAACCCCACAACGCCTTTCTCTAGAAAATCTGAAACGATTTCTACTATTTCCATGCTTCGCTTGTTGGATCGCATCGCACAAAGAATAGCTTTCACCACAATTTCGCGTCCCTTCATTCCTGAATCGAAACCTTCTAGCACTGTAGAGATGATTTCGGATAGAAGAAGTCCTCGTTCTTGAAACAACTCTGGGGCGAAACGAATTTCAGCGTAAATGACCCCATCGTCGTACAGATCCTCTACGCATTCTGTTGCGACGCGGTGCAGGGATTCACGTGTTTGCATAACCGCAATCGTGTGAGTGAAAGCTTCAAGGTATAACTCAAGATTTCCTTGTTTCGCAGTATTGAGCATCCATTCTGATAGTTCGGCTTTGTT
>JAYYZG010000118.1:0-3931 GCA_036687775.1 Actinomycetota bacterium
GACCCACATCAAGTCTCGCTGCTAGATCGCCTACAGCTATCGCCCGCGCAGATTGCCCAACTTTTTCTACGGGTAAAAAAACACGGCGAGAAGCCCAAGAACCCAAAGCAATGCCAAACCGGCAAAACCCAGCGCTGACAAGGCGAAGAACATTAGATAGTGAGCTAAGCGTGTCTTCAATATCATCAAGCGGGGTGGCCTCAAAATACAGGGCATTTCGAGTCGTCAAAGGAAACCCAATTACAAGCACTGGAGTTCCATCATCCATTTTGTATTTCATTTCAGCCCCTGTAGACGAGGAGTCACTCACAGCCGTAAGAAGATCGGGATTAAGGCTTCCAGGAGCTTCAAACACAACTGGGTCAGCAGAAATCCAGTCTGTTTCTAAACGTAGAAGAGGAGTAGACTCAGAACGAACCCCTCGTAAATTTGAGAGAAAATCTCGGACAGCCTTATCAGTTGCTCCTTCGTAAATCCGCCTTTCGGCCTGAGAAGCATTTACTGATGCAACGCTTAATGCACTCTGCTCTCTATTTTCGATTAGATTACTCCTAACCAAAAGATAGGTTAAGACTGATAAAACACTTGTTAGAAGCAAGGCTCCGAGACCAAACGTTAAGGTAAGTCTGGCCCGTAAACGGAGTGTCTTCCTTCGGGATTCCATATGTTAAATCAGTTCTTTAATTTGTAACCGAAGCCGCGGACAGTGATCACATATCGAGGTTTGGTGTCCTCAGGTTCAATTTTCTTTCGAAGTCTTCTAACGTGTACGTCTACCAGTCGACCATCACCGAAGTAATCTTTACCCCAAACTCTTTCAAGTAGTTCCTCTCTGCTAAAGACTCGACCAGGGATCGAAGCAAGTTCAATGAGTAGCTGGAACTCAGTTCTGGTGAGGTGGATTGTCTTGCCGTTCACGACAATCTGCCCTTGGTCTGGAAGAATTCTGAGGTCACCGAATTCAAGCGTGCTTAAATTCGGTGTTGGGAGACGTACTCGTCTCAATAAAGCTCTAATCCTTGCGCTAAGTTCTTTGGGTGCGAATGGCTTCGTTAGGTAATCATCAGCACCGGCTTCAAGTCCTGCGACCACATCGTGTGTGTCATCGCGAGCGGTAACCATAACGATAGGAAGATCGCTCATCTTTCGGATTGACCTACATACTTCAAAACCATCAATCCCTGGAAGCATGATGTCAATTAATACAATATCGCATTTCTGGTTTTGAAAGATCTCTAATGCTTCCTCACCGCTAGCTGCTTCAAGAACTTCCCAGCCTTCTTTCTCAAGCGCCAGGCGAACAGCGGTACGTATGCGCTCATCATCTTCAACTACTAAGATTTTGGTGGTCATAAAGACATGATAGGGGATTACTAGAGATCAAGGAAAAGATCTTCAGGAATCCTTAACTATTCTGGCGTGTGCTATTTCAAGAATATGAAGGAAATCTCTTTCGATTTCGGGCGTGACCGCAACTAGAAGTCCTTCACCTAGAAAATCATTGATGTGTTTTACCGTTGCACCTGCTTCTATGGCAATGAGGGAACCGGCAGCGTAGTCCCAGTAATTTAGACCTTCCTCAAAGAACGCATCCACTCTCCCAACCGCTAACCAACATAAATCAACTGCAGCAGAACCAAATCTTCGTATATCGCCAATTTGCGGAAGCAGGTCGGCGAGAACTAAGCCCTGTATCCTTCTTCGGTCAGGAGAGTAACTAAATCCGGTAGCTACCAAAGCAGCTTTGAGGCTAGTTCCTTTGCGAGCACTGATATGATTCCCATTGCAACGAGCACCGAACCCCTTAGCAGCGTCAAAAATCTCATTTTGTATTGGATCAGCAACAACTCCAGCAATTATCTCCCCATGTTTTTCGGCGGCAATAGATACACCAAAAGATGGAATTCCATAGACAAAATTTGTTGTCCCATCAATTGGATCTATAACCCACCGAATTCCTGAATTCCCTAATTCGGAAGAACCTTCTTCTCCTAAGAAACTGTCGCTCTCGCGCCCACGTCGCAGAGAATCAATGATTAGAGATTCAAGATCACGATCTATTTCTGTAACTAGATCAGAGTTAGAAGATTTAGTTTGGACAGTAGCGAAATTGTAACTGATTGTCTCTAAGTATTTACAGGCTTCTTTAGCTGAATCAATCGCAAGGTCGCGTAAAACAAGATTTTCATGCAAGTTAGCTGCTCTCCGTCGTATCGTCCTGCTGTTGACTCTTTACTTTCCACTCGTTCATAGCTCGGAGAACCAGAATAGAGACAATACCAACGCCTCCCGCTCCCACCAAAGCTCCAATCAGGCCACCCATGCCAGACCACCCACTACAATTTCCTGAACATTGTAGATCAGTGAAGGCAAAGCCTATCAACCCGCCACACAACCCCCCCAGAAGAATTGAGGAAAATGCGAGGAATTGAGATGATTTAGATGGCTCTGCGGAGGGAGTTATTGTCAGAGGGAGGTCAGAAATAGAGAAACTTTCCAGTTCTCTGCTAAATCTATCCTCTAATTCTTGTTTAGGGATTTCTTTTTCTTGATACCCGTTCCCAAGATTTTCGTCAGCCATGCGTATTATCGTATTGGAGTCGGATAACTAATGAAACGATAGGACCCGAATCCAATTATCGATGAAAAAAATAATTTCAACCTCGCATATACTCCATGTTGATATGGATGCCTTTTTCGTATCGGCTGAACTTGTCCGCAAACCCGAACTCGTCGGTAAACCAGTAGTTGTTGGAGGGTCAGGGAGAAGAGGAGTCGTAGCTGCTGCATCATATGAAGCCCGCTCATATGGGATACATTCAGCCATGCCATCATTTCGCGCACGGAAATTATGTCCCAAAGCCGTGTTTCTACCTGGTGACCACACATACTACGCATCAATCAGCTACAAGGTAATGGAAATCTTTAAACGCTATACGCCAATAGTTGAGCCAATATCTTTAGATGAAGCCTTTCTTGACGTAGGAGGAAGCCAACGCCTTTATGGGACACCATTTGAAATAGCTGATTCCATAAGGAATGACGTTAAACAAGAACAAGGTCTAAATTGCTCTGTCGGGATTGCCCCAAATAAATTCTTAGCAAAACTTGCAACAGAAGAAGCAAAACCAAAGCCGAGCCCGAATGGTCCAATTCCTGGAATCGGAATAAAAACTGTTCACCCAGACGGCATCTTTGATTTCCTAGACCCACTTCCAATTAGAGCTCTTTGGGGTGTTGGCCCAGCGACAGCTAAACGTTTAGATCAGTTAGGTATTGCTAGCGTATTGGATTTACGAAAATTCCCTTTGGTCGATCTCGTTAATTCACTTGGTAAGTCACAGGGAGCTCACTTGCATAGACTTTCTCATGGAATTGACGAAAGAAATGTCAAATCATCGCAGATTACTAAATCCATCTCACACGAAGAAACTTTCGCAGATGACCTCTTTGATTTAGCAAAGATAGAATCCGAGATTCATAGAATGTCAGATGCTGTTGGGAAACGCTTGCGCTCCTCAAAGTGCTTGGCAAAAACGGTAAATCTCAAAATTCGATTAAAAGATTTCTCAACATTTGTTCGTTCAGTTACCCTTCCAAACCCTACAGATAGTGGAAAAGTTATTAGCCGTGAAGCGATTAGATTGATCAATACAGTAGATATATCTATAGGCGTCCGCTTAATCGGAGTTGGCGTTACAAATTTCAATGAAAATAAAGCTGGTCAACAACTTTCTTTTGATGAATTGGAAACAAATGATCGTGATTGGAGAGAGGCTGAAGATGCAATGGACTCTATAAGGTCTAGATTTGGACCAGATTCAATAGGTGCTGCTAGTACCTTGACTAATGATGGCGTGTCAACAAAGAAACGAGGAATTCAACAGTGGGGGCCATCAAACTAACAAACAGGGGTACTGTACGTTGTTGA
>JAYYZG010000119.1:0-7253 GCA_036687775.1 Actinomycetota bacterium
TGGAGCGGTATTTAATCGTGCCAACGTGCAACTTGGTGACACTGTGGTCGTTATCGGCGCAGGTGGAGTCGGGTTAAATGTTATTCAAGCCGCTCATCTCGTCGGGGCAAGCCAAATCGTTGCAATTGATCGTGTTCCAGAGAAGGAAAGGCTCGCTAGGGATTTTGGGGCAACAGATTTTATTGTTTCTGATAGTGATGAGTTTGATGCGGTTGCTGCTGTGAAAGAAGTTCTTCCTCTGGGAGCGCATCATTCATTTGAAGTAGTTGGCCACACCGGTCTCCTTACTGATGCAATTAATATGACTCGGGCGGGTGGCAATATTTGTGCTGTGGGGGTTCCGGATTTAACAGCTACGGTAACCTACGGATTTCAAAGCCTTCATCAGAATAAACAGTTGATGGGGATTCGCGCTGGTGGAGCGAAACCAAGGAAAGATTTTCCTATGCTTGCTGATCTTTATCTACGAGGAAAATTAAAGCTGGATGAAATGATTTCAAATACGGCAGGGTTAGATGGAATACAAGGTGCATTTGACGCGATGAAAACCGGTGTTGAAGCAAGAACTGTTCTTCTTCCCCATAGTTAATTTCTAAGAGTAGAAAAGGTAAGATTTTACGTATGTTTGACTATCTCATTAAAGGCGGAATCATTGTAGATGGAACCGGTCAGGATGCCTTTGCTGGAAATATTGCTATTGAGGGAAACCGGATAGTCGGAATAGGTGAAATAGAAGGAGAAGCACGGGAAGTAATTGATGCAACAGGTTTAATCGTCTCCCCCGGGTTCGTAGATCCTCATACACATTATGATGCGCAGCTTTTCTGGGATCCTCGAGCTACACCATCGAATCTCCATGGTGTTACGAGTGCGGTGATGGGCAACTGTGGATTTACGTTAGCGCCTGTTAATACTGAAGAGGATGCCGATTATCTTCGCCGCATGATGGTGAAGGTCGAAGGAATGCCCCTTGAGGCATTAGAGACGGGGGTGAGTTGGGATTGGAATAGTTATGGGGAATATCTTTCCAAGTTGGAAGGAAAAATTGGTTTAAATATCGCGACAATGGTCGGTCATTGTGCTCTTCGTTTAGCCGTGATGGGATCCGATGCTACGAAAGAAATTGCTTCTCCCGAACAAATAGAACAGATGAAGAGTCTCCTTGCTCAATGTATTGAAGAAGGTGGGTTAGGGTTCTCAACAACCCGTGCTTTCACCCATAAAGACGGGAATGGTGACCCTGTTCCTTCACGGGTTGCATCTGAAGAAGAACTTTTAGCTCTCTGCGAAGTTGTGTCCGAGTATGAGGGGACAACATTGGAGTGGGCCAGTGATGGATGCCTCAACGGGTTTACCGAAGATGAAGTGGACCTTATGGCAGATATGTCTCTTCGTGGTCGCCGCCCGTTGAACTGGAACGTTCTAACCGTTGACTCAGCTCGACCTGATGATTATAAAAATCAGTTGAAAGCACTCGAAACATGTACTGATAAAGGAGCGCGAGTTGTTGCCTTAACTATGCCTGTGCTTGTTGGGATGAATATGAGCTTTCTTACCTATTGCGGGTTAAATATGATGCCGGATTGGGGTCCCATTCTTGGCCTTCCTGTTGAAGAAAGAATGGAAAAATTACGCGACCCCGAAACGCGTCGCTTTATGGAAGAACGAGCAGCTTCTCCAGATGCGGGAGTTTTTAGTAGGCTAACTGGTTGGGGTCGTTACATCATTGGAGATACATATTCTGAAGCAAATGAAGGTTTGAAACGTAGAACTATTGGGGAGATAGCAAGAGAGCGCGGTGTTCGTGATTTCTATTGTTTATTAGATATTGTTCTTGCAGATGATCTCCAAACGGTGCTCTGGCCAGGACCCACTGATGATGATCCAGCTAGCTGGCAAATGCGCACGGAAGCTTGGAAACATCCTGATGTCATGATTGGCGGTTCTGACGCTGGCGCCCATTTGGACCGAATGTCTGGAGCCCCCTATACGACAAGTTGGTTACATGATTCTCTGCATGGGAAATCGTTAACTACTCTTGAGGAAACTATTCATCACATCACACAAGTTCCTGCTGAGCTCTTTGGTTTACGTGAGCGTGGAATTCTCCGCGAAGGATGGTTTGCCGACATCGTTGTTTTTGACCCAGAAACAATTAATTCCGGAGATGTCATTCTTTTAAATGACCTTCCTGGAGGGGAAGGGAGACTTTACGCAGATGTGAAGGGAATGCGTAGAGTTTTCGTGAACGGTGTTGCCACTGTGATAGATAATGAACCAACAGATAATCTTCCTGGGACTCTCCTAAAGAGTGGGCAAGATACCTATACGGTGAAAATCCCGGCTGACGCTTAACACGCAGATTCTGCAAAACTGATTTCTTTCTCTCCACTGCTTTAGATGGTTTCGAGGGATTCTGCATGAGCGCACGTAAACTTCTTACTTACAATGTGCAGCTTCAAATTTGTACGTTGTAAACGAAAGCCCTCGCCGTACCACTTCGTGCGAGGGTTTTCACTTTTCTAAGTCTTCTCTTTAAAAGATTTTCTAAATTGACTCCGTAGCGTTACGCAGTAGGTTCAAGTTAATACTTGGGGGCTAAAATGCGGTTTGAAGGGAAAAATGTCATAATCACGGGAGCGAACGGTGGTTTCGGCCGCGCTGCAGCTCTTCGATTCAGTAGTGAAGGCGCAAATGTCGCTTGCGTAGATCTATCAAAAGATGACCTATCTGACTTAATAAACGAAATTTCAGCGAGTGGAGGTAAGGCAATCGCGATCGCAGCTGATGTCACGCAAAATTCTGAGGTAGAGGCCTACGTCAATGAGACAGTCTTGGAATTCGGTGGCATTGACGTACTTTTCAACAATGCTGGAATTGAGGGCATAATTTCGCCGCTTGAAAATTACGATGAAGAGATGTTCGACAAGGTAATGGAAGTTAACGTAAAGGGCGTTTGGCTAGGTATGCGTCATAGTGCTGATGCGATGCGTCAAACAGGTGGCGGTGTGATCATCAATACGGCTTCGGGAGCGGGTCTGATGGCAACTCCAACCATGGTTGCATATGGGGCAAGTAAACATGCTGTTATCGGTATGACCAAAACCGCGTCCATTGAACTCGCTCCTGCGGGAATACGGGTAAATGCTGTCTGCCCAGGAGTTATCAATACTCGAATGATGCGATCAATTGAAGAACAAACCATTCCAGATAATCCTGAAGAATACGTTAAAGCTGTGAGCGAGCGAACCCCATTGGGCCGATATGGCGAGCCAGAAGAAATCGCTGGTCTTGTAGCATTTCTAGCTTCTGACGAAGCTGCGTACATAACAGGCGCTTCTTATGTCATTGACGGTGGGCTCGTAAACGCCTAGTACTGCTATAAAAGGGAATGGCTTCACACAAAAACACCGTTATTCTTTTGGATGGAGAATGTGCTCTATGTAACCAGTTCGCTAGTTTCATCTACCCACGTCTGCATGCAGATAGCAGTCTTCAATTCTTTGGCATTGCCAGTGAAACCGGAGTAGAACTCATTTCTCACTTACCAGAAGACTTACAGAAAGTTGACAGTATATATCTTCTAGTCAATGGCGTTCCATATGTTCGATCAACTGCAATCATTAAGTGCCTGCAGTTGATGAATCTGCCATACCGAATACTTGGGTCAGTTGTTTACTTGATCCCCAAACGGATCAGAAATGGTTTATATGATTTCGTAGCAAGCAAAAGGAAATCCATTTTCGGCACGACTGATAAATGCATCTTTATTGACTTTAATGAAACTGGTGAGAACATAACATGATGAAGAAATTCTTTAGAGAGAAAAATATCACAAGGTTTGATATTGAGGCTTGTGCAATTGGTGCTGCTTTTCTATGGGTGGGAATATACCACTTTTTAAATCAGGGGTTTTTTGAAGCAATTGTTCCAACATGGTTTCCATATCCAACATTCGCGAACTTAGCATCTGGCGGTGCAGAAATTATTTTGGGTCTTGGACTAATAACCAAACGCTACCGACATTATTCTGCATGGGCATTATTGCTTCTCTTAGTTATCGTCTATCCGGCTAACATTGACATGTTTATCAATGATGTAGATACCCAGAAAAACGCTGCCGGAATTGTAGAAAGAGTTGTTGATGCTGATGGCGTACGTTTACGGAACTTTATCCGTCTTCCTTTTCAATTTGTTTTTGCTTGGCTTGTATGGCGTCACACAAAAACCCGACCCATGCAAACTAATTAGTTTTCAACAAGGTTCTACCTGTGCAAGAAACGTGCACGATATTACGTCATGTCCTTCATCAGTAAGTGTGACTTGAATAGATCCTCGTTGCGGAGACCCGATCCAAACCGCTGACGTCGTTAAAGGGCCTGATCTCCCTCCAATGAGGTACCTGACGTCAAGTCCAGTAACAATACAGGGTGTGCCAAGGTGAGCTTCAGCATAACTTTGTGCGCTTATTTCACCAATGAGTGTCATGATTGCTCCCTGAACGAACCCTCCTGGTCTTCGGACAGCTTCTTGAGGAATCATTGACACACGACCAGAAGCAGCATCTTCAATAGTTATTCCTGCTAGTTCTTCCACTGTCTGTTCTAAGGATGGAACTTGCATGTGACCCATTCGGTCCCGAACTTTTCCTACATCCGGTTTTACTTCACCTTCCCTAAGTGGAGTACGAATAAAAGTAATTTGCGCATGGCCGACGTGAATGTCTTTTTCATCCACGTATTCAAGTTTTTCAACAAGGAGTTTCTTCCCGTGTCGTAGGATCGTACTTTTCGCTTCGATACGTTTTGAAGGAACCAATTCTCCTCTTCGAAAAGAAAAATCGGTAGTGAATGTCCAGTCTTCTATGAATGATTCCAAGCGCATGCCAACTACGGTGTCAGCGAGCAACATCAGTGGAGCGATTCGTATTATTCCATTTGAGCAAAGATAGTCATTAACCTGAACTTGGCCTTTTGATGGGTCTACAAGGTCTGGTCTAGCTCCCATTCGTGCCATAACGCTCAGAAACTCAGTTGGGAATTCCGTTTCATCCATGAAGAGGTCCAGCCTAACTTAATTAGACTTTTCTCTCTCATAGGGTGGGGGGTCAACTTTCGGTCCAGGAGTCCAACTAACAGGAAGATGTTTAATACCGCCAATGAAATTTGATCGCAATCGTTCTGGTTCGCCTTCCAATGCCATATCAGGCATACGCAACGCTATTTCTTTAAAGATTAATCGCAATTCAGCACGGGCGAGATTAGCTCCAAGGCAATAATGCGCTCCGCCTCCGCCAAATGCTATGTGGTCATTTGGTGTGCGGGTAATGTCAAACGTGAATGGATTAGTAAATACGTCTTCATCGCGATTAGCAGAGATATACCACATAACAACTCTGCTTCCTTTCTCAATTTCTTGTCCAAGCAGCTCTGTTGGTTCTGTCGTTGTCCTCCGGAAATGCAGCACGGGGCTTGCCCATCGGATGATTTCATCAACGGCAGTATCTAAATGCTTTTCAACATCTGATTTTAATAACGTGAACTGGTCAGGGTTAGTCAAAAGAGCATGCATCCCATGGGCTGTTGCGTTTCTTGTTGTTTCATTCCCTGCCACCGATAACAACAACATGAAAACATCAATTTCAAGTTCCGTTAACCGGTCGCCATTTATTTCAGCATTTACGAGTTTTGTAATGATGTCATCTTGTGGGTCAATTCCTCGATCAGCGGCGAGTTCATGGGCGTAGGCGTACAACTCCATAGCTGCTTCACCTGGATCTCCTTCATATTCTGGATCATCAACTCCAATGAGGTCATTTGACCATTTGAAAAGTAAGTGGCGATCTTTTTGCGGAACTCCCATGATTTCAGCTATTGCTTGTAGGGGCAGTTCAGCTGCAATATCCTCAACGAAATCTGCTTCTCCTTTCTCAATGATATTGTCCACAATTAACGTCGCTCTATGAGCAAGGAATTGTTCTAGTAAACGAATCATGCGCGGTGTAAATCCCTTACTAACCAATCTTCGGTATCTTGTGTGTTTGGGTGGGTCCGTGTACAGCATGTTGAGTCCGCGTTGGTCAACAAATCCGCCGTCTTCAACTCGTTCCCCTGGGTTGGGAATACTTATCCCACCTATTTCGCTTGAGTAGAGTTCATTGTCACGATTAACCATTTGTACGTCAGCATGTCGAACAACATTCCAGAAGCCACCACCTTCAGGGTCAGTATGCCAGTAGAGAGGTGCTTGCTCGCGGAGGGTTTTGAGCATTTCATGGTGTTCCATTCGAACAAATCGATCAGCATCAAGTAGATCAATATTTTCGAGGCTCATTTATCTCCTTCTTCAATTCCATAGTAAGTCAGAATTTTCAGAAATTCTATTCGTTATAAATTTTGCTTTGAGGAGAATTTCATTTTTGTTCTGTCGGGACTAAAGTTTTATTATATGTTAATTAATGAATCCCATTAATTTCATAATTGGAGGGAAATATATGTCTAGCAACCTGAATCTTTCAAATGATCCATACATTATTGTTTCTTCTGATTCCCATGCTGGGCTCCAATGCGAAGAATACCGCCCGTATTTGGAATCATCCGTACACGCTGAATTTGATGAGTATGTAGCCGAACGGCACGAGCACAGAAGACTAACAGAAGAAATTAACGGAGAATACGTCGCTGAATGGGAAGGCCAAAATGCTGAAGGGCTTCGAGGCGCTTACGACCCTGAAATAAGGGACAAGACACTAGACGCCGATGGGATATCTGGGGAAATTATTTTTGCTGACGGTGATGCTGTTACTGGAATGGAGTCCCCTCCCTTTGGAGCTGGGCTAGCAGCGGGACAAATAACTGATCCCCGTCTTGCTTTTGCTGGGGCGAGAGCCCACAACCGATGGCTTGAAGAATTTTGTGCTACTAGTCCAGCGCGAAGAGCTGGAGTTGCTTTACTTCCGATAACGCATGATGTTGATGAGGCAGTCAAAGAAGTGGAAAGTTTAGCTGGAAAGCCAGGCATAAAGGGAGTGATGATACCGACCCTTTGGCACGACGCTCCCCCATATGGGACAGATCACTATGATAAATTTTGGGCCGCATGTGCGGAAGCTGGTTTAGTCATTCATACGCACTCAGGAGAAGCAGACTTCCCTAGTTATGGGGAGAATATCGCCATGTACGTTTCCGAGGTTGCTTTCTGGACGCATAGAGCACTATGGCAATTACTGTTCAGCGGAAAATTCGATAAATTCC
>JAYYZG010000120.1:0-11210 GCA_036687775.1 Actinomycetota bacterium
TGCGAAACATGTATCTCCACCCACGGGTGGAATCACTTTGCCTCGAAGTATCGATCCCATTGGAGGTTTTTCCCTATAAGTAACATCCGAATGCCAATCAGTAGCACTGTAAGACTGTTTCCCCGTCTCTCCACCCGTTTCTAAAACGAGCACTTCCTGATGCTCTGGGTGGATGTTCCCGAATGGGTGCACTTCAAGATTGCCGAACCTTCTCGAGAAATTTATATGTTCTCCCAGAGTTAATTCCTGATTACGAAGAACTAAGACCTTGTGTGTAAGCCATAGTTGCTTTATGTCGTCGATATTCTCGTCAGTAAGGTTTACTAAATCAATTTCTTGGATTTCAGCGCCAAAGAAATTGTTTAACTTCGTGATTTCCATAGGAGAAAGGTACCACGAGATTCTTAGACCCTTGTAAACACATGCCCTCTAGCATTATTATTTTGTGGAATATCAAAATTCGACAACCAGCGAACCCCAAAGGTTTAAGTGACACTTGAAAAATTAACCATAGGAATGTTGTTCCCATTCCGACAGAATCTGCAAATTCTGGATGATCTGTGTAATGATTACCCCGTTTCTTTGGTTTGGACCCCTTATATGGAGTCCAATGAACTTCGGTCAGCTCGAGGGCTCGCTAACGGCCAAAATACTGATCACCTCCCAGCTCCAATTATTAGCCAAGATACATTAGCTAAATGGAGTACTTGTGATGCTCTCGTGGGACTGGATCTCCCCAGCCAGCCAGAAAAACGGTTCCCGAAGTTGAAATGGTTCCAAGGAGTAGGCGCAGGCTACGACCATATTGACAGTGAAGCATTAAAGAAAATGGGAGTAATTCAAACGAATGCAAGAGGTATTTCTTCTATAGCAATTGCAGAATTTGTGTTCGCGCGAATCTTGCAAGTATGGAAACAGTTGCGAACACTAGATAAACAACAATCAACCAGAACATGGACCGCAAGGTTCGGAACGCAGGTTTCTGGCCGAACGATAGGAATCGTTGGTCTGGGGACTATTGGTCGTGAAGTAGCGATTCGAGCCAAAGCATTTGGTATGGAAGTACTGGCAACTCGTCGAACGAGTCTTCCAAATGAGTCCGACCCCGATGTTGACAAGCTTCTACCATACGATGAATTAGCAGAAATGCTGCCAATATGCGACGTCGTCGTCGTTTCGGCGCCAGCCTCCGAAGAAACAAAAGACTTGTTTGATGATGAAACTTTTCAACTGATGAAGCCAGGAGCTATTTTTTGTAATATTTCACGTGGATCGCTCGTGGTAGAAGAATCTTTAGTTAGGGCGCTAGACGACGGATCATTAGGGGCAGCGATACTTGATGTGACACGGCAAGAGCCTTTGCCGAAAGAGTCTCCGCTCTGGATTTCCCCCAATCTATACCTATCCCCACACTGTTCTGTCTCTTTAGACACTTATGAAGAGGACGCTGCTGAAATAGTAGCGACAAACGCATTGAGATTGCTCCACGATCAGGAACTCATAAATATCATCCGTTGATTCTATGCCAACCAATCCCCTGTAAACACATGCCCTCTAGCGCTTCTACGTTCATGTTTTTAGCCAGCGTGACAGGCCGACGATGAAGGGGGCAAATCAAGCGCCGGATTCCCATTGAAGAACCCACTCGCCAATAAGGTAAATCCTGCGTATTCGACTGGCATTACTGGCCAGTCCTCCGGTCGGGGAACATGAGTGACGCCGAAACTATGCCAGACGACAATATCGGTATTTTCAATTGACCGGTCCTGCTCAACATAGAATGGGAGACCAGCCCCTCCCGGATGTAGGTTTGTGAATGGGCCCGCTCCGGCGTAGTGTTCGTCTTCATCGTAGGCTGTTACCCATAAGTTATGGCGGGCGAATTCGCCCCGGTTACCAGCTGGCGTGTCTTCGGGAACCATAAAGTTAGGTGATGCCTGCGGCAGGATCTTATAACCAACGGGAACTCCGAGCTCATTGAGTGATGAGGGGTTGATGATTTTCCATGTGCGGCTCGCAGCGGAATCGATATCTCGCATCGCTGTCTTTTCTGTTGCCAGCGGCGTCGAAGTAGCCCGAAACCCGGCACCGTAGGGGTGTGCGCCATCGGTTGCGTGTTCAACGTTGGTTTCGACAACCGAATTGTTAGAGCCATCGATCGCCGGATCGAGGCGTACGCAGAAGAGGTGCTGGTGAATCGGCGAAGCGATGCCTGGGGCGACAAGTGGAGCTGTATCTTTTCCACCACCGTCACCTACAGCACTAACACCGATAACTCCAGTGAGTTTCACTTCGAGCTGGATTGTCCCATCAAGGTAAAAGTACCAGTAGAAGCCATATTCATAGTTCCCGATCGTGTGTATCATGCTGACCACAAGACGCCGGGACCGGCGGACTTCAGGTGCGAGGTCAGGTCGAGCCCAGTTAGTGTGTTTCCAGAGAATCCCGAAGTCTTCTTCGTGAAGACACACAGCGTTTTCGCACACATTTGGTTCCCCATCGCTGCCGAGGAATATCGCATCAAAGTAGTAGATCTCTCCGAGGCAATCGCAACCGAGTTTTAGAGAGTTCGCGAGTTGCCCAAGGTTGGTTTCACCGGCATCAAATGCGTGTTTCCAGTAATGCATAGGCGATGGGTCACCATAGGGGACGATCATATCTGACAGGGCCGCTCGGTGAAGTATCGTGCGGTCCCGATCACCATCCTTATAACGGACGTCGTGGAGGACGAGTCCCTCAATGGGGTGTACTGATATGCGAATGTGCCAGTTCTGCCAGGTAATAACGTGCCCATCAACGGTGAAGCTCGGCCCGTCTGGTTGGGTAATATCAAGTGGTTTAAGACCATCACGGTGGGCGTCAACCCCTTCCGCCGTGTATTCGGCTGGATTGTCAGGGATAGGTACGACACCAGCATCTTGTACCACTACCGCACCACTGTCAACATCGACGAGAACAGTCAATCCCTCAACTGGGAAAGCGTAATAGTTCGTATTTGGGTCCTTTACTTGGAAAGCGATAGCGCGAAATACTCGACCGGTTGGCATCTCGGGAGGGTGCACGCCCGTGATCCACGGTTCAAGGTGCACTTGGCTTGGATCGTCGATTCCGCGTTTCGCAAGAGCACCGATCCATTCTTCGTTTTCGGCGAGGATTGTGTAGATCATGACGACATCATTCATGGTGACTGGCGCTTGGCCATGTTCTTGCCAGTCCATGCTCAGGAGCTCGTTACTCGCTGCTGACACGTGGGCGTCGAAACTTTGTCCTCGTTCAGGGTCATGGCCGACATAGTTAAGTATCCGGTCGATGTCGTGACCGCCAGCTGCCTTTGCTAGTTCTTGGCGGGATGGTTCAACCCGTTGGCCGAAAGCAAAAAAGGCACGGTCACTTAACTCTCCCGTCGAGCGGAGAATACCAACTCCTCTGGTGAGTTCTTCAGCGTTAGCAGGGTCAAGAGGATGGGATCCAGATGGCATGAGACCAAATTACAGACTGATGGTATATCTGTACAATTACCCCAATAGGGTTTCGGAACTTTAAAAAGATAAAAATTATCTACGAGCGGTAGGGCTACTACAACCAAAAGGCAGATATCACAGCTGGGGGTAAGCAGTGAAGAAACTTGAAGGAATAGAGCGGTTAACCTACCAGAAGGCTGAACAAGATTGCTGACAGTGGACCAAAGCTAATAGCCCTGTAAATACATGCCCTCTAGCACCTCTATAACTGGTCTTTCCGAACGTCCATATCCGATAATAGAAGCGCTGCATGGTCAGGGTCGCTGAAGTCACGAACAGATTTCTTTTCTCGCTTAGCTCGAAAAAGAACTTTTTCTGAATAGGTATAGCAACGACCTATAGGACCGTTGACGTGTTCGGTTCCTAATTCAATCTGGTCAAGATTTGATCCACGACCCGTTGAGATATGGATCATTCTTCTAAGAGCGATAGCGCCTTCAACAATGTTTTCATCAAAGTTGGTTTTTGCCCATGGGATAAATTTTTCTTGGAGGCTAACACCCTCCAAAGTTTCTGGAGCAACAATGATACTGTCCTGCGCTTCCCATTTAAGGAGAGCAACACCGTTTTCCCATAAATACAGTTTTTGGAAACCATCCACTGGGTCGGTAATCGCTAAATCGTATTGCTTATTTCTCTCTTCTCCTAGAATATGGGCTGCCAGTAGACCCGTAAGATCAAATAAATGGGTGCAATTGTCGGTAGGTGACCCATATGTACCTATCGAAGTTGAATCTTTTGAAAGTTGTAATCCAACTATCTCTTGAAGGGGTTTGTTTACTTCTGAACACGTGGACCATGGAGCCCTAAAAGTAGTCCCTTGAATGTGAGTTACCCTGTTTTCGTTATGATGTATTTCCACTCTAAAATGATGAAAATCATCTTCAAGCTCACCGATACTGAAGGAATCAGAAATATTTTCTAGCCGAATCCGTCGTCGACATAATCCTTCACCATAATTGCCGTAATCAATTGCAGGAATTTCTGTATAGCGATCAAATATTTTTAAACGCTCAACGGATGCAGGAGCCTCGTCGTATTCATTAATCCCCATACCAATAGTCTACGTCAGTTTTGAACCCAGTTGTCTCTCGATAGTTCTGCAAAAGATTGAAAATGAATAATAGTTATGCTCGTTAAAACCCTAAAACAATTAACCTTCTAGCACCTTTAAACTCTTATGAGGCTCCTATGGCATAATGACTGTATGGGGGGGAAGAGTCACTTTAAACATAGCTTTTAAGTCAGAATGGTCGGTCACCGATAATTGTCGTTCTTTCCATCCTGCGATGTGCTGGTATGAAATCATCGGTTCCTGTATGTTGCACACACCTGTTATCCCACATGACTACTGTCGTTTCATCCCATCTAACTCGAATTTGAATACTTGGGTCACGAATCGCCCCTGCTAATTTTCGTAGCAGATACTTACTCTCTTCTTGGTTGACACCGTCAATGTGTGATGTAAAGAAGTTATTGGTAAATATTGCCTTTCCCTTTGTCTCAGGGTGTGTCCGTATCACCGGATGACTGACAAGAGGATACTTCTCCCTATCTACATCATCTTCATTTCTAGGTGCGGAAGGGTTATTTTCCGAATACCAATCATGAGTCGCAGATAACGTCTCTACTTTTATTTTCGTTTCTTCATCCAAACGGTCAAATGCAGCAGTCGCGTCAGCAAAACAAGTATCCCCGCCGACTTCTGGAATAACTACTCCTCTAAGAATAGATCCCATTGGCGGTTTTTCTTTGAATGTCACATCAGAGTGCCAATCAGTTGCAAGCGCCCTCTTTGGACCACCCGCTTCGAGGATTAATATCTCGGGGATATCCGGATCTCCTCGGTTTTTTTGAACGTGAGGGTGCGCCTCAAGATCACCGAAATTTCGAGAGAACTCCACATGCTCTTCCGGAGTTAAAACTTGGTTCCGAAGAACTAAAACCTTATGAGCGAGCCAAAGTTCCTTTAAGTCATCAATATTCTCGTCTGTAAGATTTGATCCATCAATTCCCTGTATCTCGGCTCCAAAGAAATTGTTTAACCTCATTACTTTCATATAAGAAACATACCACGCCAGTTTTACACCCCTGCAAATACATAGCCTCTAGCAGGTCAGGGGTTTCACCGAACAAATGTTGAGACCACCTCGACATGAGAGGTTTGTGGGAAAAGGTCAAGAACTACTATCTCATCTAATTGGAATCCTCTATCCACCATTCGTCGTGCATCCCGGGCGGCAGCGGCTGCGTCACAACTAATAAGAACTACGAACGCTGCCCCTGTTTGTTCGATAATATTTGGGACTCTTTTACTCATGCCACTTCGCGACGGGTTTGCAATCACAAAATCATGAGGCATGATTTCCCATTGTTCAACACGAGAGCAAACATGATTGACCACGTTACCCAAATTATGGATTGAGTCTTTCGTCGCTGAAATATTTTGCTCTATTGCCGTGACTTGACGACCGGACCCTATTGTCCCGGCGAAAATACCAATTCCAGAATACAAGTCAATCATTGACGCAGATGCAGGAACGTTCTTTTGAATAATTTCATTAACGGTGCGTACAAGTAGCTCACTTCCTTGAGGAGATGCTTGAAAGAACGATTCTGCTGAAACCCTCCATTCCTTACCGCAAACTTGTTCAACAATGCTTGCTGACTCTCCTTTTCGAAGTTGATCATAACTAATGACTTGAACATCCTTAAGGGTCTCTATCGCTTTGTCGGAAGTAGAAACTATTGCTAAGGATTTCCCCGTGAGGATACTTGTCCGTATAACTACCTCTTCGATATCTCCGAAATAGCTTTTAATCATTATCTCCTCAACACGTTCGTGAGCTATTCCACAAGAACTCAACGGTATATGGTCATGGCTTCGAAAACCGCGCATACCAGCTTTCCCGTCATGAACTGAACAACGCACTGTTGTCCGGTACCCTACCGGCTCTATCCAGTCGCCGTAGTTGACAGGAACAGTGTCAAATTTACCTATTCGTTCAAAAGCTTCTTGCGTAATACGATATTTTATTTGCTTTTGGAGTTCTCCATCTGCATGTTGGAGGTTGCAGCCTCCGCAACCATCTTGAATATGACTGCAAAAAGGCTTTACTCGATGATCGTGTGGCTCTAGGACAGATACGGTGTTCCCGCGAAGGAATTTCGGTTTTTCTTCTGTCGTGACAACATCAACTTTTTCACCGAGTAATGCGCCACGAACAAAAATTGCTCTTCCGTCAGGACATCGGCCTACACCATCTCCTTCTTTTGCTATACCGTCAATTGTTATGTGCATAGGTTCCCAAGCGTACTAAACAAAAATCGCTTGTAACGGCTACTGAGAGCAACAACGGAGCTCTCAGACAGTTATTTTTTCTACTTACCAGTTGCCAGTTTAATCTCCGGATTCTTCCGCAGAGCTACTTTCAACTGAAGAGGATCCTTCTATAGGAGACTCCCCTTGTTATTTTGATAAAAAAACTTCCCCGTGCTTAATACCATATTGCCATTTGTATAGACCTCTGTAACCACATAATGTTTACTCATCAGATCGTTGTTGATGGGATTTAGCTTGTGACCGCTCTTCAAGATTCAAAATATGATGTTGTCGTAGTTGGCTCTGGTATTGGAGGACTCTCTGCTGCGATACGAGCGCACAGTCTAGGCGGATCAGTCTGCATAATTGAAAAGTCACCTCACCTTGGTGGCGCTACGGCTTGGTCTGGTGGCCAGGTATGGATTGGCGCTAATCATGTCTCAAAGAAAATTGGGATCGAAGACTCAATTCAGGAAACTCTTCAATATGTTCATTCCATTGCTAATAAATACCCAGAACTCTTTGACGCCCAACGAGCAACTGAGTGGATAGAAGGAGCAATAGAGGCTGCAGAGTGGTTTGAAAAAGAAGGAGTCATTCAGTGGCGTTTAATACCTGACTATGAGGATTATTACTATCCTGACGCTCCAGGCTCTAAAGCAACTGGCAGGTACCTAACTGGCGAACCAATAGACGGCAGCTTGCTTGGTGAAAGTAGAAAACTCTTGATAGACGCCCCACACTGGCCAATAGGCATTACTTACGAGGAAATGTTCGAATGGGGCGGAGTCTCAGCTCGCGATCGGTGGGATAAAGATGTTATGGAACGTAGAAAAGCTAACGATACTCTGACATTCGGACAAGGAATAGCGGCATGGTTCGTTAAGGGCGTATTTGAAAGATCCATTGATGTCTATACCGAACAACCTGTAACTAGTCTTATCACAGAGGGGGAAAGTGTGATTGGGGTTCGTTCAGAAGCCCCCTCAGGGACTATGGACCTTTACGGCCAAGTGATCTTAGCCACAGGATCGCATGATTGGTCACATCAACTCGTTGAAAGATTCGTTGGAATTCCTTTAGAGCATGGTGGAAGTTTGGCACCCGTTTCAATAGCAGGTGATGGGATAAATCTTGGAATGCAGGTAGGAGCAGAAGTAAATGCCGTACCGGGAACTGCTGCGCCGATAACACCCGGTTATAAATTACCAGAGCCAACTTTTGAGGGAGATTCAGGATACAGAGGTTGCTATGAACACTGCATGCCTCACACTATTTTAGTTAACACGGAAGGAAAAAGATTTTGCGATGACTCTTTCCACCCAGATGTTATCGCTGGAGCGATGGAGAAAGAAGAAGATGGAAATAAACCAAATTTACCCTTCTTCATGATTTGGGATGACTGGCATCATAGTCGCTATGGACTGGGTGTCACTGGCCCAGGGGAACCTTATGTTGAAGGCCTTGTGTCATCCGCTTTAAACATTGAAGATCTGGCTAAAGAATTGAACATTGACCCAATAGGTTTAAAGGAAACTATTAGAGAATACAACTTCCATGCCGAAAGCGGAAGTGATCCACATTTCGGACGTGGGACCAATGCATCTGTTCGAACCTTCAGAGGGGACGGAGATCATCGACCAAACCCAAATGTAGGGCCCATAACAGACGCTCCTTTTCACGGAATGAAAATGAACCTTCTCAACACAGGGATAGCGGCTGGAGGGCTAGTAGCTGGAGAATCAGGAAAAGTTTTACGTCAAAATGGAACGCCTATTAGTGGACTATTTGCTGTAGGCGAGTGTGTTACACGTACAACAGGCGGAGGAGCAGGCTATAACAGCGGCTATTCGCTATGCCGAGCTATGACTTACGGATATCTTTCTGCAAGCGAAATTCTCTCTAACAAAACCAAGGCATAGCCTATGGGTCGTGGGGGAAAGAGATAGAACCGACTGGGGTATGTCTTATCCCCGCTGCCTATATTTCCCATCCGGAAGATTTACGGGTAACCCCAATCGTGGATTCTCTAAAATCGCTACTGCTGCACTATCTCCTAAGCGGACCTTTTCTGGGGTTTCTAATCTCCATTCCCAACCAATGTCATCCGATCTGCCTACTTGCCCCCCCAAAAGACTCGTGTGCGCCCAATATGTGTATTCGGTAAGCATGCATTCGTAATCACAGGTCCAATCGTCGTAAGTAAACCACGCCCCATCTGGATATGTCCCTGGAACAGTCTCGAATACCCCCCCTCGGGCTATGTCCATAGCATTCGCCATATCAGAACCTTTTTGTTGAGCTAATTCTTTAGGAAAAACTTCCGCCCATCCATAATTTAGAATTATGTGATGGATTTCCTCTAGAGAGGCATCGAATTGTTCAATAGGGTTTGTTTCTGAACCGTAAAGATCCTGTAGACCATAAGACTCAAATATTGGAAAAAGATCCTGTTGGTCTATCTGATCTATGATTTCTTCAATTTCATTTTCATCTGCAGCCATTACTACAACAGCTTTATTTTTAACGAGAGCGTCAATGACGCGTCGATCATCGGGGATTCCATTCTCATCGTTATCTAAATATTGCGCCATTACGTTTGCTGCGTGCAAGATTTTAGATTCGGGTGTTGCTTCAGTAGCCACAATGTTTATCCCCCAAACTGAAATTATTTTCGGGAAAAACTCAGCAAATACTGGGTTTGATTCGATAGTTGGTGATATCTCAAAAACTAGATCATCATTGAAGTCTTCATCATCTCTTTGCGGACTTTCAGGGGTAGGGGTCGGGGAACTATCTGCGACGCTCTCTTCATCAAGCTCTGTTCTTGACTCAGCTACCTCATCGCTAGAGTCACTACAGCCAACAAGACCAGCCACTAAACCCAAAGCGACAAGAACTGTTAAAAATCTTTTCACAATTAAACATTAGTTTGCAGCAATACAGTTTAGAGAACTCTTAACCAGAATCAGGAGAAACCTCTGGAACTATAACTAACTATTGCCAATAAAGTTATTCGCTCATAGTCTTTGGTAATGGGAGAACAGAACGCAGTAACCACGCCGACTGGTCTGGCTCGGGTAATTAGTGGCCTGATTCAACATTCAGAGACATGGGGGAAGATTTGGTTCGGACTATTTTTCTGGGGCTGCGTTCTCTTTGCTATCAGTCAGCGGATTTGGCCCCATGCCAATAACGCTGTCTTACTCATCGCCTCACTCGTGATTGGTCTTGCCAGCGGGTTCGTCGCTCATGTCAGAGGGTATTGGCTATGACTACCAACGAAACCCTTATTGATCTATCCCCCCAGTCCGAGCGAGCTTTGGCCCGTACTTTTATGGGGAGGATCCAATGGGAAATGATCGTGATCGGTATCGGCCAATCCATGCTATGGATTACCACTTTAGTTTTAACAATTGCTGGAGTGGTCCCGCTATGGCTAGGCTTTGTCATCGCCACAGTATGCATGAGCATGGCTTATCTACCATCACATGAAGGTCAGCACGGTAACCTATCAGGTCGGCAAGATCAGTGGCGGTGGATTGATTTCGTCGTCGGACAGATCTCGCTACTGGGATTGAAACAGTCACATGAAATGCTACGTGCTACGCATTTGAAACATCATGCGCACACAAACGACCCTGACCTGGATGTGGATCACCAAAGTCGAGCTGACCATTGGTGGAAACCAGCGGTAGCGGTACACCGCCGTGATGCCCAAGTTCTCCAGCGCCATATAGAGCGCGATCCAAAATTTGCTGAAGCCATATTACGGGGTCTCCCAATTGCAAAGTTGTTATCTTTGACACAGTTAGTGATGGTCGTCCTTTTCCCATTAGAAACTTTGCTGGTGTGGTGGCTTCCTTCAAAGATCGGCCTCTCTTACATTTACGTTTACTTCGCGTGGGAGCCGCATCGCCCCGGCACGCAAACCGGCCGTTACGCTGATACACGCTTCTGGACTATTCCAGCACCGCGGTTCCTATGCCATTCAATGCAAACCCACGTTATCCATCATATGTATCCGACCATTCCGCACTGGGATGAGCCTAAGGCTATGGAGGCACTCCGTCCCTTTATGATTGAACGCGGCGTGCCAGGAGCTACCGAAATTCCAGATCGAGTGCGATTCAACCCATTACTAGGTCGTACAAAAGCCGTTTAAAGCTCTATCCAGTACCATCGTTGACCGTTCTCTTCTCTTTGCAGAATCCCGTTATTTGCTTCAATGACTCGTCTCGACCCAACATTATCTGAATCACAAATCAACATAACCTTCGGAATCTTAAATTCTCTGCATTTAATAAGCGCTGATCTGAGCATTGCTGTTGCTACACCTTGCTGGCGTTGTGATGGTGCAACTGAGT
>JAYYZG010000121.1:0-3510 GCA_036687775.1 Actinomycetota bacterium
TTCCTTTAATCAAGGTAGTTTGTAGAACTGTGACCGATAAACAAGACAAACAAAAAAAGAAAGATCCTGACTCGTCAACTTCCAAATCAGTCAAGTCATCAAAACCTAAGAAAAAACCGGTTGTTCCAACCCATTCCGAACGGCTGCCAATCAAAATGTTGAATGACAGAATCCTTGTAGAAATACCTAGCGAAGATGGCGAACGCCGCTCATCAGGTGGAATCTTGATTCCAGCTACCGCTCAGGTTTCAAGGCGTTTATCATGGGCAGAAGTTAAAGCCACTGGACCTAATGTCCGTAGTATGGAGATAGGAGATCAGGTTCTTTTTAATCCTGAAGACCGGTACGAAGTCGAAGTACGAGGAAATGATTACATCATTTTGCGCGAACGAGATGTGCACGCTGTAGCTGCCGAACGGCTAGACCAGGGCTCAACTGGCCTCTACTTGTAAGATGAGCCTCACACGAGAAGAATTCCTTCAATATTCGAAGAATTACACAATAATTCCGGTATGGAGAGAATTAGTAGCTGACCTCGTAACGCCAGTGGCAGCTTTTGCGCGCGTTGTAGGAGATGATTCAGGATTTTTACTTGAATCAGTTGAGAATGGAGAGAGGTGGAGTAGGTGGTCATTTGTTGGCCGAAACCCACTCGTAACCATCATTAAGAATGATGACGGAATATCAGTAGAAGGAGATATTCCGATCCCCATCAAGACGGACAATGGTGTATTGAACTTAGTGCAATCTCTACAGGAAATTTTAAAAACACCAAAAATTGATGTATTACCGCCTATGTATTCGGGGCTAATCGGATATCTGGGTTATGACATCGTGAGGGAAATTGAAAAATTGGATACAGCTCCAAACAATGATCTCGACTTGCCCGAAGCGATCTTGTCCATCATTGGAGAACTAGCGGTTTTTGATCACTGGAGTCAGCGAGTTTTTTTGATCGCTAATGCCATAGTCGCACCAGACAGCACTGAAACGGAAGCGGGTATAGCGTATGAAGATGCCCAGCAACGATTAGAACAACTTACCCGGGATGGAGCGAAACCATTAACAGAACCCTTACTTGAACCCCCATTGTTAGATGGTCAACTTCCTGAAGTGAAATCAACCATGAACGAAGACGAATTCTGCCTTGCTGTTGAAGCCGCTAAAGAACACATTCTCGCTGGTGATATTTTTCAAGTAGTGCTTTCAAGACGATTTGATTTTGAGCTCGATGCGGACCCATTTGATGTTTATAGAGTCCTTCGGCAAATAAATCCAAGCCCATACATGTACTTTGTTCGACAGAAAGGAGTCACTCTCGTAGGGTGTTCGCCAGAACCTCTTATCCAATTACGCGAAGGGAAAGTAACCAGTCGACCGATTGCTGGTACACGGAAAAGAGGAGAGACAGAGATAGAAGATCGAAAGCTAGCCTCTGAGCTTCGAGAAGATCCTAAAGAATTAGCTGAACATGTCATGTTAGTGGATCTCGCGCGTAATGATTTAGGCCGCATAGCGGAATATGGAACTTTAGAAATGGATGAGATGATGTCGTTAGAGTTCTATAGCCATGTCATGCACCTCACTTCGCAAGTCTCAGCAACATTAGCAAATGGCCTATCTCCCATAGACGTTCTTAAAGCTGCATTCCCTGCAGGAACAGTTTCTGGCGCTCCCAAAGTTCGAGCCATGGAGATCATCGACCAATTAGAAAAAACTAAACGAGGCCCCTATGCGGGAATAGTTGGCTATTTGGATTTTTCAGGAAATCTTGATAATGCAATAGCGATACGGACGATGGTGATTACTAGTGACTCAGCTTCAGTTCAAGCAGGAGCAGGAATTGTCGCTGACAGTGAACCCAGCAATGAATTTGAGGAATGCTGGGCGAAAGCAAAAGCCCTTATTTCCGCTGTTAGACCTGCGGAGAAAATGACAGTGATGAGAAAAAGTGGAAGTTGAAAAATTACAAAGAGCAGCACTTCAGATTGAAGCGTGTGCTTTCAGCCTACAACGAGATGTACTTCGGTTAAGCGGGGTTGATTCTGAATCCTTTCTTCAAGGGCAAGTCAGCCAAGATGTTAACAAAATTAAATTTGGAGAGTCAACAAGGTCTTTCCTTTTAAACCCTGATGGGAAGATTTCCGCCTGGCTACGAATAACTCGGTCGTCTAATAGCAATTTCTTGTTAGACGTTGATGAAAATGCAGGTGCGGAAACCCTTGAAAGGCTTCTGCGATTCAAACTTCGAGTTGAATGTGATATTTCGCTTGAAAAATGGAACTGGATAGCGATCAGAGGTAAGGGAGCTGAACAATACTTAGAATTACCTACAGACGACATGGTATCAACGAAAGCAAATTGGCCTTTGATAGAGGGAGTTGACCTAATAAGTGCATCAATCCAAATACCTGAAGGTCTTGTCGCAGCAAATCAAGAATTTGATTTGCTGCGGATCCTTAACGGTGTTCCACAAATGGGTGCAGAACTGAATGCGAAAACTATACCTGCAGAAACCGGACTAGTTGAGCAAAGCGTCTCGTTCACTAAGGGATGTTATACGGGTCAAGAGTTAGTAGCACGGTTGGATAGTAGAGGAAATAGGGTCCCAAAGCATTTACGGATCCTTTATTCTCAAGACCCAATAAACCAAGGAGATACCATTGAAGTTTCAGGAGAGAATGCTGGGCAAGTAACTTCATGCTGCACAGATGCCCATGGTTCTGTCGGCCTTGCTTATGTTTCGCGTAAGGTTGAACCACCGGCGCAAGGCATGGTGCGTGGGTCTCAAGTGGATATCAGAATGCTTCCATGATGATTTCCGAGTTATTATCCCTAAACAAGCAAGACAGTAAACCACTGCGAGACACGCAATGACGAGTTCAACATACCTAGATAAGATACTGGCTTTCCATCGAAATCGAGTAGCAGATGATCGAAGAACATTTGATGATCTAATGAAACTAGTCCCTGAAGAAATAACTAGAGGATTCTCTAAAAAACTCAAAGAAGAACCTGGTTTATCAGTAATAGCAGAAGTAAAACGGCAATCGCCTTCAAAAGGCACCCTAAGAGCGGATTTAGATCCATCTTCGTTAGCTCAAGAATATGCAATTTCCGGCGCAGCCTGCGTTTCTGTGCTTACCGATGCGGAACATTTTTCAGGCTCTGATCTCGACCTGCGAGCAGTTCACAAAGCGATAAACCTTCCTATCTTGAGGAAAGATTTTACTGTTGACCCGAGAGACGTTTGTGACGCCAAGATAATGGGCGCCGATTGTGTCCTCCTTATCGTTTCCGCATTAGAGATAAATGAGTTAACTGAGCTTCATGAGCTGACAACCAGTTTAGGAATGGATGCTTTGGTAGAAACCCATGATGAACGCGAAATCGAGATCGCATTAGAAATTGGGGCTGAATTAATTGGAGTGAATCAACGAGACTTGGAAACATTTCAAGTAGATCAAACACGGGCCATTCGCGTAGCTGGGGAAATTCCAGAAGGCGTAG
>JAYYZG010000122.1:0-10576 GCA_036687775.1 Actinomycetota bacterium
CCGAAACTGCGCGCCTAGCCCCTGAGGAATTCAACGATTATCTCTACGCTCACTATGAGGACGAAGCTATACAGCATCTTTTTTCCGTGACTTGTGGACTTGACTCTGCGATCGTTGGAGAAAACGAAGTAGTCCATCAAATAAAAATTGCTTGGGAACATGCACGTGAAGAAGGCTCATGTGGCCCTGTAGTCAATTCGGCATTCCGTCGAGCACTTGAGGTTGGAAAAAAAGTGCGAACTGAAACAACAATAAGCAAAAACACTCTAGCTGTAAGCCAAGCATGCATTGAAATGGCAAAACAACATCTTGACAATTTCGAAAGTCGAGAAATTCTTGTATTAGGTGCAGGAGAAATAGGGGAAGGAATAGCCAAATCCCTTAACGAATCAAAAGCAGAAAATGTCTACTTTTCTAATAGAAGTTTTGACCGGGCTCAAGAGTTAGCAGATCTGGTTCATGGGCAGCCTATTCCATTTGAGGAAATAGAAAAAAGCCTTGAGAAAGTTGACGTTTTGATTAGTTCTACTGCAGCTAGCTCAGTCGTTTTTAACCAGGCACAATTAATGGAAGTAATGAGCATTCGAAATGGTCGAGAACTATTAATTGTGGATATAGCCGTACCACGTGATGTTGACCCTTCCGTAGCACTTATAGATGGTGTGACACTTCTAGACATAGATGCTCTTTGGTCATTTCATGCAAAAACCCCTTTTGCTGGGAAAGAGGATGCAGTAGGAAAAGCTAAAACAATTATTCTTGAAGAAGTCAATAGATTTCTCGAACAACAATCAGCTCGAAAAGTCGCTCCGCTGATTTCAGAATTCCGTGAAGGTGTAGAAGAGATACGCCAAATAGAATTAAAGAGGTTTGAGGGAAGACTTGCTGGGTTTACTGATGAACAGAGAGATGTTATTGAAGCTCTGACGCAAGGAATTCTTGGGAAAATACTGCATGATCCGACCGTTTCACTAAATGAGGCTTCTGGGTCACCACGTGGAGAACGTTTAGCTGACGCTCTCCGTGAACTCTTTAATCTCTAGTAACGTAGAGGGAATGAAGTTACGGGCCGCAACAAGAGGAAGCCCACTTGCCCTCTGGCAAACAAGCTATGTTACTGCGCTTCTTCAACCCCTAGGAATAGAAGTTGAACCGCTTATAGTAAAGACGTTCGGCGATCTGGATCAAAGTAGTCCTTTGCACGTGATAGGAGGACAAGGGGTTTTTGTGAAGGAAGTTCAACATGCTGTTCTTGATGGTCGAGCAAACTTTGCCGTGCACTCTCTGAAAGATTTGCCGCCACTACCAATTGAAGGGCTATCTCTCGCTTCTGTGCCCAAACGAGGTGATCCACGTGATGCTTTAGTTGGTTGCAGATTAGATGATTTACCTTCTAGTGGAAACGTCGCCACTGGTTCAGTTCGAAGAAAAGCTCAATTATCTGCTTTACGCCCAGATCTTAATTTCCATGAATTACGTGGAAATATAGAAACTCGGTTGACTAAAGCAAAAAATTTTGACGCCATTGTAATGGCTTCAACGGCACTTAAACGACTTAATTTGAATCCCGATATTGTTGATATTCTTGAACCAAACGCGATGATTCCTCAAGTCGGGCAAGGCGCTATTGGGCTAGAATGTCTCACCGAAGACAGAGAATTGCAAGAAGTTTTGGAACAAATCGAAGATCGTGAGTCGCGCTTACGTATCAACGCTGAGCGACAATTTCTTGCCCATATAGGTGCAGATTGCACGCAACCAGTGGCATCTCATGCAACTACTGAAGCAGGAAAGTTCCGACTTAGATCATTTTTAGGGAACTTAGAAACAAAGGAAGTCATTTTTGATGATCGCACAGGAACAGACGTAGAACTCCTAGGGCTAGAGGCAGCAACTGCGATGCTAGAACAAATTCACTAATCAGAATTCAAAGCTGAATTCGTTTCAATTGGTTAAAACAAATCAACACCTTATTCTTACTTAAAGCAAGGTCATAAAAAAAGTTAATGAGAAACAAAAAGCAAGAAAAACCAAAACGAACCAAGGTCATCGTTACGCGCGCACTTTCTCAAGCTAAACCACTAATAAAAAAACTTACCGAATCCGGTTTTGAAACCTTTCATTTACCAACTATAGAAATCCGACCACCAAATGACGGCGGTAAAGATTTGCGAGAATCTATTCAAAGGTTGGAAGAATATGACTGGATAATTCTGACTTCTTCAAATGGGGCTGAAATATTTTTAAGAGAAATAAACGACAGAACAGTAATAGATCAAAAACAAATAGCAGTTATAGGTTCCGGAACAGAAAAAATGTTGAAAGAGCACGGATTTAAGGCAGATCTAATTCCAAAAGATTTCTTAGCTGAAGGACTAGTACAGGCTTTCCCTGATATCCAAGATAATGGGAAAGTGCTTTTACCATGTGCAGCAAAGGCAAGAGATTTCCTACCCATTGCTCTCCGTCAATCTGGATGGACCGTTGATGTCGTACATGCTTACCAAACATGCATACCTGAACAATTCGATTCATTTGATAATCAAAAAATCGGAGCAGATTTTATTATTTTTACTTCCCCGTCAACAATTGAGAACTTCATTACGATGTATGGATTAGAGAATATGCCTCCCAAAATTATTTCGATCGGTCCAGTAACAACTAAGGCCATTAGGGCCTTCGACTTTCACGTAGATTCAGAGGCAAAATTAAGTAATATTCAGGGAATTATTGATTGTTTACTAGAGAAATAATGGAAATAATACTTTACGTTTCCCGTATCCTTACTCTGGCCTTCGCGACCTGACGATGTCACTCATATACTAGAAAAGTGACATTTCCAGAGCACAGACTCAGAAGACTTAGAAGTTCCTCTCCGCTCCGACGACTAGTAGCGGAAACATCTTTAAGTAAAGCCGACTTCGTGGCCCCATTATTCATACGAGAAGGAATCACAGAACCGCAAGAAATCAATTCGCTACCCGGTGTGTTCCAACACTCAAGAGAATCCCTCGTTAAGGAAATTGAAGAACTCTGCGAATTAGGTATTCCCGGGATTGTCCTATTTGGTATCCCTGAGAGAAAAGATCCTATTGGGTCAGAATCATGGAACCCTAAGGGCATTGTGCAAGAGGCGATACGTGACTGCAAGAAAGCTGTAGGAGGAGACTTAGTTGTTATCGCCGATCTATGTGTTGACGAATACACAGATCATGGACACTGTGGAGTAGTAAAAGGTGATGGGACTATAGACAATGACGCAACGCTGGAACTTTATAGAAAAATAGCTCAATCCCAAGCCGAAGCCGGTGCGGATATTATTGCTCCGAGTGGAATGATGGATGGACAGGTCGCTGCAATCAGAGCAGCTTTGGACGAAATGAATTACTACCAGACCCCTATACTTGCGTATTCAGCAAAATACGCATCAGGTCTATACGGACCTTTTCGAGATGCCGTTAATGTTTCCTTAGAGAATAGTGATCGAAAATCATATCAACAGGATTGGCGTAACGCGAGAGAAGCTCTGACAGAAATACGCGCTGATCTTTCTGAAGGAGCCGACATGATTATGGTTAAACCAGCAGTCACATATTTAGACATCATTAGCAAAGCTCGTGAAATCACTGATGTACCAATAGCTGCCTACCATGTTTCAGGGGAGTACGCGATGATCAAAGCAGCTAGTCAACAAGGTTGGATTGATGGTGATCAAGTCGTCTTAGAACAACTGACAGCGATAAAACGAGCAGGTGCGAATTTTATTTTGACATACCATGCGAAAGAAGCTGCAAAAATCCTGTGAGCGATGAATATTTTAAACGGGCGAAACTTGTTATGCCGGGTGGTGTCAACTCTCCGGTTCGCTCCTTTCGTTCTGTTGGGGGAACACCATATTTCGTAGACCGAGCAGAAGGACCGTACGTCTGGGATAGTAGCGGGAAAAGATACATTGATTACGTTATGAGCTACGGCCCTGGAATTGTCGGCCATTCGCATCCACAAATTATTGATGCTGTTCAGCAATCTTCAGGTAGTGGAGCAACTTATGGAGCTCCTACTCTCGCAGAAATTGAGATCGCAGAAGAAATTTGTTCACGAGTTGACGGTGTGGAAATGATACGCCTCGTATCAAGTGGAACAGAAGCGACAATGACTGCTGTGCGGCTAGCAAGAGGAGTAACAGGACGCGACAAAATCATAAAGTTTTCTGGCCACTATCACGGTCATGCCGACAGCCTTTTAGCTGCCGGAGGAAGTGGCGTGGCGAACCAAGGTATTTCAGGCTCCGCGGGAGTTCCTGCAAGTGCTGTTGCCGATACGATCGTCACCCCTTGGAACGAAATGCCCGCATTTGATGACTCAATTGCAGCATTAATACTTGAACCCCTTCCCGCAAATATGGGCGTGGTACCTCCTAAAGAAAATTTCTTACAAGATTTACGAACAGAGTGTGATAGGCATGGCATACTACTAATCTTTGATGAGGTAATTACTGGATTTAGACTTGCTATGGGAGGCGCATCGCAGTGGTTTAATGTCCAGCCTGACCTCTGGTGTTTCGGGAAAGTAATAGGTGGCGGACTTCCCATGGGAGCTTACGGCGGGTCTCGTGAAATTATGAGTCACATAGCCCCTCTCGGGGACGTCTATCAGGCTGGAACCTTGTCAGGTAATCCAATAGCCACTGCAGCTGGGCTTGCCCAACTACGCCTACTTAACGTCGATTCTTATGAAAAACTTAAAAGAACAGCGGAACGACTTAGTCAGGGCCTTTTGAAAATCTTTCAAAACAAAGGTATAGATGCGGTCGTTCCAAGGGTCGGACCACTTCTTAGCATTTTCTTCACCGACCGAAATCCTTCAAATTTTGATGAGGCTCAAAATGCTGCCGAAAATGGGATTTACGCACAGTTTTTTCATAGCATGTTGGCACGCGGAGTCGCTTTAGCTCCAGGTCCATATGAGGCTTTATTCCCCAGCCTTGCTCATACTGATGAAATCATTGACCAATCTCTTGAAATCGCAGGACAGGCAGCCGAAGAAATAATCTAAGAGTAAATTTAATTTCCTTCTACCCGCCCGAGACCCCTCTTAATGCTTTGATTAGGTAGTTGATTCTTCGTGCTATGTCCGTCTTATCAAAATAAGTAACATTATTTGTGGGTGACTGCATCAATGTCAGTAAATCTCCCGATTCTTTTGATACCTAGCGAGAAGAGATTTAGTAGACGAGTCATGGTCAGAGTGGCCGTTAGTTTCGGTCAGGTCCTTTGCAATAATCTCCGCTAATGATTTCCCGAGTTGAACCCCCCATTGGTCAAAACTGTTAATTTGCCAGAGAACACCCATCGTAAAAACTTTATGTTCATACAACGCTACGAGTTGGCCAAGCGTAAACGGATCTAGACGGTTGCCTAAAATCGTTGTGCTGGGACGATTTCCATCTGAGGAAAACGGTTCTTTCCCAGAACTAGATCCGAGAGCAAGCGCTTTACTCTGCGCAAAGCAATTGGCGAGAAGAATTTCATGCTGCCTAAAAGCTATTTCATTAGGTAAATTGACTGCAGGAAGCGAAGGCTTGCAGAAAGCTAAGAAATCAACTGGGATAATCGTTGTTCCCTGATGCAGAAGTTGAAAGAAAGAGTGTTGAGCATCAGTTCCGGTCCCACCGAGCACGACAGGACTAGTTTGTGTTGTGACTCTGTTCCCATCCTGGCGAATTTGTTTTCCGTTGCTCTCCATTTCCAACTGTTGAAGATAAGACGGAAACGGCGTTAAATCTGTTGAGTAAGGAATTACAGCATGATTCACATGCCCTAAGAAATTCCTATTCCAGATGCTGATCAATCCCATAAGAGCAGGAATATTGTTAGATATTTCTGCTGAGCGGAAGTGTTCATCGACACTGTGGCAGCCCTCTAGCATTGTTTGAAAATTCTCAGGACCAATTGCAATCATCGCTACGAGACTTGCAGGTGAACAGACAGAGAACCTTCCCCCAATCCAATCCCAAGTAGGAAAGATATTTTCCTTCAGGATCCCAAAACTTTCAGCGGCTTCGCTATTGGCGGTAACAGCAACAAAATGCTGCTCAAGAAGGTTATTGTCTGACCCCAATGCATTTCGTACCCAGTGCAAAGCTGTTTTAGCATTCGTAATGGTTTCTGAAGTAGTAAACGACTTGGAATTAATTATAAAGAGCGTTGATTCTGGCTCTAAGGAACTTAACTGAGAGTCAATACCCATAGGGTCAATATTTGAAACAAACCGGCATGTGATACTTCTTTTCGTATAAGGCCGTAACGCTGCACTCACCATAAAAGGACCTAAATGGGATCCGCCAATGCCAACATTCACGATGGCCGTGATTGGTTTACCTGTCGCGCCAAGCCACTCTCCGGACCGTATAGCTGAAGAGAATTCACTAGCTTTATTTAAAGCGTCTCGAACAACTGGATTTTCATCCGCAGTAACTCCTTCAGGAACGCGTAGCGCGGTATGCAGGGCAGGGCGATTCTCAGAAAGGTTAATAATTTTGCCGGAGAACAAAGCATTAATTTTTTCTGGAAGGCCAAGCTCGTAAGCTAAAGCGACAAGAAGGTCAATTGTTTCATCCGTAACCAGCTGTTTCGAGAAATCAACAAATAAATCCCCAATTTCAAATGACAAACCTTCAGTGCGATTTGAATCTTCAATTATGAGGTCTTTAAGGGTCGTCCCTGCAAGTAACGAGTTATGGTTCTCAAGGTCTTTCCATTGTTGAGAAAGTGTAGGATCAATCACAGTTACTATGATTGCACGTTATTTCAGCTAGATGCTTCTTCTAACATTTCTTCGTATGCTTCCAGCGCTTCAGGGTTCGTCTCAACGAATTCCATAAAGCTTGCTGCAATAGATTGCGGAGATACTCCAAGTTCCCATTCAGGTAGTTCTCCAGACTCAGCCCATAGAATATAAGCTTCTAATTCTGATGAATCTTGCAGCCCATGGGTCACACGTTCATAGAGAACAACTTCAAGAATTTCAATAGCTTCCAGAGCTGCAAAATTAGGCATCACTCCTTGATCCTGAGAAATTCGCTGCCCACCTTCTCTAATGGGGTCTCCGTAAGGAGTACCAGCTTGTGATGATCCATTTACTACCCAAGCAATGTGGCTCTCAACATCAGGGAATGTCTTTACTACTTCTCCTTCGTTGAGTTGATAGCCGACTCCACCACCGCCTCCTGCTCCGTGACAAGTTGAACATTGTGCATACACTGCACCACCAGCGGCAATGGGTCCTTCATCATCGTAAGTAGGTTCTTCTAAGGTCCCCCAGATCATAAAAGCCCAAATTGGAAGGAATAACGCCACAGGTGCCATCCAAACTGGAATTTTTTTTCGTTCTTGAGCTGCTAAAACCCAGGGAGCAATTGGTTTCGGTGGTTCAACTTTTTCAATTTCTGGTTCCGAAATAACAGGTTCAATAGGAGCATCCTCTGTAGCAGCAACAGCAGTTTCTGATGAACTCGCACTAGTAGATTCTGCACTTGGAGTAGCACCAGTAAGGCGCGCCCTGGCTTCTTGAGACCGTTCAAGTAGATAATCAGGTATTTCAACCACTACAGCCTCCAAGGGCAGGTATTAGAAAAAAATTATCGTGTTCATCTGATGAGAAAGCCCTTCTAGCTTTTCTGTGCTTTCCAGATTCAAATATGTGTACTCGGTACACTACCCTTCCTTTTCTACTAGGGGTTCACTCCAAACAAAAACCGTAGGAGTCCCTAAATGCTGTGTCTTACGCTCCATAAGAATAGTTCCCAAACATAGATGTTCGCCTAGTCAAGACGACCCCTTTTCTTTTTTGTGGAAGATCCACGAATGACAGAATACATTGCTTCGTCGGTTCGTTTACCGACCCTCAAATGATCGTTTCTGACTGAAGCTTAAAAAGAGTGAAGGAGATCACAAAATTAACACTTTGATCCTTGTGGAATGAAGGTCGATGGCTACCAATGCGTTCCACGAAATCCCTTATGTCTTGGGATAAAAACAAACTTAAATTGTCTTATTCACCCTTTTATCTAAGAAGGGTGTCACGATGTGTAGACGGCCGAAATGTCGTGGTAAAATTTACGTAAGCGCTTATGCTCAAAGCGAGTTTAAGCATACTTGTGAACCACTCACGAGGGGAAGTAAAAAGTGGCCCAACGAAGGCCTGTTGATGTAGCAGTAACTAAATTCTACGGCGCAATGATTACGGCGACCGTAGCTATATTCGCCATCGTGGCTTTTTGGGTTGGGATTACAAGAGACTCAAATGGTCGTCAGTTCCCCTACCTCAATACAGCTTTCGTTTTAAGCTGGTTGATTGCAGTTGTTATGGTTATAGGGATTCTTGAATATGCACGACGACGACCAATAGAACAAGAGGCAACCTGGGCTGAAGCTAACATCTGGTCCGTATATGTTTTCCTCTTCCTTTTCTGGATCTATGGTGTAGTCCCTCATCAATGGCTTACCTTTGCTAGTAATGACCTTTCGTGGCGAGCAGATAAAGAATTAATAGGACCAACCGGTTTCGGGTTTACGAATGGAGAAGGAATTCTTCAATGGGCCTTGCCTTTTAAATTGAATTACTTAGTTGTGGGTGATCTTATCGTTGTCGTTATTTACGGTATTGGTCTCGTAGCGAATGTTGCCCTCTGGTCAATTTGGCAAAATCGAGGAAAGGTTGCACCGCCAGAAATTGAAGAATCTACTTATGGTCGTCCACTGCTAAGAGAAGGGACATCATAAAATGGGTGTTCTAGATGCAAATCCCCCTCTTCCAGAATTTAGAGACGACTATGTTCTTCAAGAAGTTGACCGCGAATGGTTGGCGAAAGCAGTTAAACCAAAGCAGTTTATTCATATTGATCAATCCGAATGCATTATGTGTGAAGGGTGCGTAGATATTTGCCCATGGAAATGTATCCACATGGTTCGACCAGAGGCAATTGATGTTGCGGTAGGTACTGAACAACCAGGAGATGACCCAACCGATCACGTTATTTTTACAATTGATGACGATGTTTGCACCCGTTGCGCACTTTGTGTTGATAGATGCCCAACTGGCGTCATTATTCTTGGGAAAGTGGAAGCCCCACCAGCGGATGGAGATAAACATCAACGGATGCCCACTTATGGGTATGGCTACGGGATGCGATTGGGTTAAGAAGAAATGGCAAAAAAGTTTGATATGCAAGAGGAATTAACGATCAAGGTAAGGAATTAACGTGGCAAAACAGTCACTTAGCGAGAAATTCGCTGACATCTCTCAAAAAACTAAATCTTCGCAGGCATGGAATTCTATTTTTCGCCCGGGGTCAATCTTTAGGAAAGGGTATTCAGATAGTCCCCGTAATAGGTCATATGTTGTTATGAACAGTTTGATCTACCACCTCCACCCAGTAAAGGTAAAGCGGCACGCTGTTAAGGTCAGTTACACGCTTTGTTTAGGGGGGCTTAGCTTTTTCTTATTTATTCTTCTGACGGTTACGGGAATTTTCTTAATGTTCTTCTACCGTCCAACAGCAGCACAAGCATGGGATGATATTTATACGCTACAGACCTCTGTAACTTTTGGACTGCTGGTTAGGAATATGCATAGGTGGGCCGCTCATCTAATGGTATTGTCCGTCTTCTTACATATGGCCCGTGTCTTCTACCATGGGGCTTACAAAGCACCGAGAGAATTCAATTGGGTTATTGGGGTTATCCTCCTCACATTAACCCTTCTTCTTTCATTCACTGGTTACCTACTCCCATGGGACCAACTAGCTCTCTGGGCTGTGACAGTCGGTACAAATATGATGGGGTACACCCCTGTCTTTGGTGACCAAGTACGTTTTGTTCTTCTAGGAGGGGTGGAAATAGGGACCGACACACTACTTCGGTGGTATGTCCTCCACGTGCTTATGTTGCCATTTGTAGCAGTAATTTTTATGGCGATTCATTTTTGGCGAGTAAGGAAAGATGGAGGTATCTCAGGTCCACTTTAGGACGGGAAAAAATATGGCTGAAATTCCTGAACATTTATTAAAAAGAGCAGAAGAAGCGAAAGCGCGTGCAAGCGATGGAGAGGGAAACGAATCCGGTTCTGATCAATCATCTGAAAAAAAAGTTCCTGAAGAGTTACTCGACCGGACTAAAGCTGCTAGCGACCGAGAAGCAGTACTCGCTACCCAAGACTCTGGAGCCCAAGTTGAATCACCACCTCCGCCCATAGCTTCAGGTCCAGCTGGGCATACACAGAGACTACTTGCTGTAGTTAAATCGGGTTCAATACAAGATGTGAAACTGAAACCAGTAGATAAGGTTCATGTTTGGCCACATCTCCTTGTGGTTGAATTTGTCGCTGCCCTTGCAGTCACTGCTTTTTCTGTCGTATTTTCAATATTTGTTAATGCACCGCTTCTCGAATTAGCGAATTTCAATCAAACTCCCAACCCCTCAAAAGCACCATGGTATTTTCTAGGGCTACAAGAACTCCTAACAATGTTCCACCCAATGGTGGCAGGAGTGACTATTCCAGGTTTGGCCTTATTCCT
>JAYYZG010000123.1:0-4320 GCA_036687775.1 Actinomycetota bacterium
CCAAAGGATTGATTTCACTGATCCACCCTCGGATCACCCTGTTCCTGAACCGGAATCGTACGATTGTTCCAATTTGAATCTGTTCAATTCTCTTATCCCCATACCAAGATTCAGGAATTTTATAATCATACTCCCCCGAAACAGCATAAATATCTGGAATAACCCGAACCACATTGGTTCCATGATCCAAAGTTAACCTCATAATTTCTAAAGTAGTTTATTTTCTTCGTTGGGTTAAGAAGACCTTTGTTATTAGATTCCTAACGCAGACTTTAAATCTTCAACCTTGTCTAACTTCTCCCATGTAAAACCGTCGCCTTCTCGTCCGAAATGGCCGTACGCTGAAGTTTCAGCATAAATTGGGCGACGAAGGTCAAGATTATGGATAATCGCAGCCGGTCGAAGGTCAAAGATTTCATTGATTGCCTTAGAAATAGCTTCTGGTGATACATTCTCTGTCCCAAAGGTTTCTACGAGAACTGACATTGGGCGAGCGATCCCTATCGCATACGCTACTTGGACTTCACACCTCTCAGCAGCTCCAGAAGCAACCACGTTTTTAGCCACCCATCGAGTTGCGTACGCCGCGCTTCTATCAACTTTCGAAGGGTCTTTCCCAGAGAATGCCCCCCCTCCATGACGTGCCATTCCACCATATGTGTCAACAATAATTTTGCGACCAGTGAGCCCAGCATCGCCAACGGGACCGCCTATAACAAACCGTCCCGAAGGGTTCACGTGTACGTCATAATCATCATCTTGAAACTGTCCGGGAATTACTGGTCTAATAACATGTTCTATTAGATCTGGTTCGATTTGATGAGATCTGTCTATACCAGCATTATGTTGGGAGGACACCACTACATTCTTCAAACGGACAGGTTTGCCATTTTCGTAGTCAATTGTTATTTGTGTTTTCCCATCCGGACGAAGGTACGGAACCACTCCACTTCGTCGAATCTCAGTTAATTGCTTCGCCATCTTGTGCGCGAGGTCAAGGGGTTGAGGCATGTAGTTCTCTGTCTCATTCGTTGCATAACCAAACATGAGCCCTTGGTCACCTGCCCCGACAGAATCCCATTCATCTTGTGCGATACCTGAACGTGCTTCAATTGATAAATTAACTCCCTGTGCTATATCAGTTGACTGTTCATCAATAGCTATCATGACGCCGCATGTGTTCCCATCAAAACCAAATGAGGGTTTGTCATAACCTATTTTGCAGATCGTCTCTCGAACTATTCCTGGTATATCCACATAGGCATCTTCAGTAGTGATTTCTCCGGTCACAAGCGTCATACCTGTTGTAACTAAAGTTTCACAAGCGACTCGGCTTAACGGATCTTTCTCAATCAGAGCATCAAGGATTGCGTCAGATATTTGGTCAGCCATCTTGTCAGGGTGACCTTCAGTAACCGATTCGGACGTAAATGTGAATGATGGCTTCATGAGAGCACCTTATCCGTTCCCTTTGAAACGTTCTTGGCGAATTTCAACTATCGCATCAAGAATTCCATCAGCAATGATTCGTTTATCCGAAAGAGGTAGTGTCCATTTAGAATTTTCCCCAATTATCGTGACCTCATTAGTGTCATGGGCAAATCCTACTCCGGGGAGAGATACGTCATTAGCAACAATCAAATCAAGATTTTTTCTTTTAAGTTTTTCTATAGCATTTTCTTCAAGATTTTGAGTCTCTGCAGCAAATCCCACGAGAGTTTGGCTTGACTGCTTATCGTTTCCGAGGTCCACAAGAAAATCGTGGGTAGGCTCAAGGTTAATTGCTGTTACAACTTCAGTTTTCTTAACTTTTTGCTCTGATATTTCTGATGGTCGGTAATCCGCTACCGCTGCAGCCATGATGATGACGTCAGCATTTATCCTTTCTGTCATTACGACATTCTGCATTTCTGACGCTGTTTCTGAGCAAAGCACTTTCACTCCAGAAGGCGCTTCAGTTTCCATCGTCGTCACTAAAGTAACGTCGGCTCCTCGTATTTTTGCTGCTTTTGCCAGAGCGTATCCTTGTTTTCCTGAAGATCTATTTGATATGTAGCGCACTGGGTCTATAGGTTCCCTTGTCCCCCCCGCTGTAATTAAGAAATGTAGCCCTTGCAGGTCATTTCTTGAAAGAATGGATTCAGCTTTATCTAGGATTTTGCCAACTCCAGCTAATCTACCTTTGCCAACATCTCCACCAGCTAGCATGCCGTCATCGGGATCTACGATATTCACGCCCCGCCGAAGAAGCGTTTCCAAGTTCTCTTGCACTGCAGGATGCTCCCACATCTCGGTGTGCATGGCTGGACAGATAAGCACTGGGGCGCGAGTTGCTAAGAGAGTTGCTGTGAGTAAGTCATTAGAAATCCCAGCGGCATAGGCACCTATTAAATTCGCAGTCGCGGGAACTACCAGAATTAAATCCGCTTCTTGACCAAGTGTTGTATGTGGAATTGGATCGTCTCCGTCCCAAAGGGAACTTTTTACAGGCTCACTAGCAAGAGCGCTTAAGGTGACTTCACCGATAAATTTTTTAGCCGCACTTGTCATAATGGGTGAAACATGTGCGCCGGCATCAACGAGCCTTCTGGAGATTTCTACCGCTTTGTAAGCGGCAATCCCACCCGTTACACCTAATACAATACGTTTTCCAGAGAACATTATGACAGGGAAACCAATTACTCGGTTTCGTCTTCCTCTTCTTCCGATTCTTCAACTTCTTCCATAACAACAATGGGTTCAGGTTCTCTCTTCTCTCCTGCTAAAACTTTATCTTGTATAATTTCTTCGAAAGAGATTGAGAGGGGTTTCGCTATTCCTTCAGCAGGAACTTGTGGTGGTACGGAACCTCCCAAGCCGCCATCTAACTGATTTCGGTAGGCGTTGATTTGACGTGCTCGTTGCGCTGCTAAGGTAACTAGCCGGAATTTGGATTCTGAGCCCTCATCACCTTGCTTCATTGATCTGTCAAGCAATCCTTCTATTTTGGGGTAAATCATTGAATTATTTTCGTTAACCATTAGTTCTCCCAACTACCAAAGCTTTTTGGAACAGTAAATTTCTTTTGTACATCGTAACCTTAACCACGGCAAATATAACGTTTGCGCGAGCAATTCAAATAGTTTGCTGCACAACTAATCTACCGATGTGCATTTATCAGATTAGAGATCTCTTCTATTGCTCGTTCAAGATCATCATTAATGACTACTGTTGCGCTTAGTTCAGAAGCGATTTTTCGTTCTTTCTCCCCTTCAAGAATCCTTCTTTCAACTTCTTCTTCTGGGTCTCCCCTACCACGGAGTCTTCGGGCCTGATCTTCAATAGATGGAGTATCCACAAATATAAGAAGAGCTTCAATTGATTGTTCTACTAGTGAAAGAGCCCCATTTACATCAATTTCCAAAAGGACGTCAAAGCCCTCTGGAGCTTCAGGCAAAGGAGTTCCGTATAAATTTCCATGGAATTCAGTCCACTCAAGGAAACGTTTCTCTGCAATAGCTTTTTCAAATTGACTCCGTGAAACAAATACATAACTGTCTTCGTCTTCTCCAGAGCGAACTTCACGTGTGGTCCAGCTTCGAGAGAGCCAAAGGTTATCTAGCCTCGTCACTAGTGATTCAGCAATAGTACCTTTACCGACCCCGCCGGGACCGGAAACAACAATGACCATAATAAGGAATCAACTAAACTCTGCTATGAGCGCTGCTCTTTGCTGGTCACCGAGTCCTCGTAGGCGCCTGCTTTCAGCTATCCCAATATCTTGCATAATCCGTCGAGCTTTCACCTTCCCGATTTTGGGCATTGACTCCAATATTGCAAGAACTTTAGTTCTACTAATGATCTCGTTAGAATCTGAGAGTTCAAGAACATCGTTTATGGTTCGTGATCCCATTTTTATTAAAGCCTTCAATTCTGCTCTTACGCGTCGAGCTTCTGCCGCCTTTCTCAAAGCGGCTCGTCGCTGTTCATCGGTAAGTTTCGGTGGTGCGGGCATACACGAATATTAATTCTCACTAGTTAAGAATTGGTGAATGCTAATTATTTTTTGGAAGAATCTGTGAGATTTCCATAAGAATTTCTCTAGCTGCCCTTCTAGGTTCAGGTGATTGAGTCACTGCTCGACCTATAACTAATAAATCTGCTCCTTGTTCTAATGCGCCCAATGGAGTAGCGGTATTAGCTTGATCATGTGATTCAACACCTGCAGGTCTAATACCTGGCACTACATAACTTAAGTCAGGAATCTCTTTTGAAGCCTCAGGAAGATTTTTTGCAGAACAGACTACACCTCGACACCCAGCACTATCTGCGATGCGAAAC
>JAYYZG010000124.1:0-5177 GCA_036687775.1 Actinomycetota bacterium
TCGAATTAACCCACGTACAATCCACCCACCAGCAGCAAAGTACGCTCATGGAGTACTCTCACGTGGATTTGATCAGATTCTACATTCTTCAGGAGTAGTGCCAGTTGACGTTGAAGGCAATACTCCTGAAAATATAGGTGACCAGGCAACGTTGGTTTGGAAAAATATTGAAGAAATTCTAAAAGAAGCACACATGGGAATAACGGATATTGTCTCTGTCACTACCTATGTTGTTCTCGGTCAAGATCTACAAGAAATTATGAAAGTAAGAGACGACCATCTGAAACGACACCGTGCCGCCTCAACGCTAGTCACTGTACCTGAATTGGCACAAGAGCAATGGAAAATGGAAATATCCATTATCGCTGTCAAGTAGCAAATCTAATCCGATTAGTTGGCGTTTCGGACATTGTACGAAACATGAAGTTCCTTTAATCCCCTTAGGACGAATGACTCTTCATATTCAAAGTTATTTTTTTCTTCAACAAGGTTAATATTTTCAATATTTTCCAGCAATCTTTGCATTGCTATCTTTGCCTCAGACCGTGCCAATAGCGCCCCGATGCAGTAATGTTCACCATGCCCGAACGCTATATGCTCACGCGCATTTTCGCGTTCAACAGAGAACACATCAGGCTCAGGGAAAATTTCAGGATCCCTATTCGCTGCTGCGAAAATAACCCATATATGTTGACCAGCCTTAATTTCCACCCCATTAACTTCCGTATCAATTTTTGCTGATCTGAAAAGCCCACCTACGGGAGCTTCATACCGTAACCCCTCTTCAATAAAATTATCAATTAGCGATGGGTTCTCTCGTAATAACTGTTCAAGACCATCATCTACTGCTAATCGGTGCATGAGATTGGTCAGTAGTTTGGTCGTCGTTTCGTTACCTGCTACCAGAAATTGTTGAAGCATCGAAAGCATTTCAGCTTCGTTAAGCATTTCATCATTTACTTCCGCCGTCGCAACATCTGAAATGATATCTTCCAGCGGTGATTCCCTTCTTTGCTGCAGCAGATTTCCGAAAAATTCATTAAAGGCTTTTAGTGATATCAAATAGTCCCGAACCTTTTCAATAGTTGGATCTGGGTTCCCGACGGGCATCACTAAGTCATCTGACCATTTTTTAAATGTAGCTAGGTCATTCGTTTCCACTCCCAATGCAAAAGCAATTATCGTCATTGGCAAACCAACAGCGAATTCACCGACGAATTCCATTTCCTCTTTCTGTCGAATTGGAGAAAGGAGTTCTTCAGTTACTTCTTCAATCATTGGTTCCATCCCCCTCAAACGAGTTGGACGGAACGCCCTATTAACTGCTTTGCGTTGCCGCCGGTGCTCTGGTGGATCTGCATTTAGAAGAACTGCAGCATTAGCAGCATTAGCGAGAAATGTTTGAAAATATTCTGCCATACCTGGGTCTTTGGCCAACTCTTCCATAGCGACGGCGAAACCTCCCCGACCGTCCCGAGGGCCAGTCGGCATCAGAGAAGAGAACCTATCCGTGTCATGAAGAATTTCCATTGCATCTTCATACCTGGTGCAAACCCATGTGCCAAGCTTTTCGCTAAAGTGAATTGGGCTTTCCTTTCGTAATTCTGAGAAAATTGGATACGGACAGCCAATAGCCTCTTGCTCCCTATCTATTAACGCATCAAGTCGATCAGTCATTGTCCCCTTCTTATCATTTTCTAGAGCTTTTTACTAGATATTAAGCATTCCGCCATCAACTCTGACAATTTGCCCCGTCATATAGGATGCAAGGTCTGACGCAAGGAAGCAAACTACATTTGCGATCTCTTCAGATGTTCCCCACTTCCCTAATGGGACACGCTTGACGAAGTTCTCCAGCACGTTCTCTTCACCTAACAGTTCAAATGTTGGTTCCCACATTTCGGTTTTAACCAAACCTGGAGCCACAGCATTGACACGAACATTTTTATTCGCCCACTCATTACTAAGGTTTTTCGTCAGAGTGTTTAACCCTCCTTTTGAAGCAGCATAAGCACCTTGAGTTCCTCCAGCTCCAGCAGCCGCTGTTGACGTTACGTTCACAACATTCCCCTGAGTAGCGAAGAGATCTTTTGCGAAGACTGAACATAACATGAACGCTTGCCGGAGGTTCACAAGTAGAGTTTCATCTATTGCTGCAGCTGTAGCTCGATGGGCTGGCTCATTTCTTTCAACTGCGGCATTGTTGACAAGAACATCAATTCTTCCAAATTCTTCAATAACGAGTTCACGGATAGCCTTAGGTGCTTCGTCAAGCGAAAGATCAATTGGCACATGCAATGAAGGATTTTCCAAATCATCTCTGATTTTTAGTAATTTATCTTCACTTCTTGCAACGAGAACAGTTATCGCCCCGCTTGCATCAAGTTCGCGGACTGTGGCCTCTCCTATCCCCCGGCTGGCACCTGTCACAACAGCGACTTTCCCTTTAAAATCAGCTTCCATTAGATCCCCCTCATGAATCATTCTTACAGGTAAAGCAAATTATGCCTGATGATGGCACAATAGAACTATGGACACTCTATTTGACCCATCTTCTTATGAGACAATTTCTGTTGAGATAAGAAATAACGTTGGAATAGTCACGTTAAACCGCCCGGAAGTGTTGCACGCATTCAACGATACGATGCGAACAGAAATCAAAAATACTTGGAGAGCGTTTCGTGAAATCAACGAGGTCCACTCCATACTTTTGACTGCATCGGGCGACAAAGCATTTTGCGTCGGCATTGATCGAAGCGGAGAAATGACTGCGCTTGAAGAAACAGAGAGTCTATTCGGGACATCAAACAACTACATGTACGATGACCCAGGTGATGATTTGGGGCCAAAATCATGCGACCTATGGAAACCTATAGTTTGCGCCGTCAATGGAATGTGTTGTGGTGGAGCTTTCTATTTTCTTTCTGAATGCGATGTAATTTTGGCTTCAGATAATGCGACTTTCTTTGATCCTCATGTGACGTACGGAATGCCAGCAGTATACGAGCCGATAAAAATGACTCAACGAATGCCATTAGGAGAAATTCTGCGCTTAACCCTATTAGGAAACCACGAACGACTTAGCGCTGATACAGCTCTGAAGATAGGTCTTATCAGCGAAGTAACTTCATTTGATGAATTACACGAAACAGCGATCTGGATTGCTGAAGCAATTGCTAGTCAACCCCCTATAGCAGTCCAAGCTAGCCTTCGCGCTATCTGGGCAGCCAACGACCTCGGTAGACTAGACGCATTGTCCTTAGCGCCTTCTATTCTCACGGCTGGGATGTCCAAGTCCGCAATGCAAGAAGGGCAAAAAGCTTTTGAAAGCGGAAATCGAATCAATTACCGAATTCGTTAGGCTTTTCTTATTGGGATATTGAAACTTTCTGAGTAGCATTTAGTTATGAGTAACCTGCTCCTTGATCTTCGACTTATATGCCCAGTGGCCTAAATTTATTCGCCACTGGGACCATCTGTCATAACAAGTTGAGAGGAAACAAATGAGTACCAACAGAAACCCCCTAAATCGACAAACGCGAAGCCCAATGCCGTTTAAGAAATATCAAACTTTCGCGCCGATAGATCTACCTGACCGAACTTGGCCAAATACTTTGATCACCAAGGCTCCTTTATGGTGTTCAGTCGATCTTAGAGATGGTAACCAGGCCCTAATAGAACCAATGGATCCTGATAGAAAATGGCGCATGTTCACGAAACTTGTAGAGATAGGTTTCAAAGAGATTGAGGTCGGGTTTCCTTCAGCATCTGAGGCCGACTTCACTTTTGTCCGTGAGATTATTGAAGAGGGTGCCATTCCAGATGACGTAACGATTCAAGTACTAGTACAAAGCAGGCCTGAATTAATTGATAGAACGTACGAAGCTATAAGTGGAGCAAAGCAAGCGATTGTCCATTTCTATAACTCAACGTCAACGTTGCAGCGAGAAGTTGTTTTCGGATTGGACACAGATGGAATAAAGAAAATCGCTACTGATGCTGCTTCTTACTGCAAGAAGCTTGAATCTAGTATCCCAGAAACCCAGATTCGTTACGAATACTCGCCAGAGTCATTTACTGGAACAGAACTCGTATTCGCTAAAGAAATTTGTGATGCTGTAGTAGAGGTAATTAACCCGAGCAAAGAAAACAAAATTATTATCAATCTTCCAGCAACTGTCGAAATGGCATCTGCAAATACCTACGGAGACATGATTGAGTGGATGCATAGAAACCTAAACCGCAGAGATGAAATCATTTTGAGCCTCCACCCGCATAATGATAGAGGCACCGGAGTAGCGGCTGCAGAATTTGGAATAATGGCTGGCGCAGACCGAGTTGAAGGAACACTATTTGGAAATGGCGAACGAACCGGCAATGTAGATGTCATAAACATTGCTATGAACATGTTTAGTCAAGGCATTGACCCGATGCTAGACATAAGTGACATAAACGAAATCCGAAGAGTAGCCGAATACTGCAACCAACTCCCCATCCACCCTCGTCACCCATATGTCGGAGATCTTGTATACACAGCTTTTTCTGGTTCACATCAAGATGCAATTAAAAAAGGATTTGAAGCCTTAGCTAAGTCGGAAGCGGAATTCTTTGAAGTTCCTTATATTCCAATTGACCCATTGGATGTTGGAAGAACATATGAAGATGTTGTCCGAGTAAATAGTCAATCAGGTAAAGGCGGCGTCTCTTACCTATTAAAGACCGAAAGTCAATTTGACCTACCGCGAAGAATGCAAATTGAATTCACTAGGTCTATACAAAAAATTACTGACACTACTGGCAAGGAAATTAGCGCTCAACAAATCTTTAACGAGTTTGCCGGCGAGTATTTAGATATCGATTACCCTTACTTACTGCACGGTTATGAGTCAGCGCAAAACCCTGACGGTAGAGATAGGACTCTACTTACTGCACGCCTGTCCTGCGAAGGCGAACAAATGATAGTCCAAGGCGAAGGTTCTGGTTCGCTTGATGCCTTTGTTAGGGGCTTAAGAGAAACCTTATCTAAAGATTTACGGGTCCTTGATTATCAGGAACATTCTAAAGGGAGTGGAGTCGATGCAACCGCTGTTGCGTATGTAGAGATGGCTATAGATGGGCACGAATTATGGGGATGTGGGCTACACACTGACATAACCCGAGCATCCATGCGAGCTATC
>JAYYZG010000125.1:0-11250 GCA_036687775.1 Actinomycetota bacterium
AATAAAAGTCAAAGTTCAAATGATACGTTCCCTACAGCCATGCACATGGCAACATATCAAATAATCGTTGCCGAAACCCTCCCAAATATTGAGTTGCTCCAATCCACTCTTGAAGAGAAATCCAAGGAATTCATGAAGGTAACCAAAACGGGGAGGACACACTTAATGGATGCAACCCCGTTGACGCTCGGTCAGGAATTCAGTGGATATGCGATGCAACTCCAAAGAGGCAGGGAAGCTGTGCGAGATAGTTTAGAGCGAGTGCGGGAACTCGCGTTAGGGGGAACAGCAGTAGGAACTGGGCTAAACACTCCTGAAGGATATGATGTTGCTGTCGCAGAGAAAATCTCCGAACTTACCGGACACCCTTTTGTTACTGCAGAAAACAAGTTTGAAGCCCTAAGTGCGCACGATGCCATGGTAGAAATTAGCGGCAGTTTAAAGAGAGTCGCGGTAAGCCTCATGCACATAGCGAATAACATCCGATTGTTAGCTAGTGGCCCCCGCTGCGGAATCGGAGAAATAGCACTCCCAGCTAATGAACCCGGTAGTTCAATTATGCCTGGGAAGGTGAACCCAACACAATGTGAAGCACTAACCATGGTTTGCGCTCAGGTGATTGGGAATGATTCAGCGGTTTCCATTGCTGGAACTCATGGCCAATTTCAACTCAATGTCTTCAAACCAGTCATGGCATACAATGTGCTTCTTAGCGCTCAACTCATTGGGGACGCTTGCAAGAGTTTTAACGACAACTGCGCAACTGGGATAGAGCCTAATCTTGAAAGAATTAATGACTTGCTTTCCCAAAGCCTGATGCTTGTCACAGCTCTCAATACGCATATTGGATACTACAAAGCTGCGGAAATAGCGCAAGCAGCACATGCGAACGGGACGACGCTTAAAGAAGAAGCAGTCGCAATGGGTCACCTAAGTGAAGAAGAGTTCGATGAAATCGTCCAACCTGAAAAAATGGTTGGCGATATAAAGGAGTAAGAGAAATGGCACAAAAATCAATTACTACAGGAGCGATTCTGGTCATACTAGGGATTGTAGTAACCATTGTCTCTGACTCAAGTAGCGCCACATCGCTTATCCCGACATTTGTAGGAGTGATCTATTTACTGTTGGGGCTGGCGGGAAAACAAAAACCAGAGCTAAACCACCATTTCATGCATGGTGCAGCAGCAATCTCCTTATTAGCGATCATCGGTAGTCTTGGGTCCCTAATAGGTCGAAGTAGTACAGGATGGGCATTATTTGCCCAGTTAGCAACATCTGTCATATGCGCCGTCTTTCTTGTATCAGCAATACAATCCTTTAAAGTCGCGCGAGCAGCTCGTCAAGAAAATTCCTGATAAAGCCCAGCTATGGACGATGAAATCATTTGGCCACCCCAAGAGGAAATAGAAAAACCTGAACCAACGACTTCTTCAAAAGTTAGTAAAGATGAAAAGAAACCGGAGCATGAGAATAAGAAACCTGTAACTGCTGCATCCACTGCTCCTACGGTTAGTTTGGCAGAAGCAGTAAAAAATTCTTCAAAATCTAGAGGCACTCTCAGAAGGTGGATCACAGACGGAAAAATAGAGGGTGCCATTAAAAATGAAACAGGTTGGCAGATCCCTATTCCTTCCCTGATTTCTTCAGGAGCATGGGATGGGATATCAGCACCAGATGAACCTCCTGAAAAAGAAGAGACGAACCGAGTCTCTGAACTTGAAGTTGAATTACTTCGAGCAAGACTTGAATTGAATAGTGAAAAGAAATTACGGGAAGCCGCAGAACGGAACGCGGATGATTTGCGGTTCGCCATGAGAATGCTGACTGCTGGGAATTCATCGCCGACCAAACCCGAAGAAACACCACCAGCAGAAAGAAGACCAGTGCAACGCCAAAGACCACCCGTTGACAGGTGGGAGTTCACTCCTGCAGCGATTGTTGAAGCAGCCAATAAATTTCGAAGAAAATTATTGGGTTAAATTAGTCCTTAGCTTCTAAATGCGCGATTTTAGGGGGTCCAGCCATGAATGGACCTATAAGATCTAGAAGACCTGTTTCAACTCGCCACACCATGTAAGCTTCTTGATTCGAACGTTCTTCCCATTTCTCCCAAAGAAAAACAGTGTCAGGTGCATCAGCATTTACAAAAGTTTCTACACTTATGCAACCTTCAAATGCTCGAGTATCAGCTAGGGCCGGTAGAAGAACCTCGAGAAATTCAGTTCCCTTACCCTCAGCGCAATCAAATTCTAAATATACGGTATGTGTCATAAACATTCCTTTCCGACACATAAAAGTAAAGGGTTACGAAACAAATAGCAAACTCTCCAAATAAGCAGGGACGTAAATAAATAGAAATTTGGAGGACGTAAACTCCTAATTGACTAGACTCATTACCATTCAAGTTCTGACAGGAAATGTATGACTGTTGAAATCTCAAACGAAGAAGTTAACGAGATCAAACAAGTTGTTTGTGACGAGGTAGATCGGATTGCCGACACATTACTAGCAGCATCGCATGCGATTCACGAGAAACCGGAACTTAACTTTGAAGAACATTTCGCACATGAAGTACTGACCGGGATTCTTGAGGACGAAGGATTAAGCCCGATTCGCGGGGCCTATGACATAGAAACAGCATTTGAAGCTTCTGCTGGAGATAAAGGAGCGACGATTGCAGTTCTTTGCGAATATGATGCGTTGCCTGAAATAGGGCATGCTTGTGGGCATAACATTATCGCGACAGCAGGTTTGGGTGCGGGTTTAGCTGCAGCAACGGTCGCTGAAAAAATGGGAGGAACACTCCGGATCCTTGGGACCCCAGCGGAGGAAGGCGGAGGAGGAAAAGTATTCATGGCTGACCGTGGGGCATTCAAAAATGTTGATGCTGCGATGATGGTTCATCCAGCATCTGGCGACCTTGTGAGAATGAATACGATAGCTATCCAACGTCTGCATGTCGCATATCAAGGCAAAGCCGCCCACGCTGCTGCCGCGCCACATAGAGGGCACAACGCGCTCGATGCCGCAGTATTGGGATACCAAAATGTCGCCGCATTGCGCCAGCACATAAGATCTGACGAGCGAATACACGGTATCTTTGTCGAATCTGGGGCAAAACCAAATATCGTGCCAGAGCATTCATCCATGGAATGGTACGTCAGGTCAAAGAATGCGAGAAGTTTAGAACCCTTAAAGAAACGTGTCCTCAACTGTCTGGAAGCAGGGGCTCACGCCACATGATGTTCAATGTCGCATGACTGGATTGATCCGTACTACGCAGACATGGTCGACAATGAAACAATTTGTACGCTCTACTCTGCTAATGCTTCAAGAGTTGGTCGTACTCCTACAGAACCAAATACTGAACAGAAAGTCGTTGGCAGTACAGATATGGGAAATGTTAGCTACTTAGTTCCGTCAATCCATCCAATGATCGCTGTAGCACCATATGGAACCCCTATTCACACACCTGAATTCGCTACCCACGCTAGAAGCGAATCAGGAGATAAAGCTGTTATAGATGGTGCAAAAATAATGGCTATGACCATTGTTGACCTGTGGGCAAATAAAACCACGACGGACGCAGCACAAACAGAGTTCGCGGCAGCGCTAAAGAACTCCTAGGTAATTGTCGATGCTCTTAAAGCAAAAACGATAAAGGCCATATCTGATGTTGAAAGGCCAAACACAATGGAATTAGTGCACCGAGTGCTGTGGCAAACTGACCATACTGACCTATTGGTTGATGCTCAATAAAGTTTAGAGAAAGCGACCGAATTCGGAACCGTATCGGAACATTCTGTCACAAGCGACAACTTGGAAATACATGAATTGCGATTACAACCCAGCCCTGAATTTGAAATAATTTTGCGAGTGACACAAGAAGATGAAAAACAGTATCTTTGGCTAGATGCAGAAGCAGTCTCGCATGATCAGAAAGCACTCTTTCTAGAAGTAGTTGGAACACTTTCCCAGAATTTAATTAAGAAATCTCTAAAATCTGCGCATAGACCTTACCTCGATGACATATTTATTGATGCTGATTTACCTAACCCAGGTAGAGACGGAGTTATTGAATATTTTGTGAAATCACTGTTCGCACGGAATCGTTCAATCGCGATGATAGTTGTTGCGTACGACCCACTGCTTGAAGATGAAACGCCAACGATACTGACCGCTAAATCACTTTTACGGGATTTCTCTGGAGTTGCGATGGTTCTTTATTTGCAACGTGGTTCTCTTGGCCGTTTCCAAGGAATGGTGGGGGCAAATTATGATCTTGAGCCTGGCCAAATTCGCGTATATCCACCAAATGAAATAGAAGAGGGAACTGTAATTGCGGCCCCACCGATGGTTGCTAACGAAATCTCTCATACTGATTACCGGTCAATTCAAAAACACATATTACGGATTCTCCAACCGTATTTATTGGCGCGGTCTTTGCCAGAAAGTTGCATGAAGGGCTTACGGATTTTACGTGAAAGTTCTAAATCAGTTCCCCAAAAAGAGAGAACGAATAAAACCAGCGTTGTAGATATTTTAGAAAGCGAAAACAAGGATTTAAGAAAAGAGTTGCTTTCACGATCAAGGGAAATAGAAGATTATCGTGAAGAGACTGCCAAACTTCAAGAAGAATTAATTGTGAGTGAGCAGACTCGAAGAGATGCTGAAGAATGGTGGGTGCAATACGCTAGCGATTTAGAAGCACAAAAAGAAAAGATAGAAGAAATGGCTGTTCGGCATGCATTGACCCGATCCGTTAGAGAAGCAGCTCGAGAATATTCAGCTAATATTTCCTCCGTTTCGGAAGCTCTAGACAAGGGAAGAGAAATTCTGCATCATCATCTTGAGATTCCAGATAATGTTTCGCAACAATTGGAAAAAATGGATCAGAGCCACAGAAAACAATCCTGGGGGAGATCTATATTTCAAGCTTTTCTAGCATTATCTGCGTACGGAGAAGAAGGAGGTTTTTTGAATTTTTACGAATGGAATAAAGAAGGGAAACCTTTCGCTATTCCAGTCCGCGATGTAGCTATGAGAGAATCAGATAACGTTCGGCAGCGACCGTACCTATATAACCAAAGGGTTCTGCCTATATCAACAGAAATTGAAGATTCTGGAAAAGCATTTATGGAATCCCATATAAAATTTCATGGACCATTAGCACCACGAATGTATTTTTATGATGATACAGAAGGCAGGACGAGAAAAATACACATTGGTGGCATAGACCCTCATAATCGATGGGAAAACACTACAACCTAACGAAATCTATTCAGTCAGATACTAGACTGTTGCTCATTATTTTTCGTTTGGACGAATTTAGCAGCGAGAATAAGTGAAATCGCTCCAACTATTCCTGCAACGATCCCGAATGTGTTTTTAGAACCACCATCGGAAGTTACGGTAAGGTCAGACTTCGCATACGGGGAAAAATCTGGTTTTGGATTAAATAAGTCAATTGCCCAAGTAAGTGTAGATCCGTCACGCGTATCTGCGTTGTGTTCGAGTATTTCTCCAGGGAGGTCTACGCTAATCGTAAATTCGGGTTGAGGAATTCCAAAAGCTTGGAGCAGCGTAATTGGGTCAACATCTTCATCTCCGGTATCAAAGGCGTCACTTTCACCTAGCAAAATATCATCAGCAATATTGAAAAAAAGGAGACCATCCTCTTCTGTTATCGGAAAGTCATCATCCCCTGCCTCGATGAAACTCCTACCAAAGTCAGTGAATGAGGCGGTAAATGTGTACCCACACCATTCATCATCCTCAAAATTCTCCACAACGGCACCGCTCGGAAAATCTGACAATGGGTCAGCGCCAAAACCTCCCTCGTCTCCTTCCAAGATTTCTTCACAGGAGAGTTCATCGGATTCATCACTAAAAACTTCCCCGATCTGTTTACTTATTGCGTATTCTCCGGCCAAAGTACCGGTTCCATCATCTTCTACCGCAATTGTGACGTTGAATCTGAAACATCCAGTACATAGCAAAATAATGCAGGCGACCGGAAGAAAAAACTTTGTAGTACGGAAGATTTGAAATGGATGCATACACGCACTCTAATCCACAACCTGTTTAAATAGTCGTTCAAAAGTGATCTTCGCGAATTCCGCAGTTTCAATCGTGATAGTAAAAGGATCAATAATGACCTCTGCAACTCCGTCAGTTTCGATATATGCAAGAATTGCTGAAGAGGAAAGACCCGAGGCGATTGCAAGTAGAGGGCGATTATCGGTTGCTCCAGTGAATGCATATTGTTCCGCAGTCAAACGGTCAAGAGTCCAAGACCAACCAGAGATGTTCGCTTGTTGCCCGCCACGAAAAACATTTATATGATTTGGTAACGACAACAGTTTTTTCTCTTCATATTCAGTCATGAAAGAGGAACGGAAATTAATGTGGCGTGAGAAGATTGCCCCCAAAGCATTATCGCGCTCTTCGAGATCCCCGTTGAAATAGTCAGTGAATTGGTGGCAAGAGTCCCAGACCTTCCGCCACGCTTTCCAGTAACCTTCATCAGAGAAGTCGCCTGAAGAAAATTTTCGTTGAAAACGCTCAAATTCTTTCATAAACATAAATCATAGAGAAGAGATCAGAAATACTGGCAGAAATGAGCAGCAAGAGACTTTTGCGACTATGAAGACTACTCTCTGAACAAGGATAGGGGGCAAGAATGAAAGTAATGTTAACGGGTTCAACGGGATTTATCGGTGGTCACTTAATGAAGGCGATAGTGGATGCAGGTCATGAACTGCGACTGTTAGTAAGAAACGGAGAAAAACTTGAACAGATGAAATCTCTGCATGGGATTACTAAAAATTTGGATTATGTCGTTGGAGATATGACCGACGAAGAGGCAGTTCTTGCAGCACTTGAAGGCTGTGACGCCTGTGTACACGCTGCCGCTTTCACAAGTCTAGATCCAGCGTTAATGGACCAAGCTCTCTCAGTAAACGGGCCAGGGGCAAAATTAATTCTTGATGCTGCAGTTGCACAAGGGTGCGACCCTGTAATTCACCTCTCAACAATGTCAGTTATTTTCCCACCAACCGGAGATAAATTATCAGGTAATGACCCAATCCAGGGTGGTGGAAACCCTTATAACGCCTCAAAAGCAATAGCTGAAGAACATGCGCGGTCATTGCAAGAAAACGGTAAACCAGTGAAAATCATTTACCCTGCTGGTGTAACCGGTCCGACAGACCTCGGCCTCAATGTTTTGGCTGCCAATTTAGCTCCAACCCTGCAAAGCGAAATAATGATGAGTCTCGCAAGCGGAGGCTGGTGTCTAGTGGATGTCAGGGATCTAGCTATCGCTGTTTCAGGAATCCTTTCGCCCGGTTCGGGCCCCAACAGGTATGTAGCAGCGGGAACATTTATGGACTGGGAAGAATTCCATGCTGTAATAACAGAAGTCACTGGTCGTGATAGGGCTTTAATCCCCACCCCACGTGAGGCTTTAGAACAGATGGTAGATGCAGAAGCAGTGGAAATCATGCTTGGAATAGTCCCGGGAGATGACGAAGGGCTTCTCATGGATAGCGGTTTAAATTCATGGCGGCCAGTAGAAGAAACGCTGCAAGAAACAATCAGTTGGTTAGTGCAAGAGGGGCATCTTGAAGGGGAATGGGCGCCAAACTGTTCTTAGCTAAGTATTGTCACTGTGCCAGTATCACCATTGACGCGGATTTCAGCTCCATCTGGTATACGGCTAGTCGCGCCAGTAGCAGAAACAACACACGGAATGCCTAACTCCCTACTTACGATAACCGCGTGACTCATTGTTGCACCGACATCAACAACCACAGCTGCAGCAGGAACGAACAAAGGAGTCCAAGAAGGGTCAGTGATCGGAGCGACAAGGATATCTCCTGGCTCTAGGGCATCTGGTTTCGTCGGATCATGAATTATCCGTGCTCTACCAGTAGCAACACCAGCACTTCCTCCCATTCCCTGAACTACTTTTCGGGTTGATAATTCTATTTTCTCGCCTACCCATTCTTTGTCATCGGGAACTTTATCAGCGAACCAAAAAGGCGGAGTGAGTTCAAATAGTTCTAAATATTTTACTTCCCGCTCTGCCGCCTCATTTGCCATTCCATCGGTGATTGCCGTCTCTAAATCTTCGTCTTGCAACATGAAAATATGGGATTGTTTTGTAAGTTTCCCGGACTCCGCTAACCGTTTTCCAAGTTCTAAAGCAGCTAACCGAACTTCATGAACAACTTTTACAATTATTGTCTTGGCTTGCTCTCTAGCAGGAATAAAGACCGCACTAGAAGTAACAGCAATTTCTAAAGTTCCAGCAGCAGTTTCATCACCTTTGACCATCTCTCGGAGTTCATTTAGTGCCTCTACGGAACGATTTCGTGCCTCTTCATGGCGGGAACGAGGGTTATGGTCATCAGGGGATAATCGCATACGGTCAATAATCGCAAAGACTAGAGCAGGGTGTGTTTGCCACGTTTGCGAACGAAGTTCCCATTCGTTTGGGCCGCGGCTTCCGAAATTGCCAAGAAAGCTTTCCAAATTCGTATTGAAATCATCATGATTTAGATCTGTTATTCGATCTTCAAGACCATCCATGCCGTCATCGAAGGTATTGGTGAGTTCTTCAGAAGATCGAACAATTCGGCTTAGTTCCCATAAGGCGAAACTCGGAGAAGCTGAAGCGACATCTCCAAGCCCACCCGCTATACGTAGGTCAAGACCAGGTTTGCCCATCCCAAGCGTTAAGCCAGTGATAGCACCCATAGTTACTGAAGCGGCAGCACTCACTTCACTATGCACAGAAAAAATTCTTGCGAATAATGGCATCATGTCACGCATTCTTTGGATCAAAGCTTCATCTGAAATCACAGAAAGGTCCGGTTGTTGTGAAACAACGTTTTCAACTATCTCTGTCAACTCGTTGATAATAGGGAAATCAGTTGCTGTCATCCAAGAAAACATTAAAGCATCGACTCTTGCGCAAATTTCTGGGTCTTCATCTTTCGTTCTAGGCATGTATGGGGGGAGAGCAGAAGAACTACCAAAAAATCCCATATCTACCATTTCTGGCGTCATTCCTGAAGATCGGGCTCCCATCAATCTTGCGACACTCAGATTCAGATACATGTACCCACCGAAAATTTCAAACATTAATTTGTTCCCAGAATCAATTTCGTCTAGATCAATTGTGAATCGTGACATGAATTCGCGTATACCTACATCACCCGCACCATGCCATGTGTGATCAGCGGTAAGAGGTGAAACAGGGTCCGGAAATACCTCGCCAACATTACCTCGCGTGTAAATAGGAAACGATTTAGACGGCGTATCGTCTATGAACCATCCGACAGTCATTTTTCCCCCTAATCAGTTGTTTCTCTGATTTTGGCAGTTGTATTGGTATTTTGCGAATCTGTTGCAGCGGTTCGGAAATAGGAGTGAAAAGCCAAGGTAGCGATGACGATAGCCATACCAATGAATTGCACTAAAGTCACTCCTTGGTCCAAAAACCAAAACGCTAAAAACGTTGAGAGCACAGGCATCAGCAGATTTAAAACACCCATCATATTAAAAGGAGCTTTCCCTTGTGAATAATTCAAGAAGAAATGCCCTATGCCAGTAGCAGTAGCAACTGAGCAAATACGAACCCATTCGGACCCATCGCTAGTTAATGGATTCGTTGTCCCAATTACCAACATGATGGAAAGAATCATTCCGGCCCACGCAAACATGCCCGTCATGAATTCAAGTATCGGAACTGAAGGAAGGATTTGTCTTGCGAAAATAAAATATGAAGCACCAATATGAACAGACAGTACGACTAGCAAGTCTCCTTTAATATCACTGGACCCTGAATTTGTACCAGCGAGAACGAGGAACGTGGCACCGCCGATAGCGAGAATAGTGAAAAGTCCATCCACCCTCGTAAATGCTTCAGAAAAAATGAAGTAGGAAGCTATAACGAAAAGCAAAGGTTGCAAAACAACGATCAAGCTCGCATTTATGATGCTCGTCATCTGAGCGGCCCAGAAGTAAAGACCGATACTTGCCCCAAAACATAATCCGGCTGGGGCTGTTTTAACGAACATTTCTAAAGTGAGTTGCTTACGAAATAGCGAAATAATTCCCAAAGAAAGAAAGCCAATCCAGGATCTCCAAAAAGCAATAGCTGTTCCGTGGACATCAGAAGATGCCACTATTACAGGAGCAACAGCAACAAAAATATATCCAAATGTGCAAGCAATAAGCCCGTTACGTACATCAGTTTCCGCAATTTTTGAACTTTTTTCTTCCATGCATTCTTTCTAACGGGGGTACTTGCATCCTCCCAGACTTAAACAACGAAAGGAAGTTGGGCGAGAAAACATTCCAGTTCGTTTCTCAAGGAAGTGTAAGATAAAACAATGGTGAATGAATCTCTGAAAATTCAAGCCATCAATTATCAGAATTTGAAATCAACTACTTCCGGAATTCAAAATTCGGAAATTGAACTTCTAGATAATGCATGCAAAGAACTGGGGTTTTTTCACCTTGTGAATCATGGTCTGGAAGATCATATAAACCAACTGTTTACCTTAGCTCAAACATTTTTTGACCAACCACAAAACGAAAAAGAAAAAGTTCCTCGTGAGAATAGATACGGCTATGTCCCAAATGCTCGCGAAGCACTTAACATGCGAAGAAAAACAGGCAATGCAGAATTTGTCGATTTAGGTTTAAGCGATGAGATCCAATCATTATTTTTTGAAAAATCGAAACAACAAATACAGGAATATCAGCAACAAGGGTTGATCGTAGCTTCAGAACTTCTCAAGGTTCTCGGAGCAAAGTTGGGTGTCAACAAATTATTCTTTGAAGAGAAAATGAATAATCCACAATGCCGTTTACGGTTTCTGCATTATTCGCCACTTAACCACGGCAACGCAGAATACCCATTGGGAGCGCATACTGATTATGGATTGATAACGCTATTAGCAACTGATGGCGTTCCCGGCTTAGAAATACAGAAAAAAGATGGTGAATGGTTACCTGTAGATACTCCCAAAGGGTCACTAATAGTTAACCTAGGCGACATGCTCGCGCGCTGGACCAATGATAGGTATTGCTCAACCCCGCATAGGGCAAGGCTACCCAAACAGGATTCTCGATATTCAATACCCTTCTTTATCAATCCTGATCCCACCGTAGTCATCGAGGTTATTGACAGTTGTGTGAGTGATGGAAATTTAAATCGCTATGAACCAATAA